>CAYLMG010000026.1:11342-17295 GCA_964384565.1 uncultured Pirellulales bacterium | reverse complement strand
GAACCCAATTTTAGCCCAAAATTGGCTTCGTTTTTCCCATAATTGGCTTTGTTATTCACTTATGCACTTCCTTGCAGTTGCCTGCATTCTCTGGTTTCGATGTTATTCGGGTTCTGCAGGTTCGGCATTGTTTTGTCCCATATTTTTACACAGTTTCGGCCTGCTCGTTTCGCTTCGTAAAGTGTCAGGTCGGCTCTTTGCATAAGCTGCCTGCCTGAATCTTCATCCTGTGGCAGTCTTTCGGCTATACCGCAGCTAATAGTTATGTGGTTGTTGTTTTCGATTTGTTGCACTTTAGTCCTGAGTCTTTCCATCACTTTGGCTGCATCTGAGGCTGTTGTTTCAGGCATAATTATTACGAATTCATCGCCCCCGTAGCGGGCCATTATGTCTATAGTTCTTTTATTTTTGTTCATACAGTCGGCCACTTTTTTGAGGGCTTCGTCCCCAGCGGCGTGTCCGAGCGTATCGTTTATGGTCTTGAAATTATCTATGTCTATAATTGCTGTGGAAAAAGGACGGTTGTAACGCTGTGCTCTGATACACTCATCGTGCAGTTTGTCTTCGAAGAATTTTCTCGACCCTGTTTTTGTCAGTTCATCGACCAGGGAAGCGGTGCGTGCATTGTGATATTGCCAGGCGTTTGTCAGATGTGCAATGAGTGTTTCCTTTACTAATTTGACCTTATAATTGAGAACATCAGTGTTTGCGGCTTGGAGAACATCAAGACTGCACATACACAAGTAGCCCTGGTGCGGACCTTTTTTATTTTTTGATTTTTTTTCACCTGCAATTGAAAGTGGAATCAGCAGGCGGGGACATTTTGCACCTGTGTTGCGACAATTTTGAGGTGTGTCACTCTGAAGGAATACACCTGCATCGGCCGATTCGGGTTTGTTTATTTGTTTTTCGAGATGTTCATGTGGGCAGGGGCAGATTTTGCGACTGACAAATGGTCCTGTCTTTAGGGCTGAAGGCTTCAGAGACAAATATAGGACGCACCTTTGGGCTCCGAAGAGTTTAGGCACTTCGGTTGTGATGTTTTCGATTACCTGCTCCATGTCGATACTTTTCAGGCAAGCGGACATCATTAAAACTTTCTCGGCAGCCAATCGGTCTTCGAGGATCTGATGCTGCGTAACATCCCGAATAGAGAACATACCCATTGCGATATCACCATCGGCGATAGGCAGATGGCGGATATGATTTGCGACCATAATTTCACGTGCTTTTCTGGGGTTTGTATCAGGAGGGTAGGAAATAACCTGTTTTGTCATAATATCTGCGACGGGAGTTTTTTCAATGTCCATACCGGCGGCCAAGGCTCTGACAATGTCACGTTCTGTGACAATTCCGATAAGTTTGCCTTCCTTGTTGTTTATTAGCAGGCAGCCGATTTTTTTTTGCCACATCTGCTTCGCTGTGACAGCGATAGAATCGGTGTCAAGAACAGCCAAGATTTTATGCTTGTTTCCGGTAACTTTACGAAATTTTGTGAGCATTTTGTTGTCCCGAGCATTCGTTTCAAGCGTGTGAAACGTTTTTATTTTCCACAAAATTATGTTATCGGTATGAATCAACGGCGACTTTATTTCGTTTGTAAAAAAAATTATATTTAAGGCTAAGATGTTGGTTTTCTATTAACGGTATTTGTTACATGCTTTATCTTGAAAGCTTTGGTTAAAACACTAAAAAAAATCTTGAAAAGCAGGGTGGATTGAAGCTTAATAATGTGCTGTTGTGTGGCTTAAAGTGTTTATTGCTTATGCCTCAATATTAAGCGTTGATATACAGAAGGTAATAAATGAAACAGCGAAGTTCAGAGATTGCCGGATGAATGAAAAGAGGAATGAAAAATGAGTTTTAAGCATACAATAGTGGGATTTTCCATAAGGCACTATAGATTAATCATTGCCGTGATGGTTGTTTTTACGCTGGTACTGGCGGCGTTCATACCTCTTATTAAAGTCGACACCGACCCTGAAAATATGCTCTCAGAAAAGGAAGCTGTCAGGATTTTTCACAACCAGACCAAAGAGAAGTTTAATCTGAATGACATTGTGGTTGTCGGCATAGTTAATGATAAGGATGCGAACGGTGTTTTTAATCCTTCATCATTATCCAGGATTTATGAATTAACTGAATTTGCCAAAACACTTCGCTGGCCTGATAAAGAGGAACCTGAAAGACTCATTGGCGTTATCGAGATTGATTTGATGGCTCCTTCGACGGTCGATGACATAACACAGGCAGGTGCCGGCCAGATTGAACTTGATTGGTTAATGCGCTCTGCGCCGAAGACAGAGACGGAAGCTGCGGAAGTCGGAAGAAAAGCGATGGCCAATCCTTTGTTTGTGAATTCGCTTATCTCAGAGGATGGGCAGGCAGTCTGTCTATATCTGCCGCTGACAAGCAAGGATTTAAGCTACAAGGTATATAAACAGCTCAGAGAGAAAGTCAGCGAGTTCGAAGGCGATGAAAAATATTATATTACAGGTCTGCCGGTTGCGGAGGATACCTTCGGTGTGGAGATGTTCGTGCAAATGGCTGTCTCTGCTCCGCTGGCGATGGCGGTAATTTTTCTGCTGATGCTGTTTTTCTTTCGCAAGCTGGTTTTGATTATTTCACCGATGATTATTGCAATTGTTTCCGTGGTTTGCACTATGGGGCTTTTAATCGGCTTTGGTTTCCCCGTACATATTATGAGCTCTATGATACCAATTTTCCTTATGCCAATAGCAGTTGTGGATTCGGTTCATATACTGTCCGAGTTTTTCGACCTTTATACGAGCCAGAAAGGTCGCAAAGAGACAATACTTGAGGTTATGGGTCATTTGTTTACGCCGATGCTGTATACATCTCTTACGTCGGCTGCTGGTTTTGCCTCGCTGGCGCTGACACCGATTCCGCCGGTACAGGTTTTCGGAATATTTGTTGCTGTCGGTATAATGATTGCCTGGTTTTTTACGGTTACATTTGTGCCTGCTTACGTAATGTTGATAAGCGAAAAGTCTCTTGAGAATTTCGGCAGAAAAGCTGTCCACGAGGAAAACCAATCCTGGCTGACGAAAATATTACGCCAAGCTGGATTATTTACTTATGCGAAAGCCAAGCCGATTCTGGCAGGTTTAGCGGTGATTATTGTGGCTGCTGTTTACGGTATTACAAGAATCAATATAAACGATAATCCCGTGAAGTGGTTCTCAAAGAGTCATCCTATTCGCCAGGCTGACAGGGTATTGAACAGTCATTTCGGCGGCACTTATATGGCTTATCTTGTTATCGAATCCGACGAGGCCGAAGGAGGCAATATAACTGAGTACATTTACTTAGTTCGCAGTGAGCTGCTTGATATGGCGGCCGAGCTGGAGACGGAGTTTCCGAATGCCCTTGAGGCTGTCGACAGATTGGACAAGCAGCTTCTGGCTGAAGATTTAAGATTTGAAACGAGGGAAAAATTGATTGAGAAAATGACGGAGATTGTTGACGAGAATATTGCGAAGGCGGAAGATAAGGAATTGGACCTCTGGTATGAGATTTCAACTTTTTGTGAGATGCAGGCTGAGAAGCTCAAGATTTTCAAACAGCCCGATGTTCTAAAATATATTTCAGAGCTACAGGGATATTTGCAAAGCAGAGGCCTTGTCGGCAAAAGCACATCGGTTGCTGATATTGTTAAAAAGGTGCATCAGGAGCTTACCGACGGCCAAAAGGAAAATTACAGGATACCTGATTCGGCTCGGGTAATCGGCGAATGTCTATTTCAGTTTCAGGGCGGACATAAGCCGTGGTATTTGTGGCATTTCGTTACCTATGATTATATGCACACCAATATCTGGCTGCAGCTTACAAGCGGTGACAATAGTGATATGCAGAAAGTTGTGAGGCAGGTTGATAAGTTTTTTGCTGAAAACAAAACGCCCGTACGGTTTAGATATAACTGGGCGGGTCTGACTTATATAAATGTGGAATGGCAGGAAAAAATGGTCTGGGGCATGCTGCAGAGTTTTCTCGGCAGCTTTGTAGTTGTTTTTATTATGATGGCTATTCTGTTTCGCTCGGCCCTTTGGGGTATTGTTTGTATGGCGCCTCTGTCACTTACCATACTTCTGATTTATGGGATAATCGGCATTCTGGGAAAGGATTATGATATGCCTGTAGCGGTGCTGAGCGCATTGACGCTGGGTATGGCTGTTGATTTTGCGATACATTTTTTGGAAAGGGCGCGAGAAAGTTACAAAAAGTTTGGTTCCTGGAAAGAAAGCGCGTCGGTTATGTTTGGCGGCCCCGCCAGGGCGATTAGCAGAAATGTCCTTGTTATTGCTATCGGGTTTTTGCCTTTGCTGGCTGCACCGCTTGTGCCTTATAAGACGGTCGGAATATTTTTATGTGCAATAATGGCATTGAGCGGGCTGGTGACGTTGCTTGTATTGGCCGCGTTGTTGAAGCTTTTTGAAAAGCGGCTTTTCGCACCTGAGGCGGAGCCGGTATCGCCGGCCTGCAATTGCGGCTTGTGTTTGATTATCTCAGCGGTTGCGGTTATTCTTATTGCCATAAATCTGCATCAGTACTGGCAGCTCGGTTTCGGCAAGCTGGCCTGGATAAGTATAATAATAGTGCCCTTGATGGCTCTTATATGTGGAATAATGTCACGCAGAAGGGCATGTAAAAGAACTGAGAAAAACGAAAGTGAGGTGTGATATGAGAAAGGTTGCTACTATTTTAATTATATTGGCTTTAAGTGTTGTTTGTGCTGCGGATGATTCCAACAAGCCTGAACAGGAAAAAGACGTTTCTGAAGCAATTACGGATGTTAACATTATTGTCAACAAAGCCAATATCGTTGCCTATTATCAGGGAAAGGATGGCAAGGCGAAGGTTAATATGACCATTACCGATTCTAAGGGACAGCAGCGAAACAGGGAATTTATTATTCTCAGGTCGGATGTTAATGACGGCGGCGACCAGAAGTATTTTGTTTACTTTATCAAGCCGGTCGATGTTCGCAAGATGGTTTATCTTGTGCATAAACACGCTGCTCCGAATAAAGATGACGACCGCTGGCTGTATCTGCCTGCACTTGACCTTGTAAAAAGAATCGCTGCCAGTGACAAGAGGACCAGCTTTGTTGGCTCGGACTTCTTGTATGAGGATGTTTCGGGAAGAAATCTTGCCGACGACACACACCAGCTTGTAAAAACAACCGATGAACATTACATCGTAAGAAACGTGCCTAAAAAGGCTGAGACCGTGGAGTTTAATTATTATGATGTGTGGATTTGCCGCCGGAACTTTGTGCCGATGAAGATGGAATTCTATAACAAAAACGATAAGCTCTATCGCGTGATAGAATCCGAGAAAGTAGAGACAATACAAAATTATCCGACTGTTGTTAAATCGGTTGTCAAGAATCTCGATACAGGCGGAAAGACTGAGATGGAGTTCAGCGAGGTAAAGTATGATATTAATCTTGAAGATATTTTCACCGAGCGTTACCTTCGCCGGCCGCCGAGAGAGGCAATAAGATGAACAGGCTCGACAGGAAAGTAATCGCACTTGTTTTTTTAATTTTTTTGCCCCTGTCACTTTGTGTTGCTGGTGAATCGGAGTCTTTTTTGCCCAAATTAGATATAGAGATACACGGGTTTTATGAGATGCGCTCCGGGTATCGGCTGCGGAAAGACAAATATGAAAAAGATATGTCGATTATGGAAAATCGGCTGCAAATAGATTTGGCGTCGTACTTAGACTGGGGTGATTTGAAGGTTAAAGGTGATATTTTCGGTGACCTGGTCACCGAGCAGGCTGATTTTCAGTTGCGCGAGGCGTGGCTGTTCACAAGGCCGTTTGACTTTATGGACTTAAAAGTCGGCAGACAGATTCTGACCTGGGGCACCGGTGATTTGATTTTTATAAATGACCTTTTTCCCAAGGACTGGCAGTCATTTTTCAT
>CAYLMG010000026.1:4863-11242 GCA_964384565.1 uncultured Pirellulales bacterium | reverse complement strand
GCCGTCGGCAGAGGAATCGGCAATCTTGAATTCGGCTATTATCAGTCCGAAGATGACGAGAGCGGGAAAAATCCTCTTATTAATAATTCCGAGTTGAGGTATCTTGCCGGTTATAGTCAGGAGGTAGGCAAAGATTTCACGGCTGGTGTTCAATATTATGTCGAGCAGATGCTGAATTTCAGCCGATATAAGGCAAATCTTGTCTCCGGGCCTGCAAGGGATGAGTATAGAGGTCTTCTGACGCTGCGTTTAACAAAGCTTCTGTTAAATCAGAATCTTCGCCTTTCTGTGTTTACTTACTTTTCACCGACGGATAAAGATGTTCATATGCGTCCGAACGTTCACTACAAAGTAAGTGATAATCTGGCGGTCGAAGCCGGAGTTAATATATTTTTTGGCGATTATCCTCACACGTTTTTTGGTCAGTTCGAGGATAATACGAATATTTATACGGCTGTCAGATACAGCTTTTAACGGTATTTTGCGGGGGTGGTAGTTATCATATAAAAAAAAATTCAAAAAATTTTTTTTTGTTTGACTTATCTTCGCACCCTGCTACACTTTTAGCAATCTGGGGGGGAGTTTTAAGGTATTGCTTTTATGTATAAATAGAGTGGAATCTTTAGTATGAATTTTTAAGGAGAGCTGAATATGAAAAAAGTTATTTTATTGAGTGTTTTGATTTTGTTGTGTGCAGGCGGTTTTGTGTCGGCTCTTGCGGAAGATCTGCACGGCTCCATCGGTGTTACCTATGACAGCAAGTATATCTGGCGCGGCTTCGACGTCTATGGTGATAAAAGTGCTATCCATCCTTTTGTTGACCTGGATTTGTTTGGAACCGGCTTTGGGATAAATGTTACAGCCCACAGGGCCAATTCATCGGAGTACGAGCTTGCGGAGCGCTGGGATTATATGGTTTACTATCAGAATAGTGCATTTGCAGATGAGCCTTATGCGATAAATTACAGGTTTGGTTATATGTATTATAATTATCCCGACCTTAGCAGTCACAGGGCTTATAATCCCACTGGCTCTCATGCGATCAACGGCAGTTTAGACCTTCAGGAGATACACGGCATATTTTCATTTCCGAACATATTACCTGTAGAGAGACTTGTGCCGACTTACGTTCTTGTCAAGCTTTGGCCTGCGAACAGTGGGACGCTTGTTGGAGCAGCTTCACCATCCGGAGGGACAGCATCCGGATTCGCGCATATCTTTATGCTTGATTATGGTCTGCCGATGGACTGCCCGATAACAGGAAAAGAGCAGATAGTCAAACTGCATTCAGAGTTTATATATAACGACGGAGTCGGGCCTGACGGCCGGAACGTTGACCAGGACTGGTCAAATATGGTATTGGGTATTTCGACGGATTTTGACCTTGGAAACAGTTTTGCATTCACTCCGGGTGTTTATCACCAGATTACGTTCGATGATTCGGTCAATGATGATAAAGATGAGACATGGGTCAGCCTGGCGGTGAAGTATAGTTTCTAAATAGATGAAATTTTTATATATTAAGAAAAAGGCTGGCTTATAATTGCCAGCCTTTTTTTTGTACCATATATCACTGCAGGAATCTTCTGGGAGTCGGATAAGAATAATATATAATTATTTCGGTGAGCTCCGGAGACGATGATTGAATAGCAAATAGTTGTATCGAGAAGTGATATTAAAGATAAGTGTCGTTTGATGAAATCAGGGGTCGCTTTTATGCCATAAAAAAAATCCAGAGCGGATTAATCAGCAAGGGGACTAAAAAGGAAGATATTGAGGTTTGTATTGTGGGTGCAGGAAATGTCTTGAAGAAGGCGGATGATGAAATTTGTCGGGCTAATATCGAATCTGTTATAGGGATTTTAAGACAAAACGCATTGTCATTAAAGCTGCGGTTCTGGGAGTGGTGGAAAGAAAAGGAGTTGATTTTGATATTGAGAGAGGTACTGTGTCTTATACAGATGGAGATTCGGGAAGCAAGCTATTATGGACATCTGTTGGTTAAAAGCGATTTCTAAAAATAAAGGAAATGATGTAATTTGTTAGAAAGGCGCCGAAATGGATGAGAAAAGTGACAGTCATTTTGAAAATAAGGCTGTTGAAAGTGAACAATTGCGCCGGGTAAATCAGCAATTGGAGGCTGCACATCAACAACTAAAAGCGGAAGAGCAACAGTTAATAGCTGCGAGCCGGAAGCTAAAAGCTGCTAATAAACAGTTGCAGGAGAGTGAAGAGAGATATCGTTCCCTCATTGAAAACATACCGTCTGTTTCCTGGAAATCTGACCAGGATGGGAATACGATTTTTATAAGCCCCAATATAGAGGGAGTATATGGATATGCTCCTGAAGAGATATATAATAAAGGGGATGAGCTGTGGTTCGCCAGAGTGCACCCGAACGATAGAGAAAAAGTCAAAATGGCATTTGATGGATTGTTTACCAAAGGTGAAAAATATGACGTTGAATACAGAATTCAGAGAAGAGACGGTAATTGGATCTGGTTACATGACGTAGCGGGCAACATTAGTGAGAAGGACGACATACTTTATGCATATGGTGCGTTTTCAGACATTACCGAGCGCAAGAAGGCGGAGGAGGCGCTGCGCAGGAGCGAGGAGAACTATAGAGAGCTTGCCAACAGCATCACGGATGTTTTTTTTGCGATGGATGAAAACTTAAAATACTCTTATTGGAATAAAGCGTCTGAAAAACTTACAGGGATTAAGGTGAAGGATGCTATTGGTAAATCCATCTTTGAGGTTTTCCCGGATAACGAAGACACAAAAAGAGCTATTGCTGTATATCAAAAGGTGTTGAAGACGCAGCGGTCAACAAGTTTCGTAAACGAGTACCGACTCGGAGATAAGAACTTCGTTTTCGGAATTCACGCGTATCCTACCAAGAGAGGCATCTCTGTTTTTGTCAGGGATATCACCGACCGCAGAAGGGCCGAGCAAGCGCTGCAGAAGGCGCACGATGAGTTAGAAAAAAGGGTCAAAGAAAGGACCGCTGAATTGTTAAAGGCTAATAAGCAATTGGAATCAGAAATTGCCGAGCGCAAGCGTAAGGAAGAGATGCTTCATGAGAGTGAAAAACTCGCAGCAGTCGGCAGACTGGCGGCGAGGATAGCACACGAGATTAATAATCCGCTGGCAGGTATTAAAAACTCATTTCTTCTGATAAAGGATTCTATACCTGATAATCATTCATATTACAAATATGTGGATTTGATTGAAAAGGAGATTGTGCGGGTCAGCGATATCGTCCGCCAGATGTATGATTTATACGGACCTGTGCAGGCGTTAGAAAGTGATTTTCGCCTTTGTGAGGCTATTGTGGATGTCGTTGCTTTGCTGAAAGTTGCGAGCGAAGAGCATAAAGTCAATATCAATATTGACATTGATGACGGAATTGTTGTAAGATTACCTGATGGATTATTAAGGCAGGTATTGTTTAATATTATCCAGAATGCAATAGAAGCCTCGCACTCTCATAGTATAGTTAAAGTAACAGCGGGAATTTGCGAAGATGTCTTAAGTATGAAAGTTATTGACAGCGGGGTTGGTATTGCAGAAGACATACGGGAAAAGATTTTTGAGCCTTTTTTTACGAGTAAGCGCGATGATGCCGAAAGAAGCCTTGGATTGGGACTTTCGGTCTGTAAGAATATCGTCGATGCAATAGGCGGAGAAGTAATTGTTCAAAGCCGGGTAGGAAAGGGGACTACTTTCACAATTAATATTCCTCTTAAGAACAAGAATGCGGAGTCTGAAAATGGGTGAATCGGGAAGAATACTAATTGCCGATGATGAAAAAACATTTTTGCAGTCAACTGCAGATTTGTTGCGAAAAGAAGGGTATTACTGCAATTGTGTGCCGGACTCCGAGTCCGGAGTCGAGAAATTAAAACACAATGAATACGACCTTCTTATTGCTGATATCAGGATGCCCGGCAATCCAAACCTCGAATTGATTCGGGATTTACCCAAACTTGCCGAGGGTATGTCGGCTATTCTCGTAACAGGATATCCTTCCCAAAGCTCTGCAATAAAGGCTATACAGTTACCGGTGGCCGCATATCTTGTAAAACCTCTTAATTTTAAGGAGCTGTTGGAGCACGTTAAAAAAGCTGTTGTAAAAACCCGGCTTTGCAGGGCCGTGGTGAATGCAAAAAAGCGTCTTCAATATTGGCAGCAAGGCCTGGGTAATCTGGAAAAGGTCCTGAAAAGCGGTAGTACAAATTTGTTTTCAGCGTCTGCCAGGGAGTTTATTGATTTAACATTTGCTAATATTAACAGTGCTTTGATAGATATCAGAAACGTTTCCATAGAAACAGCTTCCGAGAATGTAAACTCGCCCGTATGCCATTTGTTGAATTGCCCGAAACTCGCCGAGCTTGATAATGCTGTTGAAGAGACAATAAAAGTGCTTGAAAAGACAAAGACGGCCTTCAAATCGAAAGAATTGGGAAAGATGCGGATAAAACTCGAGGAAATCGTTAAAAAACGAAAAAAAGTTAATGCAGACAATTAAATATCCCGATAAGGAAGAAATGTTTAGGATAAAATGGGGGCTCACAACGGCGTGTATGTCGCCTTGTCGTGCAGGATTTAGGCCTGCAAGCCGAAGGCACAGTTGGTAATACACTTTACAGAAGTGTTTTTCATCTGTGTCTTTTTTTGAAATATTTGGTCATCATAAGCCGGGCTTCGGATGTGAGTGTTGTATATGTGAGCCGTTCCGAACGCTGGTTTTTTTTATACTTCTTAAGATTTCTTGTATCTCTAATTAAAATACTGCACTATAATAATTATAATTACGGATTTGATTGTTTCTCAGCCGGTATGACTTTATGCGGATTCGGATATTTGGTGGTATTGTGAATGCCTGTGGATTTTGGGCCGCAACAATTCGGTAAGTGGTTAATTATTGCCGGGTTATTTATTGTTCTCGTTGGCAGCCTGGTATTAATACTGGGACGATTCGGATTGTTTAGATTACCCGGTGACCTGGAGGTTGGCTCTAAGAACTGGAAATTTTACTTTCCACTGGCAAGCTGTGTCATTATCTCCATTATCCTCACTCTGATTATGTGGCTGATTAGTTATTTTCGTCGTTAGTATTTTTTTACAAAACTGTCTTTCAACTTCATTCAATTTTTCTGTAGTATTCGGCTTCTTTGTCTGAGAGTTTATTTTCTTTTATCATTTTACGAATTTGCTCTATGTCCACATCCCTGGCCCGGCCTATGCCTGCTGAGATTGTTGTTTTTGGTGGACTGTAGCTTTCGGGTATATTCTTTAAAGCTATTTTTATTGTAGCAGCTGACAAAAATATCGTTGCGGCGACCACGATAGGCAGAAAATAACGGGCCAGGGGCTGATTTATTGAGTCAGTGTCACTTGAAGATGCCTTCTCTCTTGGTACGTTAATTACGTAGCGACATCTGTCACAATGTATGCAGTCGGAGTGTTCTGCGGCTGTAAGGCCGAAATCGCATCTGCCGTATCTTTTTGCCGGCAGGTATTTTTTTAGAAATGCTGCTCTGTTGAGCAGTGCAAGAAAAGCACCTGCTGGACACAAATAACGACACCAGAAGCGTGTATAAAAAAATGCTCCTGCAATGGCTATAATGGAAAACACAAGAAGTAAGACACCATCCTGAGCGGAGAATATACCGATAAGCACATCCGTTTTGAGCGTGTCCTGTTTGCGCCAGATAAAGAAGGCAGTGATAATGATAAAAAGAATTATATACTTGAAAAAGGAGGCTGTTCGAAGTGTTTCTGCCGGTATCAAAGGTCTCATTTTTTTTGGTCTTAGATAGCTGATAAGCTCCTGCAATGCTCCAAACGGGCAGAGGTATCCACAATAAATGTTGCCGAAAATTAGCACAACAGCCGGTATTGCTACAGTCAGCAGAAATGCTCCGGACAAGCCCGGCGCGGGTAGCTTTATCGATAATAATGTTGTAGCCTGCCAGCTCGAATACTGGCAGTTTAGTAGTAAACCTCCTATTACGAGATTGAAGCACAAAACGAAAAATCTGCTCCAGAATCCTCCAAAATAGATTACAGTCAGGCTGATAATACATGCAACGATAAGATATATTCCTGCCTTGTCATATGCAAGCCAAACGGTTTTTTCTTTGCCGGCAATTTGTGGCTCTTTAGCGATAACCTTATCAAAGAATCTATTCGTTGATAATTGCAGTGCTGAGGTTATAGCTTTGTAACTAATTGTAGCACCTGTTATGACGTTGATGCCGGCAAACGGCTCAGCGGCAAGCAATTGTCGGTTCTTATAAAGCTCTTTATTTGACATAACACGCTCAAGATATTGTGGTGTCTCATTGGAGCTGAGAATTTGAAAATCAAT
>CAYLMG010000026.1:0-4763 GCA_964384565.1 uncultured Pirellulales bacterium | reverse complement strand
GCCTGGCCAGTCTCGAAATCCGCATCAGTAAGCTTTCTTGCTGCAATAGGAAAATAACAGCCGGCGCAAAGGCCGCAAAGTAAAAATGCGACTGCGAAAATCAGGTGCATCGGCTCAAATATGCTGCTTGTAGCGCCAAATCCAAGTCTGTACTGTGAGAAAGGCCAGTAAGCGATTACAGCCAGAAGTAATGTGTGAATGGATATGGCAGCAATTAGTATCGATTCCAGCTTGTTTGTTTTTACCTTTGACAGCAGTCTTCTGATAGATGCTGCACCAGCAGTCATCCCAAGCATAAAAACAGAAGAGATAACACCGATGTGCAAATAAAGCGAGCCGAACCGAGTTTGATAAAGGTACATCAGGACAATAACAACTCCAATTCCCAGAAGTCCTGCACTAAATGCAAGAAAGGCGCTGTCGAAACTCGGTCTGTGTTGATTCTCTTTCCCGCTGGCATTGAGAAGATATAAAGTGCGAAGAGCCATTAAAACAAGAATTGGAACAAAAAAAACAAGGGGACCGGCTAAGGCAAGATACCTTACAAATTTTGTTACTGTCGCACCTGACTGTTTTGCTGTGAGCAAGAGGCTGTATAAATGTGTCAGTGGTCTCGAATCCCGGTTAATCAGTAGCCGCTGTGGTAAATCGGCGTTGTCATACGCTGCCATTGCCTTCTCTGCCCGCTCCGGCAGATAAAGCGAAAATAGCGCATCAGGCGGCAGAATTTCAGCTGCACCTCGTATCTTTGAGAACCTGTCCTTTAACGTGCCGGGATTGTCGGTTATATCTTCGGCGTCGGATGCTATAAACCACGTATCTTCTCCAGGGATAAGTTCAAGATTGGAAAATACTTTTTGTAGGGTAAATTTTGTTGAGGCACCCAGGTTGACGAGTTCTGTGCCGATAATATTTTCACCGCCGGAGATGCGAATTGTAAAAACGCCATCAGCTCTTAGCGACCCTTTGACCTGCTGGTAAAACTGATATGTGAAATATCTGTTCAATGCCGAGCTTGTGGCGTCCGGCAGATTTACAATTATGATGTCAAAGGCCTCTCTTTTGCTCGCAAGAAACGCACGGATGTCACCGGAGAGTGGTTCAAGTCTTGTATCGGTTACTTTAAGCTCGGATGGTAAGACCTCGTTAATTTTACGGATGTACTCATTATCGTTGTGTGCCCACGTTACTTTTTCGAGATGTTCGAGCTTGAGAAATTGTTGACAGAGGCCTAATCCTGAGCCGATGACCAGGATTCTTTCGGCGTCAGGCCTTTGGCATAAGGTAATAGCTGCTATTTTGCCGGTATTGCTTTGCTCCGGCAGCGATTCTATAAAGCTGCCCTGTCGATACACTATCCATTGGCCGGCATAACTGCCGTAAAGATATTCTGCTTGTGCGGTATAGAAAGAGCCGACAGGGCTTTGTTTTGACACCGGCAGAGTCCATTTCAATGAGCGAATGTGTCGGCTGATACTTTTGTCGACGCCATTAGCCAGACCCAGAATCAAAACAACCGGCAGAGAAAATACGAACATCTGAGCGGCGAAACGGCTAATCCATAAACGTTTAAATTTTTGGGATTCGCTTGTATATGGAAGCTGCTCTCTTATTTTGGCGAGCTGAACTAAGGCTGCCGAAAGCGCAACGATAAATGCGATAATAAAAGACAGCCTTACAGAGCCTGCTCCGAAAGCCAAAAGTAAGGTTGCCCCCAGCCCGCCGGCAAAGCTGCCTGCAGCTTCGAGAATATATACTCTTGAAACAGCCATCTGTTTGTCCTGGCGGACCCAGCGACAAGCTGTGGGAAATAAAATGCCCGTGACAATGCTTACCGGTGCGTTGACGATTATTGAAAGAAGTACTATCGTGCGCATCGGCAGTAATGCGAAATGTTCAGCACCTGCAATCTGGCGTGCCTGGATAATCAAAACTGATTGAAGGATAAATGCCGGTAGATAACACAGGAACAAAAATTCGATTCTGCGCACCAGAATCTCGGTGAAAGCCCGGAGCCTGTAGACTACAATCGCCGACAGCCCGACCCATAGGAACCACGATGCAAAAAATATTCCAACGCTGATGTCGTTACCTTCGAAGCTGGTTAAAAATTCGCGGAAGAGCAGTGTTTGTGCGGCGATGGTAAAAAGACCGTAGCTGAAAATAAGAAATCTGCGGGCAAATCTCATTATTCTTCACCGAAAACTTCAGCCTGAAATACTAAAAATTCGGTACCTTGCTTCCAGGCATCGGCTGGCAGGCCTGCTTTGAGCGACAGTTGGCTCAGTGTTTCCTGCAGTCCCCAGCCCTGTTCTTCTGCGACCTGAGGCAGAAATACCGCTGATTTGCCGTTCTTGCTGAGCACAACTCCGTCTATGCCGATTCTGATATCCTCTGCCGATGCGACTGGTCTGGGTACCGTTAACGCCGAAATTTCAATCGTAATGTCATTACATTCCGATATCCTGACAGGAGCAAATCGCCAATCTCGCACACTGGCATTAATTGTATTGGCGATGACTGATTGGTATAAACTTTGCCTTGGAAGAATGTCACCGATGCACCCTCGCAGCATTGAGTCTTTCTTCAGTGTTACAAATGCCGCACGCTGCACCTTCAGTGGTTCGGTTATTGTGATGTCCAAATCCGCCGGCTCAGGTACCTTTTTGTTTTCGAGATAATAAACTATTGTCTTTCGAGCCAGAGCCAATAGTGTTTCTTTTTCGTCTTCGCTGAGCTTTCCTTCAATTGCCGGTGGTTCAGTCTCAGCAGCTTTTTGCCATCTGCCGATGAATGCAGCAGAGAGATAACTTACCGAATTGCTGAAATCCCCCAATAATTCGCCTGACGTTGTGTATTTGACGAGTTCGGTTTTGGCGTCTTTGTCCAGCATATCGAGCAGTATGGCGATCGGCACGAAACCGCATATCGTTGCTCCGGTTTTGTCTCTGTATTCAAGAAAGCCTTTACTGTCGAGCTTTGCGATATGCTCAAAAGCTCCCATATCGAGCTCTTTTATTTTTTCCGGCACGTTTTCCGTGAAGGGTACATAGCCGTATGACCGGCCGTAGTGAGTGAAGTCAGAGCTTGCTATTACGAGAGTATCTTCGTCAATCATTCCTTTCAGGATAGCAGCGGCCTTTTTGATGGTATTCTCTGAACACGCACCGGCCAGAATCGGTACAAGCCTGAAGTTTTGAAATTTATATTGCAGAAGCGGAATCTCTATCTGTACTCCATTTTCAAGTGGGCTTCCGTGCGCCCTTTGTATATTTTGAAATATGGGGTATTCGAGAAGCTTATCTATAAATTCAACATCCAGTGGAGCTTGCCCAAGTGGTGTTTGATAGTGTGTTGCCTTCGGTACGCTTAACATTCTTGACATTGGCGTCCTGTGACTTGGGCCTATTACAATTATTCTCTTATACTCTTTGTTTGTTGTTTTAAGAGCCGCCGCCGCCGTCTGTCCTGAATATTGATATCCTGCGTGCGGAAGGATTAGTGCAATCACGCTCTCTGTTGGCTTCGTTTCGGCTTTTTGGAAAATCTGCACGAATTGCTCGGTTAAAATTTTAGCATCATCCGGATACCATGAGCCTGCAATTCCAGATTTAATCACAATTTTTGGCAGCTCTTCGATTTTTTGCTTTTCTTTCAACTCTGTTTCATTGGTTTGGGATGTTTCTGTTTTAACTGCGGGTGAGTTTTGCTTTTTACATCCTTTACAGAAAACCATCATAAAACAAGCTGTAAACACAAGCACTATAAAGAACAGTCTGCGGGACTTGTTTATTTTTAATATTCTGTTCATAATTAGCCGCTCCATTTACTATTTTTTTCAATATTCGATAAATTTTTTATTTTGCCCGGGTACTTGCTTGATTTGTAGGCTGTGGTAAATCTTCGTGGCGAGGCCTTTTTGACAACCAGCCAGCTGCCGGCAATTATTGCTGCCGTTGTTTTTATCAGTTTGGCAAAAAACATTCTGCGAGTCATTTCCATACTCCGTGTATCTTCCTGCCGCACCCAGGACAGCTTCCGTCTTTAAGCTCGTTGCGTATAATCGTATATATTTTGCGTTCAATCAGAAGCTTGCCGCAGCCGGGACAATATGTATTCTCACCTTCCTTGCTTTTAACGTTACCAATATAGACATATTCCAGACCTTCACTTATCGCGATATTCCGGGCCATCTCAAGCGTATTAAGTGAGGTTTGCGGAAGGTGAACCATCTGATATCGTGGAGAAAAACCGGAAAAGTGCAGAGGCGTGTCACTGCCGAGATTCTCTTTGACCCACCGGGCAAGCTGCCTTATCTCTTCCGGCTTATCATTGAGGGTGGGTATTACCAGGTTTGTTACCTCAACGAGTATGCCGCTTGCCTTGGCCACTACCAGGGCATTCTGAACAGGTTTTAGTGTTCCCGAGCATACACGGCGGTAAAATTCGTCGGTCATTCCCTTGAGGTCGATATTGGCTGCATCTACGTATTCTAAAAGGCGCCTCCAGGGCTGTTCATTAATGTAACCGGCTGTTACAAGAACATTGCGCATGTTTCTGTTTCTTGCAAGCTTTGCGGTTTCGAGCGTATATTCGTAGTAGACAACCGGGTCGGTATATGTATATGCCACCGAAGGGCAGCGATATTGCCGGGCGAGCTCGATAATCTTTTCGGGACCGAGCATAGAAGCGGTGCTGTCTTCCGGGTTACACTGTGATATCTCCCAGTTCTGGCAGTTTTTGCAGTGCAGGTTACAGCCGAC
>CAYLMG010000025.1:15209-17529 GCA_964384565.1 uncultured Pirellulales bacterium | reverse complement strand
CTTATATAGCCGCTCAAATCAACCTGTTCAGGTGGACATGGTCCCGAGGGTGCACTTGTTCCACAGCATGCCTCGTGGTCACTCGTTGTAGCTGGCTCGTTATATGCTACAGGATCCGGCGGGAATTGACTATCAACCGGAATCCCGTTGAGATAAGCAATGTAGCCGTCGTCGAAGTCTATGGAAAATGTCAGGCTGGTCAATCGAGATGGGTCATCGATAAAGAATTCCCTCCGAGCATAGACGCTGATGTAGTTATTCTGCATATCAGTTAAATTGGTAGCGATGCATCCTTCGTAGCCTGAGTCGGCCTCGTATCCGATACCCGTTGCGCCTAAGAGCCAAGACCCGTCGATAGTAAATCCGAGTTGGTTCCAATCAGCCGGCGGCTCGGAGGTCCCCTTGAAGTAGTTCCACTGGTCGCCTTCTATTATCAGCGGCGAAGGAATCAAATAGGTTATCTGCTGAAAATTGGTTATCTCGGCATTAACCGGATTGCTCAGGACAATCCGGAGAAACTCATTAAGGTCCTCGACGGGCGGCGGATCAAGCTGAATTTGCTTAACCGTCTGGCCGGGAATAAATTCCAAAGAGCCGCTGTCATAGAGTCCATCCTCGGTATAAATAGTGTAATCGACTGATACGAAGTTTGTAGTGAAGGTGCTTAAACGTACGGGAACTTTATTGGGAATCTCTGCAAGAATATAGGTGTCTTCGAGCGTCGCGATTCCGATTCCTACAGTCCCGGCTGGTGTCGGAAGAAACGGCTCAAGCTTAGCCAGGTGATTCGGGTCATTTGCGTCCCAAAGAGTATTATTGGGATGATTCTCATTTTCGACGCTGAGATAATTATCCTGGATATCCATTTGAGAAAGATGCAGGGTCCAGTTGTCAAAGGCCATTCCCCAGACATCTCTTACATTAAAAAGAAGAAGCGAGTCCGTCACTGTCAAAAAGCCATTATAGGTTCTGTCATCGTAGTTGTCACCAAAACGCGCACCGACCGCATTAGAGGTGCACAGGCTGTTAATTACATCTATAAACGGGTCGCCATAACCCGCTTCGATTGCCTGCCCGCAATTAAGGACGACGGTGTTGTTAACATCACCGTATCTTGGACCAGACGACCAGGCCTGGGCTTCATGGTAGCAGGATTCGAACCAGCAGCCTTCGAGATTTACAGAGCCTGCGGCGCCCTGCCCTGCATCGATTCCGTCATCAAGTGTCCAGCCGAAAAGGCAGTCGGTAAAAGAATGTGCCGCACCGTTAAGGTAAAAGGCATCATTGTCAGCATCTACGAAGGAAGCGGTCGCTGAGGGGAACTCGATGAAGGCGCTATCTTCGGCGATTACGGCCCCTCCGTTAACTGGCCGCAGGTAATAAATTTTTGCACCAGACAGCCTGTCATAGTCAAATATCCGCTCTCGCCATGTCCCACTTGGCCGTGATTTTCTACCATATAACAATCGGTCAAGGTCACGTGTGCACTGTTGGAAAGATAAAACAGACACTCCTCGTCGTGGTGCGTAAAGTCACCGGGCTTGTTGTTATCGAACCAGTCCTGGTCGGCGCCGCTGGCAGTAAAAATAGCGCCGGTAAACTGACCCTGTGATGAGGCAGTCTCGAAAAGAAAGCCTCCCCAGGCGTCGTCCCTGTCGGGAGCAGTAAAGACAACCGGCTCTTGTGAAGTACCGTTGACGACGATTTGACCCAGCACCTCAATTCCAATGTCAGGGTCGATTATAATTACACTTCCTGCTCCTATGGTTAAAGTAGCGCCCGATGAGATAGTCAGTAAATCGCCGGCGACACCTGTAATGTGAATTCGTGCATCTTGGCCCCAGTTGACAGACGAAGTGATATTCGCAGAGACCGTTTGCCAGGTTGTGGATGCTTCAATATTAATTTGTTTGAGAGTCTGGAGTGATTGAATTTGAGCTGTGTAGGAGATAATGCCCGACTCTGAAGCTGACGGCAGAAAAGCAGAGCCAACGCCGCGAAACAGCTGCAGTGGATAATCTTCAAACTCGACCGCTGTGACGTAGCCGTTGACACCGAGACGATTACCTGATGCGTCCTCAACCCGTGCAATGACGGGTATATCAAGTCCGAGGGGATATTCGGCGGGAGTTACAATCTGAAGCTGGGCGCCGATAAACTCAGCCGCAGCCGAGTCTATTATCGGATAGGGTGTCCATACCGGCAGCCCCACCTCAGTTTTAGCCCTCTCTGATGCCCGGACTATAAACTGAACCAGCTCGGTCTCTTCATTTCCGGAGGACTGCTCGCGCCGATACACGTATAATTCGTAATATTCTGC
>CAYLMG010000025.1:0-15109 GCA_964384565.1 uncultured Pirellulales bacterium | reverse complement strand
GTTCGATGGAGTGAGCTGAACGGGAGGGCGAAATTAGCTGTTTTGGGCGGGGCTTGGAAAAAATCGCTAATGGGCAGGGGTGGAATTGAGCCGTCGACACACGGATTTTCAGTCCGAGCCTGTGGTTTACAAGGGCTTATAGCGCGAACGTGAGACTGTCGATCCGAAGGTTGAGGATTCGAGCCCATTCAAGGTCTAATCCAGAGTGACATTAAGATAAACTGAATAACGGTCATATGTTTCATAGAACGGCTTAAAGTTGACACCATTTATATTAAAACGCAGAGTACTCGGATCGCCGGTGATAGATTCGCCGATGTCACCGGCATCCAAGGACACGGCTCGCCAGGTGGACAGGGTTGTGGGTTCTTCAGCCGCCAGTAAAACCGGCCCATAGAAGATGCTGGCGATATTGGGCTTGTCCATAACTTTCCTGAGATAAAAGTGGAACGGCATTTTGAGTTCAATGGTATCGCCGTCTTTCCAGGTTCTGCTAAGGGAAAGATAAGTGCCGGGCCTTGCTTCAACCTGTTGATCCTTGCCGTTAATCTTTACAAAGAAGCCTTTGATTGCCCAATGCGGAATACGCACTTTGATGTCAAATGCGCCGCCGCCTTTGATGGTCAGCCTGGTGTTATCGTCATAGGGATAATTGGTCATCTGCTTAACAACCACGTTGCGTTCAGTCCAGGTGACAGTGGAAGGCACATAGAGATTGACATACAGAGTTTTGTTATCCGTGCTCTTAAAGTAGATGGAGTCCTGGAGCTTTGTGTTGCTCTCGAGGGCGGTACCGTTGCAACAGGTGAAACCGGTCATATTAGCGTTACTGAACTGTCTTTGAGCGCCGGGATTGAGCGGGACATGGTAGGTATTTCCGGCATTGTTTTCGGCGACGGAGGCCAGAATATGATTGTAAAGGGCCTGCTCGTAATAATCCATGTACCTGGCGTCCTGGTCGAACATAAAGAGCTGGCGACTCAGCTTGAGCATGTTGTAGGTGGCACAGGTTTCATTTTGCCCGCCGCTGTTAAAGCCGTTGGTAAAAAGTGTGTTTGGCTGAGCGGTAAAGCACTCGGAATTGTTCGGATTTTTGGCACCGCCCACGCCGCCGATATTATACATATAGCAATGTTTGCACATGTTCCAGAAGTTCTTCGCAACCTGATAGTACTGAATATCCTTTGTGCCTTTATAGGTTTCCAGAGAGCCGGTAATTTGTGGGATGTGCTGGTTGGCATGCTTTCCGCGTATGGTGTCAACGTTTTTGGCAAGGCCGTGCGTGTGCTCGGCGTCACCGAAGAAGAAGCTGATATTGTCGAACAGTTGAGCACATTCAAGGAATCTCTTATCACTCGTGATTCTATACAAGCGGGCCATGACTTCGTTCATTCCCCCATACTCGCCGGCGATGTAACGATTCCACATACTGATGCGCGTGGAGGTGGGCACAACCTTCAGGCGCTGGTAAACCCAGATGCCCATGCCCTTGGCGATTTCCAGGGCTTTTTCATTTCCGCCGACCTCGTAGCAGTCGAGCAGACCTGCCAGAATTTTGTGTAGTGTGTAGTACGGGGCCCAGATCTGGTTGTTTCTGCCGCCGTAAGTTGCGCCCATTTCGAGCATTATGAACTGGTCCGGCGGGTATGCGCTGATAAATCCTTTGCCCCAGTTCCAGTAGTCGGTCCGGATGCCTTCGGCGCTGAGATCGGAGTCGTAGCCGTTCTTTCCGGGCCCGGGCGGAACAGCCGTTGGGTCGGCATTGAACTTGCCGCCTTGCTTTGCCGGAGTGCCGGATTTTTGGGACAGTTCATAAAGTGTATTAATCAAATAGTCCATCTTCTGCTTGAAATTTGCCCGTAGATTTTTGTCGTACGTTGTGCTTGCATAGGCCTGTGCTATTGCAGAGAGGTAGTGACCACTGGCATGACCTCGCAAACGTGTTGTCCGGCTGTCCCAAACTCCCAAAGGTCTGACGCCTTCGGCCTGCTTCTGGCCGAACGCATCACGGAAATTGTATAGAAAGCTGTCAGGATTAGTGTTGGCCAGGGTAGTGATGAACTTGTTACGGTTCTTTATAAACTGTGTGTCACGACCTTTTTCGTCCTTGTTGAGAACGACATCGCCCAGCGGGAAAGGTTCAACGTTGCGCTGTGCGATCAGATTTGTATCTTTATCAGTGTCTGGTGGAGCTGCCTTGACGGTCACTGCTGCCTTTGGCTGGAACGTCGTGTCGGGTACGGTACCTGTCACCGTGTATGTTCCGGGTTTGGTGACCTGGCTGTTATCGGTGGGTGCGGGCCAGTTAACCCGAACAAGAGGTCCCTTCACATCGTTACGATACCTGCCCGGGATATAGAAAGGTAAATTCGGCAAATGACCGACAAGCGTTTCTGCGGTGATATCAGGCACATCGACCAATATGGGTGCATTGGGCAGGCGTCGCACTACTGCGGTAAGTTTTTTAGTGGCCGTTGTATCGCCCTTTGTGGCGGTTACGGTCAGGACAACGCTCTTCGAGCCCTCCTTGAACATCGGTTGCATTACTACACCGGAGTTTGAGATGATGTCCTCATTGCTGGAAGACCACGAAATGACGCTGATACCGGAGGCACTGTCAGTGGGCAATGCGAGATTCTCGGTTACATCATTAAGGTCCGGCAGATGAATTTGGGCTATGTCGGAATCGACGATTTGCCGGTCGGTCGGCATAGCGAGGACAGTGGCTTCGAAAGTTTTAGTGTCGGTGACTTTGCCGTAGGTCAGTGTTGCGGTTAGTTTGACCCGGGCATTGCCGGTGCCGGGGGCAGACCGGTTGACCCTGCCGGCGGTAGAGATGGCTTTGGTGTTGTCGGATGACCAACTGATAGAGGCACCGATAATGCCCTTGTCGGGCAGGTTGATGTCTTCTGTCAAAGCGGAGAGCTCACCCAAATTGAGCGTTTCCTTGTCCGAAGCGACAACCTCCTTATCGGAAGGCATACGCGGTACAGTCACGATGAAATCCTTTCTGCTGCGAGCCTGATTAAGGGCGGTTTTAGCAGTGAGCCTGACCGTGGCGTGGGTTTTGGAGTACGTATATGGCGGGCGAGTTACTTTGCCTGTGGTTGAAACGAATTGCGGCTGATTAGAGTCCCATGTTATCGTAGAACCGGTCGGACCTTCGGTAGGCAGTGTGAGATCTGTGATGCGGCCAGTCAGTGTGCCCAGGTTGATGAATTCCAGGTCTTTATTTACTCTGACTTCATCGGACAGGGCATTATTGCGGATAGTTTTTACCTGTTCTTCGGTCAGGGCAATATTGTAAATTCGGAAGTCATGAAATTTGGCATTTATTTCGGAACCTTCAAATTGGCCCCTGCCGATGTACAGCAGGTTAGCAGCGGCGTTTTCCTGGTTGAGTACCTGCTTGAGGGACAAGGTGACATCTGGTGCAAAACCGATCCTGACGGCGTCACAGTAACTACTCAGGGTCTGCTTGGTGGTATCCAGCACGATGGCGATATGTACCCACTGGTCGGTGGGGATACTCGGAGCCAGGGGGCCCTGCTCAGCCCGTCTGCCTTCATTGGTAATGCGTACGCGATAGCCTTCGGCAGCATTTCTGCCGGTCACAGCGCAGGAAAAACTGACAGTTCTGCTCCGTCCAAAGTCGAAGAATCTCGCCCGGCGTGAGGCATAGTTGATATACGCCCAGCCGGTGATGCTGATGGTATCTACACCGATCAGGGCTTGTCCAGGAATCTGAACGTAGTTGCCGTTTCTGCCCCCCGGGAGCGACAGAACAGAACCAAACATGCTATCTTTGACATAAGTAGCCTCGGTACCATGTAGAGTTGCATGGTAGTTGTTTCTAGACCAATCTTCTACGTTGCCGTTTAACACATAGCGTGCAATCAGTGCGGTCTCCCCTATTCCATCAAGAAACTGATCACCTTGCCCGGCTTGGGCAAAGACCGGGCCAGTATGAGTCAACAAACTTACGATGAGCATTAAAACCGACGCGAGTGCCATTGATCTTCTTTTCATTTTTAACCCTTTCCAGTTTGTTTGAGGCTATGATTTTTATGTATCTTATACCATAATTATTACAGCATGAATAGTTTTTGTTCTTCTTTTCAAAGCGATTCGGTCCTTTTTATTCTTGGCCTGCCCTTTATTTTTGGGTCCAATTCTTATGAGAGTATTCACACATAATCCTATACCTCAATCTTCCGATGAAGCGTGGCGGAATCAGAAGATTGAACCGCCGACACATGGATTTTCAGTCCAAAACCTAATGCTTGAGTTTTGGCTGGCTATAGACTTAAGATGAATATTTTTTTTACTTACTCCTTACATATACCGGAGCCAATGATTTTAACCGGTGGAGACTGTCCCCCAATAATTATTGGTTATCTTCTTACTACCGCGCAAGTTTCATATCCAGCCATCTGTCCATACTTGAATAAAACAATTCCTTTTGCTCAGGCGAAAAACTGCTAATTCGTGTTCCATGATGGCTGTTCTGGACGACGATTTTGATTGCATCCGTTCGCCCGATGAGCTGCATCTGGGTCGCAGACCAGGCATCCAGGTCGCCATAAATGTAAACAACATGATTGGCCTTGTATTGGAGGAAGTTATAGACAAAGGCCATAGTTGCAGGATTATAGACTATTTTTGCGCCGTCAGGACAAATAGCGAGATTGGACGGCTCCTTCAGGGTTTTCATATAAGGTTTGAAGTCCGTGATGTCATAGTTGTAATAGCCCATCTCGGTGAAGGCTTGGTACAAAAACGGCTCAAACTGCTTTTTGCCCTGGTCGGAATAGTAGTAAAGCGTGCGCACCCGGTTGTAGTGTGCAGCCAGTGTTTCAGCCGGCGCATTGGGTTCAGGGATGTCGGCGGGGTTAGTTCCGAACTGCCAGAACGCATTGGGGTATTCCAATATTCCGTATTCATAGGCGGCCGGCAAACCCATCGCAAAAGTCCATTGTCTTCTTTCCGCCTGTTCCTTTACCAGCGGCAATATTTCGTCCTGGCGTTTGAACATAGCGATTTGAAAGTCCTTTATTTTTTTTCTGGTTGCAGCATCGCCCGCGGTTTGAAGGAATTGATAAATGCGAGGGTCCTCTTGTGCGATGTTGATGGGTGCGACATAAGCAACGGTGGCATCAACGTCATCCGGATAGTAACACTTAAAGAACAGCGCCGTCTGCCCGCCTTTGCTTGTCCCGGTACTGACCCATTTGCCGGTATAAAGCGTTTTCAGAGCTGTAACAACGGCGTGCAGGTCGTCCGCGGATTGTTTGACGGTCAGTTTCTCCCACTTGAGCGGTGAAGGAAATGATTTTCCGAAAAAGCGGTGTTCGACCGTGACCTGATTGCCCTCTAACATTCGCTGCAGCTCTCCACGGGAATTGCCCCGGGCGGCATAACCTGCTGTGTTAAGCAGCACAGGTTTGTTATAATCGGCGTGTGATACAAAAACACGCTGCTGGAACTTCTCACCCCCGGAATTTTGATGGTCGAGCGGCTGCTCAAACATGACCTCATAGGATTCTTTGAAAAACCTTGTGTTGGAGCGAGTCTCTTTGACCTCTAAAACTGCCGGAAGGGATTTTAACTTATTATAAAAAACGGAATTCGGTTCCGCTTCCTGCGAATAGCCTGAGATACAAAGCAGTGTTAAAGAAAGCAAAGAAACAATACAGCATTTTTTGTTTTGCATAATTCACCTCTTTTGAAAAAACGATTCTATTTCCTGAATAAAACGCATAGTTGTGCAGCCAGTGTTTCCGCCGGCGCTCTGCTCAACGCCGCATCGGTGGTTGAGGGTATCAGAAGTCTTGAGGGTTGCTCCCTGAAAACCTATCTTCTGCAAAACAACGATACCAAATCTGCTATTACGGACTAGTCTTCCTTTTTAATCAAAAATCTATACTCACCTGATTGAACCTCATAGACAAGCTTGTCATGTTCATGCCTTAGAAAACGAACTCCTTCAGCCAGATCTATAGGCTTATCACTTTCATACAGTGTTCCAGTAGTCTCATCCGGAAGATATATAAAGGCAGAAGTGTTGACCGGAATCTCAACGAAAAGCTCTATGCCCTTTTCATTACTTTGCCAATGGCTTTTTATCGTTCCATATATAGACTCATAATCACAGCTGCACCAGTTTACATCGGAAACGAACTCCGGACGTATCTTTATTTTAGCAAATCCCTCAGAGGCTGGACTTATTCCGCCTAAACCCTCGAAAAACCACTGCTGAATATGACCAAGCATAAAATGATTCATAGATGCAGAAGCTGTCGCGTCCCACGCCTCTGGCATACTTGTCCAGCCCTGATTAATAATATAGCCATAACTGCCGACATCATTTCTATTTGCGATTTTATAAATGATATCTGAATGGCCGTTATCCTCAAGCGTCTCGATGAGAAAGTGATATCCTATATCACCGGCTGTCTGCTGATAGTTGCGTTTGACTAAGTCGGAAATAATGCTGTCAAGAACAGCCTGTTTATGGTTTTCTTCTACTAAACCTAAAGCAATGGCCATCGAATTAGCTGTTTGGCAGCTTCCGTAGTTTTCATAAGTCGCTTTACCGTTGAAGAATTTATCGTTGAATGCTGTTTTTATATTCTCGCATAAGCTCGAGTATTTTCTGTGGTCTTTTGTTCTCCCAAGAACCTTAGCGGTATCAGATACGATTCTGCAGCAGCCGTAAAATGTTGCCGTCGCCGTTAAAGTCAGCGGTGTATATCGTGATGCTCCCAAAGATTTTCCATGACCATAGTCAAACCAGTCGCCAAGTCCCGGCCTGGCTATCAGGTTATCTGAAGTCGTATGCATGTAATCAACAAACTTCTTCATCACAGAATAGTTTTGTTCGAGAATTCGCTTATCTCCATACCATTGATAGAGATGCCATGGCACAAATACACCTGCAGCTCCCCATTCAGGAGAGTAACGAAAACCGCCTTGAAAGCGGGGATAATTCGGTGCGACCGTGTAAATACCCCCGTCTGAATCCTGGGAGTCTTTGATATCTCGCACTATCTTCGTATAAAAAGCTGCAACATCATAATTCCAGGAAATCGAGGGCCCCATCAGATAGCTTTCTTCGAGCCAGCCGAGTTTCTCACGATGGGGACAATCCGTAAAAACATGACTCATATTACTTTGCACCGCCCAGTCAATCAAACGATTCGTATCATTGAACAGCGCATTGGAGCATTGAAACGAACCCGCTGATGCAGACACATTCCTTACCTGGACAGAAACCAGCTCCTTTATCATCGGTAGATTGTCAGGATTGGGTTCTCCTTCGGGCACAGCTCCCTTGACTTCGATATACTGATAACCGCTGTATGTGAATTGCGGCGACCATACTTCATCCGAATCTCCTTTGAGTGTATATTCCCAATAGTTCGGATGGCCGACACCTGCCTGATTTACTCTGCCGGTGCCGTTGTTTGCATTACCCGTTTGCCCATGCCTCTGCTCAGCAGGAGTCAGACGAATTGTCTGTCCTGCCTTACCTTGAATTATTAACCGAGGCTTTGCCGAAACGTTTTGACCGAAATCGTAAACATAATACCCCACCTGCGGCTCATCAATTGCTTTGGCCTTGAATTCTTGGATTGTTCGCATGGGAGGAGCGGGAGAAGAAGTAAGCATACCGCCCGGCCCGGTTGTTTCTTCAGCATATTGCCAGGAAGAATCATCGAAGGACGGCATATTCCAGTTCTCCGGAAGCAGCCGGGCATCAAAGTCGCTTCCCCCCAAAATCGCACTGTGAGTAATTGGGCCGTCATTCTCTTTCCAGGAAGAATCTGACAGAATAACCTGCTCGGACTCGTCATCATACGTGATGTGTGCCTGCAATATCAATTTGAGCGGGCGATTAGCATCCACGTAGTGAATCCGCCTGTCGCCTTTGGTGTTATAGAAACCTTTGCCAAGCATTACGCCCAAAGCATTTCTGCCTGTTCGCAGGAGATTTGTAATGTCGTACGTGTTGTAGTAAACCGTCTTTTCATACGCTGACCAGCAGGGCTCCAGAAAATTCAGACCCACCTTTTCTCCGTTAAGGAAAAGTTCATAATGCCCAAGACCGGAGACATAGACTTTTGCATTTTTAATCCCCCCTCTGACGTCGAATGCTTTACGGAATATCGGAAGAGGGTAAAGCGACTCGGCTGAAGAATCCTTTCTCATAATCCATTTTGCTTTCCAGTCAGTCGAGTCCAGCAGGCCCATGCTCCACTTCGCAGGGCTGCTCCACTCGGTAACTTTCGAATCCTTGTCCCACACCCTGACCTTCCAGAAGCATTGCTGCCCCGGCTCAGGCTCTTTGCCCTCGTATTCTAACTGAACCGATTGTCCGGATTCGACCTTGCCGCTATCCCACAGGTCGCCAAAATCCTCTGCAAGATACTTTTCGCTTGAGGAAACAAGAACCTGGAATCCTCTTTGCCTTTGGCCTCTGGTTTCGGAGTTTAATACCCAGGACAGCCTTGGCTTTAAAACGTCAAGACCTTCAGGATTCGACAGGTATTCACAACGCAGATGACTTATGGTGATATCACTTTTTACTGAGGTGTTGGTGGTATCATCCAAGTTTGGGGTGGGACTGCACGCCTGAATAAAAAAAAGCAGAACAGTCAATAACAATATAATGCTGGCATAATTTCGCATATTTTTCGTTCTTCCGTGCCTGTTACTTTCAGTTCAAAATCTTATTAAAGTACTTACACACAATTTTTAATTATCTTCAAAAAAATTAAACAAATTTTGCTTACAATTAATAAGCTATCTCAATTCTATATTTGTTATAGTCTCTTTTCCAGTCTATTTCAAAAACTTCGCCTGCTCAAAAAACTCAGATTTCCCCAAATCTTTCCCCTTCCAAACTTACTATTGACTGGCTATCTACTCACTTGTAAATAAAAATGGCTGCATTCCTTCTGAGGAGTATCTGAAAGATTACTTGACTTTAGAGTTTATAAATCCCCAGTTAACTTAGATAAAATAAAAACTTGACTTATCTGCTATAGTTCAGTATAAATAATAGTATGTACCACCTTTCCTTATATATGATATGCGTATGGAGGATTTAATAATGAAACGGGATAACAGGTCAATCAATAATACAATAGTGTTATTTTTAGCTGCATCTATTTCAATTACATCTTTTTGCACAGACGACATCATGGCATCAGTTGATTCTAATTCCTTTAGCCGTGCTCTTGGGCAGGCTTTTCTTGCAAAAGCCGAACTGGCTTTTTTGAAAGGACAGAATAATATTGGAAAAGTCTATTTAGCTGCTGCCTTTGAATCAGATCCCGGCATCGGGCAATTAAAAATCAAAGCTATGGATATGATGCACAGGGATTTTCCTTATGTCGAATATATAGAGCCACGTTATACACGTGGGCCTTGTGCCGTTTCTGATAACCAACAGTTTGTTTTTTATCGAAATGGCAATAATATTATAAGGCTTGACCTTATCACATTTCAAACGAAAAGCGTTTCCATTCGCGAAAGCACAACAAGACCTTTTGATATAAATGCCTCTGCAAATGGGAAATTTGCTATTTTGTCAGATAATGTGGGAAATATGGAACTGATTGACGTTGAATCGGAGAAAATTGTCGGGAAATTTTCTTTCCGAAAAGAAAAACCGGAATCGCTGTACTCCATAAAGATGAGTTTTTCACCAGATGAAACTACTATTGCTGCGTATTACGAGAATAGCGATGAGCCCGGTTTATACTTTCTGGATACCGATGGTTTATCTTTAATTAAGACTGTGCCGGTAAAAGGGCATGTCAGGCCGATACGTTACTTGGAGAATAATGAACTTATGCTTGGCATGGATGGCAGTATAAAGATAGTAAATCCCTCAACAATGAAGGAGATAAAAACAATTGCACCCGAGAGCGGCTGGGATGCCGACTATCTTCCCCAAAAAAATCTTATCGCTGTTGGAATGTATGAATCAATTAAAATTTACAATACAGAGACTCTTCAAAAAGTGAATGAGTTTCATGGGGCTGCCCATAATAATGTTTTAGTTAGATTTCTCGCAGATGGAAGATATTTAGTTTATGCCAGCCCAAAAAGAGAATCAGGAGTTATTTATTGTAAATCCGGAAAAATTATACAGAAATTCCCCTTTGGAAGAGATGCTGCGGTCTCGACATACAGATATGTTCTGTTTACAGAAGGAAAAATAATCGAACTTGATAAACTCAGACCATATAGCGAAAAAATCAACCATAAAATAAAGACAAAATCAACGGTACCTTATGCAGTACAAAAAGCTCTTAATTTTACCTCTGTGGAAGCGATGAGCCGTACCGGTGGTATTATAAGTGCCACAACAAAAAATGAAAAAGGCGATTTGGAAGCGTTTGGAACGAATGACGGAAGGATATTCATTTATGACAACTTGAGAGCGGAAAAGGAAAATTTCAACGGCGATTATTACACTTTAACCAGCGAAGTTAAGCTCCTTACGCCAAACCGCTATAGAAGAACAATTGATATTGAATTTATTGATAACGATGCTTACTTATTAAGACTGGCCATTTCCGGAAACGGACAGAGAGGCGGTGTTGAATCTTATTGCATTAAAAGCGGGGAATTAAAAACTCTTGAACTTTTCGACCCCCCGACAAAGATGCAAATTGCACACAATCTCAATTGTATTTTCATACTTGACCGCCAAAACAGAGTGCTCCTTTCAAAAACACCGCTGTTAGAATCAACTATTGAACTGTTGCCAATCTCAGAGGAAAAAAGAGAGATATATATAGATATTGACTTTAATAAACTTGTTATTAGAACAGGAGATGTAATCGATTCTTACGATATTGACCGGCTTAAAAAAACATCCGGTATTCTCAGCTTTCATCAGGCAACCAAGAGGTTTAATGTCTCACTTGAAATCATCGATACCGATGTATGGTTTTTGTTCAATCAATTATTAAATGAGACACATAATTAATCCTGATTATGTGTCATCCTTAATTTTTCAAATATGTAAGCATAACTATTCAATTGGATTACATACAATAGTCTTTAAGACCTAATTCCCCCACTCCAAACTCACTATTAACTGACTTTCTACTCACTTGTAAAACAAAAACTGCCTTTTTGGGACGCATAGAGTGATTTTTTATGAGAATTTTGATAGAAGAAATGACAATTTTTGAGTTTGTATCTTTTTGAGGAATAACGAGTTGTAAAGACTGGGCAGGGGCGGAATTGAACCGCCGACACACGGATTTTCAGTCCGTTGCTCTACCGACTGAGCTACCTGCCCGGTAAATGCAAAATCACAATAAATCTAACAAAAAAAAGTCGCATTGCAAGAATTTTCAGCATTTTATATTTTTAAGCCTTCCCGTAAAATGTTGAATTCTTGATAAGTTTCCATTAGACTGCAAAAAAATGCGCTAGTGTAAGTAGAAACAATCCAAGAATCGAAAAGGTCCTAAAAATGGAAGATAATGAAATAATCGGGCCGATAAAGAGCCTCGAATACCTGGAGAGACTTTTAGCAGCCGGTTATACAATCAGAGGACCGAGAAAAGAGGGCTCGCGGGATTTGGCTGCCTTTAAGGCGTTTGTTAAAAAGGGTAAAGAATTTGCTCCGGAGAGCTGGCTTGCCGGAAACGGGTATAAATTCGTCGAACCGAGCACTTTTACTAAAGGCCACAGGATTGCGTATAAAATGATTGATGATTTTCCTGATGAAAGGTTTAATTCGAACTACTTTCTGGCTAAGGGCGGGCAGGAGATACCATTATATCTTAAGGCGGAGGTTCCAAAAACAGGATAAGCCGATTTGAAAAGGCTGTGGGTGAGGCGCTTGTGCCTGGAGAATGGTGCGGAGCTAATTTTGACAGGAATCATCCCAGCAGCTAATCGCTTTACTGCAGTTAATCGCCCGTGCGAGGCCCGGTGCGACGGCTGCTATGTTGCTTATGTCGTCGCGAGATAATTTTTGGTCTGAGCCCTGATGAATTAAAATAAAGCCATGAGACGTTCCCGAGATTGACAAAGGGATTGCAACAGCTGAAATTTTATTCAGGAAATTTGGGCCGGCCTGCAGGCCCATTTCGAGCATCTCGATAAGAGCGCATAATTTATTGGACTGACAAATGTTCTCCACAAGCTCATCTGTGAAGTAGCTTTCCAGTTGTTGATTCTGCGATGAGGATGTTTGAACGGAACCGACAGCGTACATTTCGAAATCGTCCTGCTGACGTATAAAGAAGACAATATTTACATCGCCTATCTTGTCTTTGATGAGCCTGCCAGCGATAGAAAGGAGCTCCTTTAAGTCGGTTTTAGCAATGATAGATTCATAGAAGTTTGCTGTAAAACTGAAGGAACTCAGGCTTTTAATAAAGTTTCTCTGGGCACAGATAAGGTCGTTACAGATCAAATCTATTTTTTTTGCCTGTTTTTTGCGAGCCTGATTGACCTTGCTGACGAGCTGGCGCAGTCTTTTATATCGCAGTTTTTCTTTCATAAATCCTTGTTTTCACTAATTAGTTTTCATAAGGTGAGGCGGTTTTAGATTCGGCTGAAATTCGGATGTGCTTTAAGGACAAAGAGATGTAAAAAAGCTGATTAAAGTAGCCCTATAAATAGCAAATATTTAATGTAGTCAGTTGAACAGAAATGACGTTTGGGAATTAAACTGCTGATGGAAAAATAAAAAAACTTAATTTATCTTTATTTTCGGACTTGTTAGCTGCCATATTCTACTTCTACGAAGAATCTGAGAGCATTTCAGAAACGAGACGAATTGTTTTTGGTTGTAATAGTCACGGGGAGAGACTTAAGACGGAGGTAAATACAAACGCGCTGGTTCAATAGTTTTTATCAGAGCCCCCCTTGGTTCTCAAGGCCAGCTCCTTAATTGCTTCGCACTGGATGTCCTTGGAGTAGAGACTGCCTTTATTGAGCACGTACTCTTTTAGGACATTGCTTTCAATTTCACTGAGCTTTTTGCGTCGGATAAGCTCTTTGAAGATGAGCTTATGCATTGTAACTTCTGTTTTGCTATTATGCTCAGTATCACTGACGACGCTTAATAAGAAATCCAGGTCTAACAATTCCATACCCCCCTTCCGGTCTGCCTGCTTTCTATCAGCGGAGACTTTTTTCCGGCTTAGGGGGGTTTTTGCCAAGGCCATCTCTAAATCAGAAGATGATTTTGTTGATGATGTAACGGCAAGGTGCTTTTTGCGTGTTTCGATTGCCCCTTGTTGTTGCAGCGGCCATTTCCACTTATGGAGTCCGGCTTCAGAGGAGGAACTATAATAAGGCAAATCTTCCTGCTGTTCATCTAATCTACCTGGTTTCTTTTTTATAAAACTCCACACGCCTGCCCCGGCGGCAATTACGGCAAAAACAAACATAGTGACCCAGATAGTTTCTCCATCGTTATTATAAGCAGCTATAACCGCTTGTATTGAAAAGGTCCCCATCGTTTAGTTCTACCAGCTGGTTATTACAAATTCTGATATCAAAGAGAAACATCATAGTCCGAATATAGGGCTCCGACAAGTGGAACAAATTTTATCAAAAACGATAACTTCAGCGAAGTCGGGCTGCCTTATACTCTGTTTGTTTAATCTCTATTTAATATTTTGTTCGGTACGAATCGAAAGCTCTTTTATTGCCTCGCACTGGATATACTTGCCGTATAGATTGTTCTCATTTAGTGCGTAAACTTTCATAGCGTTGCTGTCAATTTCATTTTGCTGGTCTCTTCGGAGAGCCTCTTTAAAGCAGAGCTTACGCATAGTGACTTCATATTTATCATCCCCGTCGGTATTTTCTATGATGCTTAACAGAAAGTCCAGTTCCAGAAGTTCCATACCGCTCTCAAGGTCTTCACCTCTTGCTTTGGTTGCTGCGGTTTTTGTTTTCATGCCGGTCGCTTCGGAAGAGGTGCTGCCCGAAGGATGCAACTCAACAACTTTGTCAGAAGATTTTTTGGTATCGTTCTTTTTTGCTGTACCCCAATTCATTCCTGAGTCCTCCAAATTAACCTAAGTTTACTATCCCGTTATCATTCCATTTTTTTAACTCTATCCGAAGAGTATAATCTAAGCCGTTTGAACTTAGTATGTTTATATACTTATTCTGTCGTACAATCAACCAAAAACAGGGTAAATTCCTGTTGTTTTAACTTAATGGATTTTGCCCTGGATAGCTTTGGTTCGATATGTTTACAATTTGATGGGTTTTTCCCTGATAAGCCGGAAGTAATCGGCTGAAGGAATGGTTTTAGGCTTCGTTAGAGCTTTTTTGTTAAAAAGTGATTCAAAGGCTTTGCTGTATATCTGTTACAGATGGAGAAGCTTTTTTGTCTCACCCCTCTCGGAATCAGCGATACGGCAGGATTACTGCTCTTCCGGTGTATCTTCTCGTCGCTCTTCGCCGCTTCGGCGATCCGGTTCATTATGCGAACAGGTACTTTTGCGACGATCTTTACCGTTGCGTCGTTCTGTTCCATCCCAGGGCTGGTTTTGCTCGTCCATCTGTTCCTGAAGCTCTTCTGCTGCTTCGTAAGAGTCTGTCTGTTCTAACTGCTCCGTTTCATCGGTCATGATATTAAACTCCTCTAATTTTTGGTGCGGTTTTATTCCGTGACTAATCTTTTGCTCTTTTCAGATATAGAGTCAATTAATAAAAAAGTAAAAAATACTATGTTTTTTTCGGCGTTTTGAAAGCAGAAAATAACCTTTCTTTGGAAAACAGGGGGATTTTCCTTGGTATTTTCGGTGGAAAATGGCTTTTTCTCAATTATGGGTTCCAGGTACCCGGCTCAATGGTGTTTTTTATGAGACCAGACAGTTGTTGCTGCCGAATTTGGGTGTTTATGGTATTGAATCCCATACCCCCCATACCCCTCATACCACCCATACCCATCTGGTTGTAGCCGCCGAAATAACCGGCTCCGCCACCCCATGGCTGTCCGCCCCGGGCACCAGCTGAAAGTGAGGTACCGGACCTTAAGCCCATTGTCCTTGTACCAAAGCTTCTGTATCCTCCCCCTCCTCCGTACATTCCCATCCCGCCGTAGCCC
>CAYLMG010000024.1:12483-17800 GCA_964384565.1 uncultured Pirellulales bacterium | reverse complement strand
CCATATCGCGATGTCGAACGTGTGCGGCGAAACAGGCAGGCGTCGCGTGAGTTATTCTTGAAGTTACCACTAATCCGGTTGCCATTTTATTTTCTCCGGCTGCCTCGAGAATCGTTTTATATTTGGTCTCATCGGGCGCCACACCGAGCATTTTATTATTTGTTTTTATGCCGCAGGCCAGTGCTGTCCCGCTTGCGGCAGAGTCCGTAACAATATTGTTTGCCGAATGTGTTCGCATTATCCCCGTCACAGGCAGCTTCTCCATATACAATTTACCATCCAGGCCGGTACCTTTAATACGGGCGATGGAAAACTGGTTAAAGCTCATTCCGTCACCGATAAGTAAAATTACATTTCTAACTCTTTTGCCTTTAATATTTGGATAAGTTTCGGTATCTGCAGGCGGCTGATAAAAACTTAAATCCAGGGTACTGTCATTGCCGGCGTGATAGATATTCTGCTGCTGCTGAGCAGGAGAGGCAGGTAACAAAAGCGCTAATATGAATAAAATCAGACTCAGGCTTGTGGTTTTTTTGTTTTTTCTCATAAGGACCTCGCGAATATATATGGATAAAAATATTTTTCTTCTTTTTAGTAATATTCAGCATGTATAACAGAAAAACACTTATTAGTCAAGTTAATTGAAATCTTCAGTTTCTATATAATAAAAGAGTTTCAGAAAAAATACAGACTTTACACAGCAAGATAAAAAAATTAAACTTAACATTTTCTATAATTGTCAGTCTTACAGGGATTTTGTCAGTGACTCAAAAAAGGAAAGCTGGAAATGTCCGCGTTGGAAGTCAGGTCTCTTACAAAATGGTACGGCTCGACCCGGGGCATCGAGGATGTATCCTTTGACATCGAGCAGGGCGAAATCTTCGGCTATCTCGGCCCAAACGGCTCGGGCAAGACCACTACGATTCGTTGCATAATGGGCCTTCTAAAGGCGACAAGTGGATACGTCCGTGTTTTGGGACAGAAGGTTAAAGCCGGCCGGGCAACGCAACATAATCGCATCGGTTATCTGACAGGTGATTTTCGAATCTGGCGATCTCTTCGCGCTCGACGTTCCCTGGATGTCCTCGCTGCTTTGGGTGACAATGCTCGTGCGAAAGTCAGGCGTGAGAAGCTCGCTGAAAGGCTCGAGCTGGATTTGGATAGACCCGTATGGGACCTTTCAAAGGGCAATCGCCAGAAGGTCGGCGTTATCTACGCCTTTCAAAATGAGCCAGATATACTGATACTGGACGAGCCTACAATCGGACTCGACCCACTCGTAAGCCAGACCGTTCTGGAGCTCATTCGCGAAGCTGCTGATAACGGCGCTGCGGTTCTGCTTTCATCGCATGACCTTAGTGAGGTCTCCGCCGTTTGTAGCCGGGCCGGCATCTTACGCGAAGGTCTCTTGGTCGAGCTGTCACAAATCTCAGAAATCGTCCAGCAGGGCCAGAGGCAGTTGAAGGTCTGGTTTGTTCAGGGTACGAATGTGCCGGACCTGCCGGTTGACAAATTACCCGGCGTTCGGCTCATTCAGCGAAAAGGCGAAATGCTTCATATTGCTTATCAGGGAAGGGTTGACCCCCTGCTGAAATGGATATCACAGTTTCCGACAACCCGTATTGCAGCCGCCCAGACCTCTCTGGAAGAGGCCTTTATCCAGTATTACAGTGATAACTCTGAGAGAAAGGTAGGGAAATCATGACCGATTATTCCCGACCTTCATTTCCTTTTGCATTGCTTTTTTTCTGGCTGCGACGCATCCTGCTAACGTGGTTTCTGATTGGCTTTCTCATTTTTATTATACAGGTTCTTCACTGCGCTATGTACCACGACAATGAGCGTGTAAAAGCCCTTATGTCTTTACTCGATTTAATGCCGATCTTAAAGTCCACAATAGGTGGCGACATGCTGCAGATGGGTAATATTACCGGCTTCATAGCAATTGGCTATATTCATCCCCTTGTTCTGACGCTGTATATGATTTTTGCCGTAAGTGTACCTACAGGCCTTCTTGCCGGCCACGTGCAGAGCGGAAATATGGAATTGATTCTGAGCCGTTCAATCACGAAAACTCAGGTTTATATCTGTGCAGTTATTTTAACTCTTGCCGGGATGTTTACAATGGTTGCTCTGATGTTTCTCGGTACTGTAGTCGGGACGAGCGTATACGACTTTGGACAGAATATTTCATTATATCCTTTTTTCAGGGCGGCTGCAAACGGCTCTTTGCTTGCTGCCTCTGCCGGTGGTGTTTCATTGCTCTGTGCTGCATCTTTTCGCAGCCGCGGCCGGGCTGTGGGAACGGCTGTTACCTTTTTAGTGGCCAACTACTTCATTGACCTGTTTTCAGAATGGGTGTCTTTTATCAGATATCTTGAGCCTTTTTCGTTATTTTATTATGTTGACCCGCAGAAGGTTTTGTACGAATCCGCCTGGCCTGTCCGCGATATGTCTGTACTGGCAGCCGTTACTATTATTGCAACACTCACCGGTGCAGTCATCTGGCGAAAACGCGATTTGCCTCTATAAAACATAAATTATTCCTCAAATAGTAAGCTCAGCAAATTATTTTCTCTTGCTTTAAAAAGTCCTGAAAAATATAATTTTTTAAAGAATTTTATTGATGAACAAGACCTAATCCTATATAGTAGTAAATCCTATGAAGAATGAATATAAAAAAACTAATGCCAAACTGGACTGGAAGGTTAAAAAATTCAAGGCAGAATGCAGACGGCTCGGCCTGAAAATAACGCCGCAGAGAGTTGCAATTTATACCGCCCTTGCAGCGGCTAAAGACCATCCCACCGCTGATGCGCTGCACCGCAGGCTTAGGAAAAAGTACCCCGAAATCTCGCTTGATACCATCAACAGAACGTTGCTCACCCTGGCTGATATCGGCCTGGCACTCGTGGTCGAAGGTACCGGCCAGCCGAGGCGGTTCGACGCCGACATCGATACACATCAGCATTTTATCTGCGTTAAATGTAAAAAAATTTTTGACTTTAAGCATAAACCGTTTGAGAATATAAGGGTACCAAAAAAAATCGAAAGAAAGTTCAAAGTCATTAGAAGAACTGTATATATGGAAGGTTTTTGTAATGCCTGCCTGAACAAAATCGATAGGTAAAACGAAAATAATCTGTAAACAAAAAATATTGGCATTAGGAGACCATATATGAATCTGAAAGGAACACAAACAGAAAAGAATCTGCTCACCGCCTTTGCAGGCGAATCGCAGGCAAGGAATCGTTATAGTTACTTTGCAAGCCAGGCAAGAAAAGAGGGATACGAGCAGATAGCTGCTATCTTCGAGGAGACTGCAAACCAGGAAAAAGAGCACGCAAAGCGCGAGTTCAAATTCCTCGAAGGCGGTGAAGCCGAAATCACCGCTGCTTTTCCCGCAGGTGTCATCGGCAGTACTCTTGAAAACCTCAAGGCTGCTGCTGCAGGAGAACATTATGAAAACACAGAGATGTATCCCGAGTTCGCAGAAACAGCCGACAAGGAAGGATTCGCTGAAATAGCTGTGGTCTTCAGGAAAATCGCCGTCGCAGAAAAACGTCATGAAGGCAGGTACGTTGCCCTGGCTAAAAATATCGAGCAGGGAAAAGTCTTCACACGCGAAAACAAGGTCAGGTGGGTCTGTAGAAATTGCGGCTACGTGCACGAAGGAACGGAACCGCCAGAGGTCTGCCCTTCCTGCGCGCATCCTAAAGCGCACTTCGAGCTCGAAGCAAAAAATTTCTAATAAAGATATTGAGGGTAAAACAATGGCTCAGGGAAAAATACAAATAACAATGAAGGGAGAACCTCTGACGCTTTCAGGCACCGAAGTCAATATTGGCCAAAAGGCTCCAGACTTTGAAGTGCTCGATAACGAACTTAAAACCGTTACGCTCTCATCCTGGGCCGGCAAAACACTGATAATCTGCTCTGTTCCTTCCCTCGATACGTCGGTCTGTGATACAGAAACGAGAAAGTTCAACGAAAAGGCAGCACAGCTCGGAAGCAATGTAACCATTATTGTGGTAAGTATGGACCTGCCCTTCGCGCAAAAAAGATGGTGCGGTGCAGCAGGTATTCAAAACGTAAAAACCCTTTCGGACCACCGTGATGCTTCTTTCGGCAAAGCCTACGGCGTACTTATCGAAGAGCTACGCCTGCTCGCAAGAGCTGTTTTTATTGTGGACAAAAAAGGAATCCTTCGTTATAAGCAGATTGTGCCTGAAATAACTAACGAACCGGATTATGACGGTTGCCTTGAGGCAATAAAACAATTAATATAATGAGAGTCCGGAAACCATAATAACAAAAGATTATTCTAAGGAGAATGATTATGACCGAGAGCCTTCAGATATACAAATGCGAGGTCTGCGGTAATATCGTTGAAGTCCTTCATACCGGTGTGGGCGAGCTTGTTTGCTGCGGTCAGCCTATGAAAAACCTGGCTGCGAAGACCGCCGACGAAGGCAAGGAAAAGCACGTCCCCGTCATTGAAAAAACCGATGGCGGTGTAAGAGTAAAAATCGGGTCCGTGCCGCACCCTATGGAGGAAAAGCATCACATCGAATGGATTGAAATTATCGCAGATGGAAAAACGTATCGCAAATTTCTCAAAGCCGGCGATGCGCCCGAAGCTACGTTTTGCATTGAAGCTGAGAAAATCGCTGCAAGAGAACATTGCAATGTCCACGGATTATGGAAAGGATAAATATGAGTCTGACATTTAACGCCGAAGAAATTCTCGAGATGGCCGTTCAGATTGAGAGAAACGGTATAAAATTCTATAAAAAGGCTGCCGGCATCGTACCGAATGAGAAGACGGAAAAATTCCTGCTCAACCTTGCTGAGATGGAAGTAGAGCACGAAAAAACATTCACCGAGATGAAAAATCAGCTCAACGAGCGGGAAAAAGAGCCTGCTGTTTACGACCCCGACGACCAGGGCGCACTTTATCTGCATGCAACCGCTGACGGGCACATTTTTAATCCCAAAGCAGATATAGGCCAGCAGCTCACAGGAGCTGAAACTTTTGAACAGATATTCAACAAAGCGATACAGGCTGAGAAGGACTCAATCGTTTTCTACCTCGGGCTCAGAGAGTTCGTACCGCAAAAGGCCGGAAAAGAAAAGGTAGAAAAGGTAATCAAAGAAGAGCAAAGCCATATCGTAATTCTTAACAATCATCTCAAACAGTACAAATAGAATGCTTACCATTGAGGTAAGTCTAAGAGCTTTGGGAGATTGCAGATGATTGATTTGGACTCGCTGATTAAAATTGAGCAGTGGTACGTTACTTAAAAAAAGTATAAAT
>CAYLMG010000024.1:9004-12383 GCA_964384565.1 uncultured Pirellulales bacterium | reverse complement strand
GATTTATACACCCAGTTTGACAAACCTGTTCCTAAGGAAAAATTAGACGTATTGCACGAGCTGGTTAAAAGAGCAGCGCGGGCCGAGCCCATCGGTTATCTTATTGGTAAAATTGAATTTTTTTCCATCGAGTTTGAAATTTCACCTGACTGTCTGATTCCCCGTCCCGAAACCGAACTGCTCGTCGAAAGTGCCGTCGAGTTTCTGCGCTCTCGCAGCGCAAAGAAACTTGTCTGCGACCTTTGTACCGGTTGTGGCTGTATAGCTGTCGCCATCGCCAAAAATGTCCCCTCAGTCGATATCATCGCTACCGACATATCTGATGCCGCACTTAAGACGGCTGCTAAAAACATTGAAAATCACAACCTGAAAAATCGAATCAAGATTCTTTGCGGCGATTTATTTGACCCTTTAATTGCTCAGCTTGACATCGCAAAATTTGACCTTATTGTCTGCAATCCTCCTTATGTCAGCAGCTCCGAATACCAGGCTCTCGGCAGGAACGTAAAGGATTACGAACCGAAGATTGCCCTTTACGCCGGTGACGACGGCCTTGATACTTACCGAAGAATTACAGAAAAGGTCTGCGATTTCCTAAATCCTGACGCCGCTTTAATTCTGGAAATCGGCTACAGCCAAGGGCCTGCCGTAAGGGAATTGCTGGGAAAAGCCGGCTGCTTTGGTGAGATAAAAATCGAAAAGGACTACCAGAACAATGACAGAATCGTAACTGCAACAAAAGTATCATAAAATGATTCGCTCGTTTATTTATCTGTAGCTTCTTTTATTTCTTTACGTATAAGCTGAACCTCTTCCGCAAGTTTCCTGAGCTCCATTCTAATCAGCTTCTGCTCCTTTTGGGAGGATATGAAATATCTTGCCATACGTATCAGGTTAATAATAATCAGCGCAAAAATAAATCCGCAGAAGATAAACACAAGTAAGCCGACAATAGAAGGCCGTGTGAAAGTTCTGACGGGTTCTGTCGCTGCCAAAATATTGGTCATCATTTTAAATTCCTTTCTTTTTTTATTTTCGGATTAACTTTCTTTGACTCGAGCCAGGCATCAACATCTGCCCGATCGAACTTGATATTTTTAGAGCTTATTCTGATATAAGGCGGGCAATCACCGCTTGCGATATATTTATAGACTGTCCGCTTTGAATCGCCCAAATAAGTAGCTAAATCTTCTATTGACATTAACTGCATAAGCTATAATCCTCATCTATATGTTGTAATATATCACGATATGTAGTATAATGCAAGATAAATTTCCTATTATTTTTAGAAATTTTAAATCATATAACTGATTGATTTCAAAGAGGATATGGTTAAAAACGTATCTTATGCTTTTCTGAAATAAGGTTTTTTAAAAAAAATCAATAACTTAATACTGTTCTAATTTTGTGACCGCCAAGCTTTTCCCGGCCCCCGAGTTCGCTGAGCTCTACCAAAAAAGCGATACCTGCAATTTTTCCGCCTATTTTCTCGATAAGCTCACACGCCGCCGCCATTGTCCCCCCTGTCGCAAGCAAATCATCGACCATCAAAACATTCGAGCCTCTTTTCACTGCATCATTATGAACCTCAAGAGTATCACTGCCGTACTCAAGCTCGTAAGTAATCGACTCAGTTGCCGAAGGCAGCTTACCTTTCTTTCTTATCGGCACAAAACCGGCATCGAGTCTTTCTGCAACAGCAGCTCCGAATATAAATCCTCTCGCCTCGACCGCTGCCACGTAATCAACTCTGTTATCTCTGAAGTCCGAACACAGCGCGTCCACCGCCGCTGAAAACGCCTCAGGCTCTCCGAGGAGAGGCGTTATGTCGCGGAAAAGTATACCTTTTTTCGGCCAGTCCGGCACATCACGTATAAACCGCCTTAAATCTGCCTCTTGGTTTGACATATAGTTACCTTTCCTGTCAGATGATGGGCTTGTTTTAATACACTGTCCGACTGCCGATTATCTTAATGAATCAGACTTGAAATGCAAGTTTTGATTTGCCGTTGACAATTGCTATTCGTTCATATATTCGTAAAGTGTGTTAAGTGCTTCTCGCTGTATCTGTCGAATTCGCTCTCTTGTCAGACCCAGTTTTTCACTGATTTGCTTCAGCGTCAGAGGCTTATGACCATCCAGGCCGTAATGAAGTCGTAATATCCCTGCCTCTCTCGGTGCAATCCTGTCCAGTAATCTCAAAGCTTTTGCCTTCTCTTCATTTTCTTCAAGCCTGGCCCCCGGCTTACTGTCGTTATCATCCGCAAGGTCTTCTCCGAAAGGCTGGTCTTCTTCTGTCTGTCCCACGTTGCTTTCCCTCAGCGAGCTGACAATCTTTACTATCTGGTAAATAATCTTTGCCTTGCGGACAGATACCTGCATAATATCAGCCATTTTTTCTATTTCAGGTTCTTTGCCGAGTTTATTCTCAAGCTCGGTCACTGTGTGACGCCAATGGTTTATCAGCGATACCATATATGTCGGTATGTGTATCGGCTGAACGTTCATCAAAAGGGCACGTCTGATACTCTGTTTTATCCACCACGCCGCATAAGTGCTGAATCTTGTCCCTCGCTCGGGATTAAAGTAATCCACCGCTCTTATCAAGCCGAGGTTACCTTCCTCGATTAAATCTCCGAGACCCAAACCGCGGTCGGCATATTTCTTGGCGATATTAACTACGAGACGAAGATTACTGCGAACAAGGCGGTCTCTGGCAACAGGGTCATTGTCTTCTACTATCCGGCTGCCAAGCTCTTGTTCCTGTTCCGCGGTCAATAGTGGAGCTCTGTCTATCTCTCCGAGATATTCTTTTATTGTAGAGTCGAATGCGATGGCTCACTCTCCTGCCGGGCCCAAAGCCTTAAAACTTTCGACCACAATGGCTGATTATATGATTACAAATAAAAACGCATTATTGAACAACCGGTTAAAGTCCCTGATGTAACTATTAAAATTAATCGGCTGAAAAGCTGCTTCGGTTTAGTTTCCGCCAATCTGAAAATGTCCCATATTGCTCAATGAAGAATAAAAAACAGTCGTAGGTATGAACTTACGGCTGTTATTTGCTGAAAAATTACGATTTATTCAGAAATGCCGATTTTTTTCTACTCGTCTTGCTTCGTATCTTCTTCAGCGGTTTTTTTGTTATCGGCTTCGTCTTTCTTACCGGACTTTTCAATTTCCTCTTCTGTACCCTCTTCAACAGGTTCTGTTTGAATCTTTTGTTGTTCTTCCTGCTTTTTATCTTTATCGGTGTCTTCTGCCTGCGCTTGCGTATCGCTTTCGGCATGCTCTTCTGTTTTGTTTTCTTCGCTGTCTTCAGCCTGCGCTTGCGTATCGCTTTCGGCATGCTCTTCTGTTTTGTTTTCTTCGCTGT
>CAYLMG010000024.1:2185-8904 GCA_964384565.1 uncultured Pirellulales bacterium | reverse complement strand
GCCTGCGCTTGCGTATCGCTTTCGGCATGCTCTTCTGTTTTGTTTTCTTCGCTGTCTTCAGCCTCTGCTTGCGTATCGCTTTCAGCAGGCTTTTCTGTTTTGCTTTCTTTGCTGTCTTCTTCCCCTGCTTTAGCTTCTATATCCTGTTGTTCTTTTTTAACAGCTTTTTTGCCGGCCTTTGCTTTTTTCTCTTTCTCTTTCTCTTTGCCTTCGGTTTCAGACTCACCTGCTTTGGGCTCTGTTTCTTTGCCTGAGTCAGTTTCTGAAAGAACAGTTTCGAGAGCCACAGGCTTTGTTTCCTCTGACTCTTCGTGCTCTTCCGCTGCCCACTGGGCTCGGCGCAGACTCAAACCTATCTTGCGGCTCTCCGGCTCGACTTTCAGAATCTTCACCTCAACCTCATCGCCTTCCTTAACTATGTCCTGCGGCTTATCTATCTTATGGTCGGCAAGTTCTGAAATATGTAAAAGTCCCTCGAGTTCAGGCTCAAGCTCGACAAATGCACCGAAGTTGGTTATTTTTGTTATCTTGCCTTTGATGATATGGCCTGGAATGTACTTCTCAGGTATCGCCCGCAACCACGGGTCCTCTGTCATCTGCTTGACACCGAGAGAAATCCGCTGCTTCTCAGGGTCAACCTCGAGAACAACGCATTTTATCTCGTCGCCTTTCTGAACCGCTTCGCTCGGATGATTATATTTCCGTGTCCAGCTTAAATCTGAAATATGTATCATCCCGTGTATCCCCTCTTCTATTTCCACAAATACCCCGAAATTGGTGACACTGCGAACCGTTGCCGTGACAATTGTTCCCTGCGGGTACTTCTGGGATGCCACCGTCCACGGATTTGTCTCTGTTTGTTTCAGGCCGAGAGATATCTCCTGCTTTTCCTTGTTAACGCTGAGTACCACGACTTCTATATCGTCACCGAGGCTCAGCATCTCGCTTGGGTGGTTCAGTCGCTTCGTCCAGCTCATCTCGCTTATATGAACGAGTCCTTCTATCCCGTCCTCCAGCCTGACGAACACGCCGTAATTCATAATATTCACAACTTTACCTTTGACTCGCACACTAATTGGATACATCTGTTCGACATCTTCCCAGGGACTCGGCGTCTTTTGTTTCAGTCCCAGCGAAATCTTCTCTTTCTCCTTGTTGACTCCGATAACAATGCATTCTATCTCGTCGTCGAGCTTTAGTATCTCGGACGGATGTGATATCCTGCCCCAGCTCAAATCTGATATATGCAGAAGTCCGTCGAGCCCGCCCAGGTCCACGAATACGCCGAAGTCCGCGATATTTTTCACGATACCTTTGCGAAGCTGGCCGACTTCGATTTCATCGAGAATCTGTTCCTTGCTGTCACGCCTCTGCTCCTCGATGAGCCTCCGCCGTGACACTACGATATTTCTGCCTTCAACGTCAATCTTAAGAATCTTGCATTTAATCTCTTTACCGATGAATCTGCTGATGTCACCGGGTTTTCGGATATCGACCTGCGACGCCGGTAGAAACACCGGCACACCAATATCCACCAGCAGGCCGCCCTTAATCCGCCGGATTACCCTGCCGGTAACAATATCATCTTCCTTTTTCGTATTGATTATATGCTCCCAGCCCCGGATGCGGTCGGCCTTGCGCTTCGACAGCGGTATAAGACCTCCTTCGGTGTCCAAGTCCTCGAGAAGAACCTCGATTTCCCTGTCAGGCTCAATCTCATCGGGACTATCAAATTCACTCACATCCACCACTCCTTCACTTTTCAGGCCGACCTCGATAATCACGTCGTTGCCAATCTGCGATACAATCTTGCCCTTCAGGATAGTTCCCGGCAGCCGGGAATCTACCTTGGCTTCGAGTACTTTCTCGAGATACTTATTATCCTCCTCAGTAAACATTTCACTGACCTGCTTGTCGAGATTCTCCCACGTTAATCCTAATTTGTTAATTATATTTCTGTCTACCATAAATTACTTTTCCCCTGTGCAGTCTTTTTTACACCTGAGTGCGCCGCACATTTACGCCGTCAGGCTGACGACTAACAAAAAATTAAGGTTAATAAAAAAACTACTCATCGGCCCACGCAGCCGACACATTTTTCAATCTCTTTTTATTAAGTCCCCGGTTTAACAATCGGGGATTATGTTCCTTTCACGTTGATTATCTCTTGTCCCGTATCAATCGCTGATAGCTTTTCAGCGAACTCATCGATTATCCATCTCGGCGTCGATGCCCCTGCCGTGATAGCTGCTGAGCGTTTATCGAAAACTGTACTTTTATCAAATTCCTGCCAGTTTTGCAAGTGAAACGTCTGCTTATTATATTTTTTGCAAAGCTCTGCAAGCTTGCGGGTGTTGGCACTTTCCAGCCCACCAAGGACAAACATTATATCGACTTTTTTACATAGTTCAACCGCTGCCTTTTGTCTTTTTATCGCTTCTTTGCACAATGTATTTATCACTTTCAGCTCACAAAAGCCCTGCATTGCTATCCGGCCGACAATCTTCTCGAAGTGCTCGGTGTTCTGCGTCGTCTGGCATACAACGCCTAACTTACTGTCTTTAGGCAGCTTATGCAAATCTTTTTCGTCGCCGATAACAACAACTTTTTTCACACAGCCCATCACACCCTGAACCTCAGGATGGTTTTCGTCACCAACAATCACGACCTCATAGCCCTCTTTTTCGAGTTCTTTGGCTATTTGTTGAACACGTTTTACCAAAACACAAGTCGCATCTACAATTTTAAATCCCTTCTTCTTTATTTTTTCTATCTGTTCAGGTGCAGCACCATGACTGCGAATTAATACCGTGCCTTTTTCTATAATGTCAACATTATCAACAGTTTTGAGTCCCTTTTCTTCCAATTTTTTTACCATATCCTTGTTATGTATGATTGGCCCGAGGCTGTACACCTCACCTTCTTCTGCAAGCACCTTCTCTGCCATACTGATTGCGTTCTCGACACCGTGACAGAACCCACACTCTTTTGCCACCATTACCTTCATTGAAACTTAACTTTCAAAAATAGATATATTACTTTATGTTGTAGTCGAACGGCTCTTTGCCAAGCTCACGCCGAACTTCAATCTGCATCTGACGCAGCTTGTCATTCAGATACGCGGCGAGCTGTCTGCTGCTCATCACTTTCGCTTTTTCTGAAGTTATCGCCTTGCCGTAACGAACCACAACTTTACTGCCGAAAGAAAATATCTTCTTAAATCTTGGCCAGCATTCAAAAGCACCATCGAGAAGAACCGGAACTATCACCGCACCGCCGCGTTTGCACAACATGGCCGCCCCCGGCTTGAATTCACCTATTCTGCCGTCTCGCGTCCTCGTACCTTCGGGATAAAGAACTATACCGCAGCCTTTCTTGAGCCTGTCTAAAATTTCCTTTATCGCTGTAATATCCGCCTTATCTCGACGTACAGATAACGCATTCAGCGAATTAGAAAGAAGCCGAAAATATTTATTGCGAAAAAGACTGTCCCTTCCAAGATAAAACAGATGCCGCCGCAAAACCAGACCGCAAAATATCGGGTCGAGATAGCTTTGATGATTACTCACTAATAAAAGTGCACCATCTTTAGGGACATTCTTCATGCCCTTTACATCCAGCCGCAAAAAGCATCTGCAAAAAATAATGCACCCGACTCGTGAGACCTCGTACCACACGCTTTTAAGTTTCTCTATGAGCATCGCTTTTTAACCATCTCCAAAAGCTTCTCGACCACCTCGTCAACATCCATATAAGTAGTATCCACAACAATCGCATCCTCGGCCGCTGCCAGAGGCCCGACTGCCCTGACCTCATCGCTCCTGTCCCTTTTCTCGATTGACTTGCGTATCTGTTTTATACTCTTATTAATCCCCTTTCTCAAAAGCTCCGCCTGTCTCCTCCTCGCCCGCTCATCCACATTAGCCGTCAAAAAAAACTTCACGTCAGCATCGGCGAAGGCAACCGTCCCCTGGTCTCTGCCCTCGGTGACAATTCTTTGCTGCTTTTGGGCAAAGTCCCTCTGCATCTTCAAGAGTCTGGCTCGCACTTTCTGAGATGACGAGGGAAATTTCGCGTGTTCTGTTACTTCAGGCTGGCGTATCTGCTCGGTAACGTCCTGGCCATCGACGAAAACTATCATCTTGCCCTCTTTTGATTCAAACCTGAAATCGGTATCATCCAGTACTCTGACAAGCTCATTCTCTTCGCTCATATCAACTCTTTTATGCATCGCTGCAAGTGTCACCGCGCGATACATCGCCCCCGTATCAAGAAAGCTTGCACCGAGTCTGTCTGCCAGCAGTCTTGCCGCTGTACTCTTGCCGCTGCCGGCAGGACCGTCTATTGTTACCACAAGTCTCGCCATAAGCTATTCGCCTACTTTCACTATTATAATGCTCGTATCGTCAATCTGACTGGCAAGTCCCGTGAACCTTCTCCTGTAGCCGAGCATGCCCTTTATCATCTGCTCTGCTGTGCCTTCACAGCTGTTCCTCACCGCCTCGAGCATTCTCTCTTTTCCCCAGAGCCGTCCGTCGAAATCAGCCGCGTCTGTTAAACCGTCCGTATAAAACAGAAGACAGTCACCTTTTTTGAGCTCGGCCGTCTCAACCTTATATTCTGCATTATTATCCACACCGAGTACCAGCCCGCCCTTATCCAGGTCCAAAATCTCTTCGCCTCTTATCAAAACGGTAGGCTCGTGCCCGCAGTTGCAGTAAGTAAGCTGTCCTTTTTCGACATCGATGATTGCATAAAACAGCGATATGAATTCGCCGTCCCTGCACTCATCGAATACCGTCTTATTAAGTTTGCCAATTATGTCCTGGATTGTCCCCTTCCTGCATTCGCTGCCGGTATAAGCCCTTAAAGCTCCTCTGAACAATCCCATCATAAGCGCAGCCGGTATCCCCTTACCAATAACATCCGAGATGGCGACCATAAGCTGATTGTCACCGACCTTTACAAAATCGTAAAAGTCACCTCCAACCTCGAAACACGGTATATACTTTGCGGTTATATCGAGCCCTTTCATTTTCGGAGCCGCCTCCGGTATCATTCTTCGCTGAATAGCCGCTGCCAATCGAACCTGCTCAGCCATCCTTGCTCCCTCGACTACCTCGGCATAAAGTTTCGCATTTGTTATCGCCACCGCACATTGGCTTGCAACCGACCTGGCCAGTGCGATATCATCTTCGTAAAACTGTCTCGGCTTTGGACTATACAAACGAAGCACGCCTATCGCCTTGTCCCTGAACCGCATCGCTACTGTAAGCTGGCTGACCAGCCCTTCTTTGATTGTCGCCTCTTTATATTTGACTCTGCCGTCCACTCGCATATCGTCAAGCACCACCGCCTCGCCGGCAAAAGCCTGGCTTATCACGGTATCATCCTTTGTTACAGGCCCCTTATTGCGATACTCCTCGCTAAGCCCGTACGTGCTTCGCATCTGCAGCTCGCCTGCCTCTTCGTCTAACAGCCGTATCGAGCAAGCCTTCACTTTCGTTATCTTGACAGCAGCCTCTGCTAATCTGTCGAGCACCTCCTGCAGTGAGAACCTACCCGCCGCCAATGTCGCAAGCTGGTATATCTGCTCTTCTCTTTCTATCTGTTTTTTTGTTCTTTTTGCCATTACTGCCGTCTGAAAATTAAATAATTTTAGTACAATTATACAACAATTCGCCCTCCGCTTGTACATAAAATTATATACTACTGCCTTGCAAAATAATTGTTCGTTTGTATCATATTAGATTTACATTATTTTGCCTAATAAATGGGTTGCGATTACGCAATACGCAATACGAGGAAATGGTTGCAAAGAGGATAATATTTATTGGTTCTGTTCAGGGCGTTGGTTTTCGCTTCACTGCCAATTCTATTGCCCGGCGTTACCGTCTTACCGGTTACGTTCGCAACTTGAGTAACGGCAGTGTTGAGATGCTCGCCCAGGGCAAACAGCAGGATATTGATGATTGTCTTTCTGACATTGCCGAATCCTTTGCCGGCTATATTCGCAGCACAAAGATTGAAGACCTGCCCCCCGACCCTGCCTACACCGACTTCAAAATCACATTCTAGCTGTCGCCTCTTGGTCGATTACCACAAAATACTTGATTTTTCAAACCCCAATTCATATAATAACTACGGAAACGGAGACTTTTTCTGTGTACGGTTAACAAACAGGCCCAATTTAAGTGAAATAACAATGGCTTATACCACGAAAAAGCATCTGACCGCAAAGTGCTGTACTACAAGACTTCTTTTAGTAGCCTTGACGATATTCTTATCGTCTTTTTATAGAAAAGCATATGCTCTATCTTGGTCACCTCCCTGTGAGATTATGCCCCATTTGCCTACTTCTACCTCTGCCAATGTCCCCTCCATTGCCGTGGATTGGGACGGGAGCTGGCATGTAACTTATGACAGTTATTCTTGTACTGGCGATACTTGTAATTACTATATATATCATTTAACCAACAACAGTGGTCCATATGTTGTTGCTCAGTCCACCTGTAACACACAGACAGGAGAGTGTGAGTATATATATACGCCTGACATTGATGTAGATCCGAATGGACGGTTACACGTCATCTATATTCGTTATGTCCCCTCCAGTGGAGAAACATCTCTTATGTATACGAACACTATATCCGGCTCTTGGTCGCCTCCCTGTGAGATTATGCCCCATTTGCCTACTTCTACCTCTGCCAATGTCCCCT
>CAYLMG010000024.1:0-2085 GCA_964384565.1 uncultured Pirellulales bacterium | reverse complement strand
TTCTTGTACTGGCGATACTTGTAATTACTATATATATCATTTAACCAACAACAGTAGTCCATACGTTGTTGCTCAGGCCACCTGTACGCAGACAGGGGAGGGTGAGCATATATATACGCCTGACATTGATGTAGATCCGAATGGACGGTTACATGTCATCTATATCCGTTATATCCCCCCCAGCGGAGAAACATCTCTTATGTATACGACCACCAGTCTCGACCGCGACGGAGATGGCCTACTTGACGACTGGGAAACTGAAGGAATTGATATCAATGAAGATGGAACAATTGACCTTGATCTGCCAGCTCTTGGTGCCGATCCAAATCATAAAGATCTGTTTGTCGAGGTGGACGCTATGGTTGGCCGGGCTCCACTCCAAGCTACTCTTGATCGTGTGGTTGACGCGTTTTCAGTTGTTCCGAACACCCTAGTGAACAATCCTGACGGTCAAAATGGTATTACGCTGCATATCCAACTGGACGAGACAGATATTCCCCTATCCCCTTGGCCGAACGCTTTTGGCGATTTCAATGTTATCAAGGCAGTTCGATTTGGAACACCTACTCAGCGTGCCAGTGTTAACTGGGAAAACATCAAGTCGGCTAAGGCAATGGCATATCGTTACTGCATATTTGCTGATACTCACAGCGGCACCACGTCATCGGGCTTGGCAGAACTGCCAGGAAACGACTTTATAATTACACTTGGTGGTTGGAACACGCTTGGTGGGACTTCTGACCAACAAGCAGCCACGTTTATGCACGAACTGGGTCATACCCTCAACCTGCGTCATGGCGGAGACCAGTACGACCCAGCTCCTGGCATGGATTATAGATATAACTTTAAGCCCAATTATCACAGTATCATGAACTACACTTGGCAAATGCCAAACCCAGCTTACGCCTCAAGCTGGTTGCTTGATTATTCGCGAAAGATGCTACCCGAATTGGATGAATCAAGCCTTAATGAACCAATTGGCATCCAAGGCAACGCCGGCAATATTGTACCTGCTGGGCCATTGCCAGCCCTCTTAGTGAACGAGAGCGGACCGGTCGATTGGAACCGTGATGGGGATGCAAACGATCTTGGAGTAGCAGCCGATATTAATCGAATTCGTGCCACAGTACCTGCATCACCGAACGATTTGCTAACAGGGCACAACGATTGGAAAAATCTGAGATACCAATTATGGGGCCATCCTAATTTCGAGTATGGCGTGCACACCGAAACAACAATCGACAACGAAATGACCTTCGAAATCTTTAAAGAACTCAGCCGAATTGGATGTGCGCTAGCCGATCTTAATTGCGACGGCCATGTAGATTTTAACGACTTTGCTATTCTTGGCAACCAATGGTTTCAAGAGCCTGGTTTCCCCTCTGCGGATATTGCTCCATTTGGTGGTGATTGTATAGTAGATTTCGAGGACCTTACAGAATTTTGTAAGCATTGGCTTGAAGGTACTACACCGTAATTATATTTGCATTTGAGAATTATTTATTTTTTTGTGACTTTGAGTCTTCATTGTTCAATTTTTTTAATTAGTTTGAGTCTTATCACGGCTTTTTTCTATAAGCTCTGACAGAATCTCAAAGCCAGCGCTATCAATTTCATCTGCTGTTGTATTACTCAAAATAACCACGCCTGCCCTATATTTTGAATTGAATCCGATAAAGCTGCGATAACCGCCTGTCCCGCCGTTATGCCATATTATATCCTTATCGCTGTCTTCCGAACCCATAATGAGCCAGCCGAGCCCTATTCTCATAGTGTCATTTATTTTTGTTGTCTCGGTGTGAGTTTTTTTCATTGATTCATAAAGCAACGTTTCGTCTATCCCCATATTAGCCTTTAGAAATTTCATCATATCATTAGTGCTGGAGCGCAGTGCACCACAACCGGCCAGCACGAGAAAATCCCAGTTGCCCATAGGAAATTTAATTGTAATGTCTGCCGGCCACATCGGATTCCTGCCGTACCCCTGTGCGAGTCGTTTTTTCTGCTGTTCGCTCAAGGTTATTCGCGTGTCATCCATTCCCAAAGGCTCACATATATTACTAACCAAGAGCTGCTCATATTTTT
>CAYLMG010000023.1:0-18267 GCA_964384565.1 uncultured Pirellulales bacterium | reverse complement strand
GAAGGTGTGGACATATTCGATTGTGTCCTGCCTACAAGAAATGGAAGGAACGGTTATGCTTTTACGAATAATGGGCCTTTGAAAATTCGAAACAGCTCCAATATTGAGGACAGCGACCCCGTAGAAAGAAATTGTGACTGCTATTGCTGCAGAAACTTCAGCAGGGGCGCGGTCAGACATTTTTTCAATGCCTCGGAGATGCTCGGTGCAATACTGCTTTCTCTGCATAATATAAGGTTTTATCAAAGATTAATGACCTCAATACGTGAAGCAATAGAGAAAAAAGAATTTAACGACTGGGCCAAACAGCAAATAAACAATGACAAATTCTCGGAAACCAAAAAAACATAAATCCAAAAAATTGTTGATTATATTGCGTTAATCATTGATAATAACAATTTTAAAAAACTGTAAATGTAAAATAAAAGGGCTCAATCTCGTTTTCTATGAGGCCGTAAGTATTTCTGTTTCAGAGCTTATTGCCAGATGAAGGGAATTAAAAATGGAAAATATATGGATTTTAGCACAGTCTGAAAGCGGAGAACCAACAATGATTGAATCAGAGCAGACGGAAGGGCAGGAATATGAAACAACATCTGCACCAGGCGATGCCAATGAGGCCGCGAAAACAACAGACAGAAAAAGCCTGTTCGGCAGTCAAGGCGGTTTAATCTTTATTATCCTGATGGTTGTTGTGATGTACTTTTTCCTTCTGCGAGGACCGCGAAAAAAACAGCAGGAACACAGGCAAATGGTTCAGTCACTCAAAAAGAACGACAAAGTCAGAACAATAGGCGGAATCATAGGCACCATCGTCGATATTAAAGACGATGAGATTACACTGAAGATTGACGAAGCAAATAATACAAAGATAAAGGTCATTCCGTCAGCGATTGGAAGAAATATTTCGCAGGAGCAAAATTAACAGAAACTGCGTTTTGACTTCCGATTTTAAGCAGGCTGAGATACGGGAAAAATAAGGGAAAAAGCAATGAGTAAAAATCTGTTGTTGAAGATTAGCGGGATTATTGTATTTGCATTCGTTGCGGCCTGGACTCTTTACCCACCGGATAAAACACTCAGGGCGGGCATAGACCTTGCAGGAGGTGTCAGCCTGACTTATGAGATTGATGCTGAGGGAATTGAGGCTGCCAAGCGTAAAGGCCTTTCAACCAAAATGATAAGGATTCTTCGCAGAAGGATAGACCCTGCCAACATACAGAACATCGAATGGTGGCCTCAGGGTGATACCCGCTTTGAAATAAGAATGCCCCTCGCAAGCACCGAAACCCGTCAGAAACGCCAGCAATTCGAACAGGCGATGAATGAACTTCTCGACGAAAACATCAAGCCGGCGGTAGTCTTGCGGGCACTTAAAAAACCGCCCCAGGAAAGAGCGGAATTCTTTGCGGATGTTGCCGGCGATTCAACTCAAAAACTCGAAATCCTGAATAAGCTTGCCGAGGCGCACGATGAGTACAATCAATTTCAAAACCAAAGCAATGAGCTGACGGTAAAAATCGAGCAATCAGAGGAGAAATTAACCGCTGCGGGTCTGCAGCTCGAAGAGGTAAAGGCGAATGCTTATAATTGGAGCACCTTAAACGAGCAAAAACTAACAGAGCAGCTCAAAACATATCTCGGCCTGGACCCCAATGCCGTCGCCGACCCGCGCCTCGAGCTGCTCGGCGATTATGTAAAAGAATACTCGCAGTGGACAGAAGTTACAGAAGAGCTGACAACACCCGGAACGGGAAAATCAGACCAATACAAAGAAGCAAAAAATGCACTCGACGGATTAAACCTCACCGAAGAGCAGATAAACTATGCCCTGCAGCTTCCCAGAGCGTTACAAAGAAAAAATGCGATAAAAAATATCAAAGAGGAATTTACCGACAGGGCCGAAAAAATCGATGCCATAGTAACTGCGTTCGAGGATTATCGTGATTTCCAGGGCAGATTAGACGACCCGAAAGACCTTCAAAATATGCTAAAGGGAGCCGGCATACTCGAATTCAGGGTACTTCCCACTCTCGGCCATCCGGATGTTGATACAGAAAAGATGCAAAGCTATGTTGACCGCCTTAAAACAAAAGGCCCGAAATACGCATCCGACGACGAATATATATGGTTTGAGCTCGAAGACAGCACCGAATGGACAGGTATTAACGAACTGGGGAATCCAATTGTTATTGTACGAGACAACGATGGTAAACCTGCTATCGTAGCATCGTTCGGAAATAAATATTATGTCCTTGCGAGCAATAAAGCAGATGACGGTCTGCTGCATAACCCGGACGAGCCCTGGGTGCTGAAAGGGGCTTCGGCGGGAAGAGACTCACAGGGAAGAAGAGCTATTGACTTTGAGCTGGATGACCGCGCGGGCAAAATATTTGCCAAAGTCACTGATAAAAATATGTACCGCCCTTTGTGCATTCTTCTTGACGACATTGCCATATCAGCTCCTGTTATCAAGAAAAGAATATCAACTTCAGGCCAGATACAGGGCCAATTCAGTCAGGAAGAAGTAGAAAATATGGTCAACAAGCTTGAGGCAGGGCACCTGCCGGCTCAGCTTATCGAGCAGCCGATATCCGTAAAATCTATCGGCCCTTCACTCGGAGCCGAAAACAGAGACCAGGGAATCAAGGCAGGATTCATAGGCCTGATTGTCGTAATTGGCTGCATGGCAGTTTATTACACGCTGGCCGGCTCCATAGCCGACCTGGCTTTGCTTTTGAATATCCTTTTTGTGCTCGCGACTATGGTTATCATCAGGGCTACTTTCACTCTGCCCGGAATTGCAGGTATTATTCTTACAATCGGTATGAGCGTTGACGCAAACGTACTTATCTTCGAAAGAATCCGCGAAGAGCAAAAAAAGGGCTCATCTTTATCAATTGCAATCAAAAACGGATATCAAAGGGCTTTCAGAACAATCTTCGATGCAAACCTGACGACCTTTATTACCGCTGCTATTCTTTACTGGGTCGCTTCCGAAGAGATTAAGGGATTCGCAATAGTCCTTATGCTCGGCATCGTTTCAAGTATGTTCACCGCCCTTTTTGTCACACGTGTAATCTTTGATATTCTTGCCTCAAAACAAATAATCAAAGACCGTTTATTTATGCTCCAATTGATAAAGAAGCCAAACGTCAACTGGATGAAATTACGGCCTGCTTTCCTGGTTATTTCAAGTGCACTTATAATCGCGGGACTCGCGGTCTTTTATACAACAAAGAACAAATACGATATCGAATTTACGGGCGGCACCTCTGTTGTTATCAATCTAAAGGACGGCGTTGAACTAAGCAGAAAGGACGTTGAAGACAAAATTCACAAAGTCGGTGAGCAAATGAATAATCCCGCACTTGCAACAGCCAACGTATACAGCACAGGCAAACCAATTATTGAAAATCCCGAAGGCGAAAAAAAATACAAACAATACGAAATTAAAACCATAGAAACGAACAAAACAATAGTTACAATGACATTTTCGGGCAATGGACAACAAACCGCAGACAAAATTGCTTCGGCTGTCACAGACCAGCTTAGCAATGTCACTGTAAAACCGGCCGGCAAGGCGAATGTATTTGAGATAAGCACAAGCCAGACCAATAAAACCATCGTTAAAAATGTTCTTGAGACCGCCTTTGCCGATGCCCAGCTAACAGAGCCACAGCTTCAGCAAACCGTCAACGATGCAATATTGGCCGCCTTCGAAAATGACTTGCAAATTATGCAAAATCTGGAGCCTCAAATTACTTCTGTCGATAAAATCACCGAAGAGGTCATAAATCAATATCCCGAACTCAACGATTTTATCAGCGGCCTTAAAATCAACTGCAAACTCGACAGGGCTGCAACACCCGAAGAAATCAACAACAGGTTCCAGTACCTCAGATACAAACCGGAAATGCGAGACATCAAAAGATATACATATCAGCTCTTTACAGCAGATTTAACACCATTAACACCCTCGAAGCCCGTAGATGCTTTCGTTTATGTCTCGGTTAACGAAGAATTTGCTTTCAGTCAGCCGCCTGAGGATGAATGGAATCGTTTCGTGGAAAACGAAAAAACCAAGGTGCTTTCTTCTATGCAGCTCTCTGAAACCCTGCCCCGCGTCACCCAGATAAATCCGTCAATCGGCGAAGAGGCGAAGGTTCGTGCTTTGATTGCAATAATTTTGTCACTGGCCGCAATCGTCGCATATATCTGGATTCGATTTGGTAATGCCCGTTACGGTTTTGCAGCTATACTCGCTCTTGTTCACGATGTTTGTATAACTCTTGGAGCCGTTACCGCCTGCACCTTTTTTGCGAATACAAAGATTGGAGAAGCACTTTTGATTGGAGACTTTAAGATTAATCTGGCGATAATAGCGGCCTTCTTAACCCTCATCGGATACTCTCTTAACGATACCATCGTTGTCTTCGACCGAATCAGGGAGAACCGGCGGAAGGCTCAGCTTACGACACAGACAATAACAAACAGCATTAACCAGACGCTTTCCAGAACTCTTTTAACATCATTTACAACCTTTATCGTTGTTCTTATAATGTATATATTCGGCGGCCAGGCTCTAAGAGGATTTACCTTTGCGATCGGTTTCGGTGTTATAATAGGGACCTACTCATCTATCGCTATAGCTGCTCCGGTCCTGTTGCTTGGCACAAAAACTAAAACTGAAAAAAATAATTAAAAACACACAGCGAATGAGCTGTGCAGCTTAAAAGCCCATTCGGCGGCGGTCGAAGGATGAAAAAGGATTTTAAAATAGGTTTGATTCTGGGGCTGGTACTTGTCTCAATTGCAGGGATATGGCTTTGCGTTTCACCAACGGTCAGCGTCAAATCACGTCTGGGAAACCTGCAAAAATCAAAAATAACTCCAGAAGCTAAAAAACAGGAACCTGCGCCTAAAACAGCTCAGCCAGCCGATTCAGATTCCAAAAGCACTCAAATCAGTTCTGTTCAAAAACAACCTCTCGAGAACAAAACGACCGAAAACATCCCCGATGAAGCTTCTATAAGAGAAGAGCAGATAACAAGTATTCAGTTGTACAACGAAGACATAACAAGATTTCATACAGTTCGCGAGGACGAAACCTTATCTGGAATAGCTCTGAAATATTACGGCTCCGCAACGAAATGGACAAAAATTCGCGATGCCAATCCTAAAGTCGAACCCCTAAATCTCCGTCCCGGAACTACATTAATTATTCCCCCATAATTTTCACCTGCCAGCGAAAAGCCCTCCCCGTTCAGTCCTTTATATACACAGCAGCTTCACTGTCGAGAAGCCAGGTAACCTTGTCAAGCACAGGCCATAAAAAATGTATCGGATACCTGACCTCGTCAGGCTCACTTGTCAGCACTTCCTTTAGAATACCGGCTTTCTCTTTTCCTGAAACAAGGATAGTCAACTGCAAGGCAGACCGTAAAATTGTTCGACTAAGCGTTATTCTGCTCAGTCGCTCTTCCAGGTCATACACAACACAGGCCAGACTGTCCTCATCAAAGGCAGCATAACAATTTGGAAACAGTGAACCCGGGCAGCCCTCAACACTTAAACCGAGCACTATCAAATCAAAACAGGGTATCTGCCCTCCACCCAGGCAGAACACCTCTCTGATTGTTTTTTCATAACTTAAAGCAGCTTCTCTTAAATCGCTGTATCCGGTCGGAATCCGATGGATATTCTTCTCCGGGATATCAACCTTTGACAGGAAGGTGTCGGCGGCGACTTTATAATTGCTGAACCTTAAATCCGTTTCTACCATGCGCTCATCGACCCAGAACAAATGAATCTTATCCCACGGCAGAGACTTTGATTCCGCAAGCTCTCCTAAAAGTGTGAAAAAATTAACAGGAGTCTGCCCTCCGGATATGGCAACATAGAATTTACCTCTTTGCTCAATTGCTCTCTCGGCATTTCTGATAAACATCTCAACGCCTCTGAAAGCAAAACTCTCAGCATCCTGCGTAATTTCAATATTAGTATTATATTTTGCTGCAGTGCCCATTATCGTACCCCATTTTTCGATATCGGCCCGCATTATTGTCTTATCCTATATATTATCTGTTCTAAAAATCAGTTTTGCCAGTATTTTTATAATAAAAACAAAAAAATTTTAGCCCTCATTAAAAATTTCGCTAAGACTTGATATTCAAGACACTTACAGAATACGGAAAAAACCGAAAAAAACAGATTAGGTAATATCATCGATTTGCCACATAAAGGCTTTTATTCCTTCAGAAGCGAGTTTTTCCCTCATCCGGCGCACCTTATCCATTATTTCTTTGGCTTTAGATTCTTCGATTATCACCAATGTGCCGTAATTAACACCCGGCCAAACACCTGAATTAAGATGCGGTTCGCTTAACTTACCCTTGCCCAGAGTATCCGTAAACTTGGTATAACAATCCACGCCCAGAGACTGCAAAGCCTCGTTGACATCTCTGTCAAGGGCGACGTTGTGCATAATTAAAACTGCTTTCATAATAATCCCCTGACGGAAAAGCTCTTTTTATAATCTTCAAAAACGCTGTACAGTGTCGGCATTAAAACAAGCGTTATAACCGTCCCTACAATAAGTCCTCCGATAATCGTAACCGCGAACGGCACCCAGATTTCTGCTCCTTCTCCCCTTGACAACGCAAGTGGCGACATCGCCAGGATAGTAGTTACACTTGTGCATACTACGGGCCGAAGCCTGCTTCGGCCTCCTTCCATTATAGCTGAATAAACATCGTATTCCCTGTGACGAAGTATGCCTATATAACTTATTAATATAATTCCATCATTTACCACAATCCCAACAAGCATTATCAACGCAAGAAAGCTGACAATGCTCAACGCCTGACCGGTCAAAGCCAGAGCAAAAATAACACCTACAATGCCGAACGGTATCGAAAAGAATATAATAAATGGGTCACGGAACGACTCAAACTGAGAGGCCATTACCATATAAACCAGCACCATTCCGAGACCAACTGCTATCAGCAATGATCGAAAGGCCTCCTGTTTCTCCTCCTCCGCACCTGACAATTTATAGCCAAAACCGGGCGGCACAGGCAACTTACCAAGCGCTTCTTTCACATCCTTTGCGACTGAACCAAGGTCTCTATCCATAATCTCCGCAGAAACTGTAATATAACGCGACTGGTCTTTTCTTTCAATTTTCGTCGGACCCACACCCTCTTCGATTTGCGAAATATTACTCAGGCTGACCGCACCACCGCCCCGAAGTGATATAAATGCATCGCGCAAATCCTCAAGCCTGTCCCTGTCACCAGGCCGAAGCCTTACTTCAATATCATATTCGTCACCGCCTTCACGGTATCTCGATGCTGTACTGCCCGCAAAAAGAGTTTCTATCGTCTTGCCCACCGAAGTAACATCAAGGCCGAGTCTCGATGCCTTTTCTCTGTCAATGCCGACCTTGATTTCAGGCTTCTCTTCTTTTCTGCTTAACTGAACGTCCTCCACTCCTTTTATTTTTGAAATTGCATCCTCAACAGCCTGTGCGTAATTGCGAGCGTTATCCATATCATGGCCATAAAGCTCAACTGCAAGCTTGCCGCCGCCTCCGAATACCAGCGATTCGAGCGGGTCCTCCGCACTATACCGAAGAACCGCTCCGGGAATATCCTCCAGAATTTTACGAAGTCGCTCTATTATATCGTTCGGCGACGCATCACGCTCTCTTTTGGAAACAAGAGACAAAAACATAACTCCCGTATAGCTTTCTTCTTCCGTTGCATACATACCCCCCGCTGCCCCTCCATAAACACCCCAGCGTATAAAACTGTCTCGCGTTTCCGGAACATTTATCGTCGCAGCTTTCTGAATCTGCTCCATTACCCTGCCGGTCCTCTCATAACGCGTGCCGATTGGAAGCTCAACGTTGGTAACAACTCTATTCTGGTCCTGCTGAGGAAAAAACTCCGTACCGATAAATCTCGCTATCCCAATACTCCAGACAAATAAAAGCACACAGGATATCAAAACTGTCTTTCGATTCTTCAGTGACCAGTTGAGAAAATTAACGTATATCTTTTCAAGATATAATAGAGACCTCTCTCCAAGCCGATAGAACAAATCCAGCACGCTTTTGCCTGACTTTTCTTTACCGACCTTCAAAAACTTCGAACAGAGCATCGGCACAAGCATAATAGCCGTAAAAAAAGACGCGAATATTGCTACAATAACTATTACGGCAAACTGACCGAAAATTATAGCTGTGATACCACCCGCAAACATAATCGGCACAAAAATCGATACCGTTGTCAAGGTCGATGCCATAACGGCAGTGCTCACCTCGTTAGCCCCTAAAATTGCTCCCTCTTTTGGCCTTTGTCCCCTCTGCCGGTGACGATGTATATTATCGATAACTACTATCGCATTATCAACAACAAGGCCGACCGCTACCGCGACTGATGCAAGAGAATCGGTATTAATCGTATAACCAAAAAGCCAGAAAACTAAAAACGTGATTATAAGTGATGTAGGTATCGCAGCGGCGACTATAAGGCTCGCTCGCAAATCCCTCAAGAAGAAAAGAATCACCATAAAAACAAAAAATACCGCCCAGAGGACCGTGGATTTCAAATTGTTCACCGACGCTAATATAAACTCAGAACTGTCGATAACGACTTTAGGTTCCACGTCCGGAGGCAAATCATTTTTTATCTCCTCGAGTTTTGCACTGACCCTCTTTGCAACTTCAACGGTATTGCTTCCGCTTTGTTTTTGTATAAATATTGCCATCGCCTGCTTGCCGTTCATCCTGATGCCTATGGTTCTTTCCATAAAAAAATCGCTCACCTGTGCAACGTCGCCCAGCTTGACTGGTATCCCGCCGCGCTGTGTCAGCACAACTTCAGAGACCTCCTGGGGGCTTGAAAACTCCTCAGGTGTCCTGAGAAGGTAATCCTTGTAACCGGTTCTGATATTACCCCCGGGCGTTGAAGCATTCTGTAATGCTATCGCCATCTGTATCTGCTCTACCGACAGACCGAAAGCTGCAAGCCTGTCCCGGTCTATATCAACGCGTATCTGTCTTTCCAGCCCTCCTCTTGCCATAGCAGCAGCCACACCTTTTACTCTTTTCAGAGGGTCCACTATCGCATCGTCAACTATGTCCTCCAGATTCGGGTAATTTTCCCTCGCGGTGATTGCTATTATCATTATCGGCATCATATCGAGGTCGAACTTGAAGATAACAGGCTCATCTGCTTCTTCCGGCATAAAATCCTTGACCTGGTCGAGCTTTTCCCGAACGTCATTTATAGACTCATCAATTTTCTCACCCCAGTTGAATTTCAATGTCACTGCGGATATCCCCTCCTTCGATACCGAAGTAACCTCATCAACTCCCGAGATAGTGCTCAGAATATCCTCAACCGGCTCGGTTATTAATGTCTCGATTTCTTCCGGACCGGCTCCGCTGTATGAAGTAATAACAGACACCGCCGGTATCTCAATATCCGGCATCAAGTCAATGCCAAGCATCGAAAGTGACACAAGTCCCAGAACAACCATCGCCACGAATATCATCAACGTCGTTACAGGCCTGTTTACCGAAATGTTTGATAATCTCATAGTTACCTTCTATCCTACAAATCTATCCCTTTATTTGGTTCATCAACCTTTTCCGCTCCCTCCAGACCGACCTCTTCGAGCTGTACCACTTTCACCTTCTTTCCATCTTCCAGATAGTACATTCCATTAACAACTATTTTTTCTCCCGTCTCCAGGCCTTCGGTTATCTCACAGCGGTCAGCCTGAACGATGCCTATCTTGACAATACTCTTATGTGCAACATCATCTTCCACAACGTACACATAAGGCTCATCAACCTTGCCGCCAAGCACAATATCTCTCGGAACTACAATTACCTCATCTCTTTGCTGCAAAACCAAAGTAACTTTTGCAAACATTCCCGGCTTGAGCATCAAATCCTCATTTTCAAGGCGCACCTCAACCTGTATCGTGTGGGTTTGTTCATCAAGAGTCGGGTATACCGAATAAACCTTCGCTTCGATATCCTTCACACCGAATGCGTCAACCCTGACTCTCGCTGCTGTTCCTTCGGCAATCTTTCCGACATATCTTTCCGATGCAGAAACCACAAGCTTAACGGTCTTCATATCCGCAACTGTTACAATTCGCTGGCCTATGTTTATCAGGTTACCAATATCAATATGTTTCGCAGTTACTATACCATCAATGGGAGAGCGAATCGTTGATTCCCTAAGATTTATTTCAGCTAACTTCATATTCGCCTTAGCCGAATTCAGACCCGCCGCCGCCAGCTCTGCCGCTGTCACTGCCTTATCCTTGCTCTGCTCCGTCGCCGAACCTCCTTCGTACAAAGCCAATATTCGCTTTCTTTCACGCTCCGCATCCGCCACCTCAACCTCGGCTGCTTCAAAAGCAGCACGCGCGGAATCCAGCTGGGCCTGGTAAATATCATGGTCTATCACCGCAAGCTGTTGGCCCTTGGTAACCTCAAGACCCTCTTCAACATCAACCGGCCTGTCTTCGCCGTCAACAAGCTGCAAAGATTCGATTCTGCCAGAAACTTTTGTTGTCACCTCTGTAACATTATTAGCCCTTATCCAGCCGGTAAGCTCTATCGTCTCTTCTATCGAACCGCTTTGCACCGTATCAATCTCTACGGCAACTTCTTTTTCCCCCGTATTTTCTTTGCCGCCCCAACGAAAACTGCCCAAGATAAACGTAACAACTATCGCCGCGATAAGAACCGCCCAATACACGGCCCGTCTGTTTACCTTCTCCTGACCCGGTGTCCCTTCTTTCAGGAAAATCCCTTTCAGTCTTGCTATCGGTTTTTCGTCTTTCATTTTTTCCTCTTGCACCGCTGTGCCCTGCCAAATCAAAGGTTACTGAATATTTGATATTACATCCGAATCTTCCGCTGAAACCCTCGGCTGTTCAACATCATACGGTACCGCCAGCGTACCCATAGATTTCTGCAAATCGAGTTTGGCGACTATATGCGTATATATCGATTGATAGTAATTTGCTTTTGCCTCCGTTAAAGCCGACTGCGCATCTATCATCTCAACCTGTGTATTTGTCCCCTCTTTATAACCTACCTCCGCCAGTCTCAAACCCTCTTCGGCTCTTGTCAGGTTCAGCCGCTGAGACTGCACAAATTCCTCTGCATCATGAATACTCAACAAGGCTTTGGTAATCTCAAAAAGGGTAGTCTCTTCGGCATCAACCAGATTTATCTGAGCCTGTTTGAACCTTGCCTTCTGCTGGATGATATTTCCTTCCCGCGCAAAGCCATCGAAAACCGGCAAAGAAACCGAAACACCGGCGTTCCATATATAACCCCAGTCGATTATAGTTCCGTTATGGGGGTCAGGCTTTGAAAACGACCTCTCATAAAATCCGCTGACGACCGGCCAATACCGGCTGCGAGCTATGTTAAGCAGCTCCTTCTGATATTTAATATCAAGCTCACCGGTGAGCAAATCAGGTCGATTATTGAAAGCCGTCCCAACAGCCTGCTCCATCGATACCTCTTCAGGGATATAAACAAGCTCATCTGTCAGGCTGACTTCGCTGTCCTGGGAAACTCCCATTATCTTCAGCAGATTTGCCTTTGAAATATTGATAGCGTTTTTATTTTTAATCAGCTCTGCCTCAAAATTTGAAAGCTCCACCTCCGCTCGCAGTACGTCGAAATCCGATGCAACGCCTCCCCTTCGTTTCACCCTTACGCTATCCAGATGGGCCTGCGATGATTTTACCGCATCCTGGCTTATTTCAAGAAGGTGCTGATTCAATAAAACATCGTGGTAAGCGTGCATTGCCGAATATAAAACATCCTGTACTGTAGAGCGAACTGTCTCATCGGTCATAAGTGAAAACAGCCTTGCTGCGTTCATTTGGGCTATCATTGAGCCTCCGTCAAATATCGGCTGGCTAACTCTCAAAGCTGCTGAGTAATTATCTACGTCACCGAACGTAATAGGCCCCAATGAAGCAACCTTATCCTTCCGCAGGTAATCATACGTTACCGTCAACGATGGTAATATTGCTGAGTATGACCTCAGTTCCTCTCCCCTGGCCACTTCTTTTTCCTGTACGATTCTTTGCAGCATCTTGTTATTCACGAGTGTAAGTTTTATACAATCCCGCAGGCTCAGCTCTCCGCCTATCAACGTCTGTATCATCTTCTGTGCCTTTTTTCTGCTTTGCCATTGCTTGTAAGCCTGCTGCCTCGATAGTGTTATATCCTCGTAATATTGCTCCTTGCTTACACATCCGTTCATAATCACTGTTACGATTGTTGCAAAAATAAATTCTTTATACTTTTTACTTATCTTTTTCATATCTACGTCTCTTCCAAAGTTTTTGTTTCTTTTTATTCTTTCTTTTCAACTGTTGCTCTTATGCCTGCCGCTGAAAATTTCACAATATTTTCCATCATTTCTTTCATACCTGGAATTTTCTCCTGCATATGCATTTCATCCTTGTATATCTCGTTAAGATGTATGGTATGCATTAACTGACCGATTATTGAAATGACATTCATAAATACATCTTTTTCACTTATATCCGGATAAATCTTTTTCAATGCATTACCAAATGCCTTCATAGTTGGAATTGCAACTTCTTCTGCAAATGTATGTTTTGGAAGACGAGGTTCGAGCATTTCGTGAATCATAATTTTCATAAATCTCTGCCCCCTCCCCTTTTCTGCAAAGGGCTCAATAAAGGATTCTGCAAACGCCCTAAGAAGTTGTTCAAGCGTCACACTCTCTGGGTTCTCCTTTAAAACCTTATTGATACCTTCTATTCTTACGTCTCTCAAAATTCTCAAGTTCTTTTTTATTACCTCAACATATAAATTATCTTTCCCCTGAAAGTGATAATTTATCGCTGCAAGATTACAATTTGCTTTCCTTGTGATTTCACGAACAGTAGTTGACGAAAAACCTCTCTCGCTAAACAGCTCTTCTGCAGCAGCCATAATTCGTTCCCTAATCTTAACGTGTTCATCAGTTTTTATCGCTTTATTGCTAAAATAAACCATTGCATTTTCCTTAAACATATGTTTCATACGAAAGTATAAAACATTTGTTTTATATCGCCAAGTTTTATTTCATTATTTTTGAGAAAAGATTATTTCACTTGTTTTATTAAATCAGTATATAACGGTTGTATCAGTTATAATGAAACGGAAGTAAAAAGTAGGCTCATATCATAAGGTACGCTTATCATAAATTCGGGTCTGCTAATATGCATTTTCTTTTTTTTGTGATGAACAAATAATGCTCAATTATTGTATCATCTTCTATACCAATTAGTTATAAACATTTTAATCCATATAAAAATAGTATATACCTTTCCGTAAGTGTTTGTATTGAACAAAATCATATAAAATGCTAAGATACTATGTTTTATGGCAAAAACATTGAAGAAAACAAAGAAAACGAAAACAAATGTCCGTACAAAGCAGGCAAAAAAAGCGTCAAATAAGGTCGCAAAGGTCAGGGGCAAAAAAACCTTCAAAAAGTATTCGGATGCTGTTAAGTACCTGCTTGAGAGAACGGACTATGAGAAGGAAAAACGTCTCAGCTACAATATAACTAAGTTTAACCTCAACAGGATGGAGAAGCTTCTTTCTCTTCTCGGCAATCCTCACAAAAAAACACGAACAGTCCATATAGCCGGCACAAAAGGTAAAGGTTCAACTGCTACTATGCTGGCTAAAATGCTCGAAGCAAACAATTATAAGGTCGGGTTATACACTTCACCGCACGTTACGCATCTTCACGAGCGTATAATGGTCAATTCCAGTATGATAACTGAAGAAGAAATTCTTAATCTCGTCAACCGTATATATAAACCTGTAGAGAAACTATCCAAAACTGAAGACATAACGTTTTTCGAAATTATGACCGCATTGGCATTTATGCACTTTGCTGACGTCAAAACAGACATATCAATAATAGAGACCGGTATGGGCGGCAGACTTGACAGCACTAACCTTATAAAACCGGAGGTGATTGGTATAACAAATATAAGCATCGACCATCCTCATCAATTAGGCAACACCATCGAGAGCATTGCCAAAGAAAAGGCCGGCATCTTCAAGCAGGGTGTACCTATTATTACTATCAAACAGCACCCAAAAGCAATGACTGTTCTAAAGACCCACGCAAACGCCGTCAAAGCTCCTCTTAGTGTCACCGGTCAGGACATTAGTTTTTCATACAGATTTGAGAACTCTCGTGAGTATGGACCTCATAACAAAATATGCCTGACAACACAAACCAGCAGATTCGAACACTTGCGAGTCCCCCTTCACGGAAAACACCAGGCTGTTAATTGCGGCCTGGCGCTGGCCCTGCTGGATAAACTCAAATCAAGCGGATACAAAATTGATAATGAAAAAGCAGCCATAGGCCTGAACAAAGTTTATCTCGCCGGAAGAATGGAAATGATATGTGACGACCCCAGGATTATGATAGATGGTGCTCACAATGCGGCAAGCATAGAAGCTTTAATCCATGCTATAGGCCAGAATATACCGTACGATTCTATGGTGATAATTTTCGGCTGCAACACCGACAAAGATATTAAAGGAATGCTTCTGCAATTACAATACGGCGCCGACAAGGTAATATTCACACGCAGCTACTCCGTCAAAGCCGCCTCCCCTGAGGACCTTGCAGATATGTATTCTGAAATATGCGACAAGATGTACCAGACCTCTTCGAATCTCGGTGAGGCTTTACGACTTGCGAGAAGTGCTGTCGGAAAAGAAGATTTGATTTGCATAACAGGTAGTTTCTACCTCATCGGTGAGGCAAAAAAACGCTTCCAAAAAGCCGGACATATCAGGCCTTAGCATAGATTTCGGTCATCGCAGCTTCAGTTGCCCGCAAATGTAGCGGCAGTGTAAAGAAGAACGTGCTTCCCTGACCCACTTCCGACTCAACCCATATATTTCCACCATAAATATTAATGATTTTCTTTGCGACTGTAAGACCAACGCCGGTACTGTCAATATCATCTTGCCGATTCAGCGTCTCGAACACCTTAAAAATCCTATCAAACTGTTTTTCCTCAATGCCCGGGCCGTTGTCGGCTACACTGAACTTCAGAAAGTCACCATCCTGCAAACAGCCGATTTTTATAACACCTTCAGGTTTATCCATATACTTTACGGCATTGCCTATCAAATTCTGAAAAACCTGTGCAATCCGCGTCCGTCCGCACACAATTACAGGTAATTCATCCTCAATCGTAATCGATATTTTCTCAGGTGGCGCTATTAGATCAATTATCTCCGGCACAAGCGAATTCAGGTCTACCCGCACCTTTTCTTCGTTCTCCTTTCCAATCCTTGAATAGCGAAGTACACCATCAATCAGATTGCACATTCTCTCCGCACGACTCTCAAGCAGTTCTACCTGCCTTTTGCTGTTTTCGTCAAATTTATCTGCATAATCATCCGCGATGAATCCTATTATCGTCATAATCCCTCGTAATGGCGCCTTCAAATCATGCGAGACGATATATGCAAACTCCTTCAGTTCCTCATTAGTCTTCTCAAGCTCCTCGAGCAGATTCGCTTGACGCTGCTCGGCCTTTTTCCTTTCTGTGATATCTCGAAAGCTCCATACCCGACCTATAATCCTGTTGTCAAACTTTTGCGGTTTGGAGAACCTCTCAAACACTCGGCCGTCCTTGAACCCCAGCAAATCAAGCGACTGCTCCTCAGAATGAGAGTAGAGCATGTGAACCTCAGCTAAAAATCCTTTCGGATCCTCTAGTTGGTCCAGTACATGTGAAAGCAACTTCTCATCGTCCCTTGTTTGAGCGAGGCTGGCGGGAATCTTCCACAATTCCAGAAACTGCTGATTATAGCTGACAACTCGTCCCCTCAAATCAACTACAAGAATACCATCTGCAGTGGCTTCCAGTGTCGCAGTATGCAGGGAAAGTAATTTCTTCAATTCCTCCTCTGCCTTCTTGCGTTCGGTGATGTCCCTGAATATACCCTGTAATACTTTTTTGCCCCTGATTTCCAGTAAACTTGCCTTGATTGCAACATCTTTTATCTCTCCGGCTTTGGTAATAATCTGCGTCTCCAGCGTCTGGTCCCGTTTTTCTCCGAGATGATTCTTAAAAGTCTCGCTATATCCTCCTTTGATTCTCTCCGGCGGATGCAGCGTCCGCTGATGTTTGCCTACAATTTCTGATTTTTCCATGCCCAACAATCTTGTCGCCGCAGGATTACAGTCAATTAATATGCCCGTTTCGGCATCGGCTACGAAAATAGCATCCAATGCCCCTTCAAACAGCTTTCTGTATCTCTCCTCGGATTCTATCAGCAGTTCCTCTGCCTTTTTACGTTCTCTAATTTCTTCGTTGAGATTATCCATTGACATAGCAGATTCCTTTAAGTTCTCTATCATACGATTAAAAAAATTACATAACAATCCTCATCCTTATGTCGTTTTCTTTTCCCTACTCTTCTGCCCCGGATACCTGAAAAAGGGAATAAATAAAATAATCAAATAAACTAATGTTCTCTTCTCTCTTTTACTTTTTCCCATACAAAACTTACGCCAATATATAAAAAATTATTCGGCGATATTATTGTCCCACTTGAATAGAAACTACACCAACCCAAAAGAGCGCTGAACTTCCAAATTACCAGATCAACAAACAGAATGAAAGTCTGATAAAGTTTTCTAAAATAAAAGTTGAAAACAACCTGTTAGAACTGCTTAAAAATCGATCAAATGCCTGTAAAAAACCTCTAATGCAAACAAGCTGTTAATTACCCTCAGGAGGGCTCCAAAAATCGTTTTCAAAAATTTGCTCAGCCAGCAAAGCGTAACCCTCACCAACAGGATGGCTTGCGTCCGCATAATATCCTTCAGCCAAAGCTAAAGGTATGTAATAATCAATCCCGTTTTCGACCAGCCAGTTCTCCATATCCCTTTTAACTTCGTTATATCCGGCAAGGCTCTCCTCTTCAAGAATATGCTCATTAAAAGGACCAACCAAAACAAAAACTCGATTGCCCCTGTGTCGTAAAAGTTCAATTGTCTTCTTGAAATAACGCCATTGAAAGGACCTCTCCAAATCGACCCACGGCAAATCATATTTCCTCTCTGGCATCGCCCTCTCTTGCCTATCGCGAACCGGATTGTCTCCAGATAAGCTCTGAAGTTTGCCTGCAATTCCCCTGAAAGGATTGCCGTATGGATTCTCCATCACCCAACCGCAAAAGTCTGTCACCCCTTTCTCATCATCCGAAAAACACACAACGTTAACGTGCTTTACCCAGCCCAAAAAAGCCAGATTACGTTCAATAATTACACCTATTCTCGAAGATAGACCCGCCTTATAGCTCACTATCGTAGGGTCAAGCTGTGGCACAAGCCTCGGATGATTAAAGCTGAACTCTTTTTCGCTTCGTAAATCATACCTTCTCGAGCTCAGCCACAACGGATTCAAATGAATCAAAATATCTCTTCGGCGAATGTCACCTCCGTAGTATTTCAGCAAGCCGAACATTGCTACAGGATGAAGGCCGTCCAATCCCATATTCGCAAATCGCTCTTCATTTGAAAGCTCATTTAGATAATGCGAAAGTGTCTGCCCCTTCTCAACATACTGTCCCCACATAACCGAATCCCCGATAACAAGCCCCTTTCCCTTGGCACATACCGATTCGCAATACCGCTCAAACAGCCAATAGTCTTCGCTCAGCTTATAAGCCAGCCTGTAATCCTTACCAACCTCGAATTTTTCAACTCTTACCCAGATAAAGCCCAATAGAAAAACCAGCACCACCAAAACACCAAGAGCAATTAACCATTCTCGAAAATTAAGTCGCATCTCGTTCGATGAAAAAACAATTGCCCCGCCCCCTTCACTTTTGTCTCTTGTAATATCATCTCTTGGCATAATCAATCCTTCAGCTACTAAGCTCATTGATTAAAATTCAAAGTAAATGAAAGACTGCCCTGACGAGGATACGAAGATAATCAAATAAAGAATCATAAAAACAAAGCCACAAATTCTCACAAAAGAAAACCCAAGCAGCCTCCTGAAACGTGACTCATAAATAAACTGATACAACCACACTAAAAAAATCATAACGACAAACAACAATGGAAACCCTGTCCCTGCCAGCCCGCCTGAAAATATCCTGCCGATTATAACCGATGCGTCACCGAGGCTTTCCGCTCGAAA
>CAYLMG010000022.1:12049-18869 GCA_964384565.1 uncultured Pirellulales bacterium | reverse complement strand
CCGTAGCCCTGCCCCCCCCAACCACCACCTCCATAGCGGCCGCCATAAGCAGTTTGTCCGAAATTTCCCGCTCCCCCCCGCCCTAAAGGCTGGCCGTAAGCGCTAGCTCCCATCTGTCCGCCCTGCCGTTGATTAATACCAGCGCCGTAGGGGTAGTAATCGGCAGGACGCGAAGTCAGGTCACAAACGTTATAAAGGCGTGTTGTTTGAACAGTCGGCTTGGAATCTTTTGTGCCAATGATGATTACTCCATCGGTAGTCCAATAGTCCAATTGATTTTGCCCATTGGAAACCGAGGCTAACAAAATCTTCAAGCCTGTTCGTAAAGGTATTTCGGAAAAGCCATCCATAGAGATTCGGCTGGCCGGTCCTACATTTATTTGCTCTAATTGTCCCCAAAGGACTACTATTCTTACTGGTGGTTTTGTTGAATTACGCAGGATTTCGATAGCCCGGCCGAAAGACATATCAGAGCGCAAATCAGACAAGTTAACATTTTGCTCAAGTAGTTTGAGAGCGGTGTTATTGTCGAGTTTGGCGCTTTTGCGAAGCTTGGTTTTTTTTGTAGTGACTTGTTTCTTTTCTTGAGATTTTTTGTCAGCAGTCGAAGATGCCTTCTGTTCGCAGAAGCCTAATGTGGAAAAAAACATTATTATTACGGCTATTGAGATGCAAATATTGCGCTGTTTCATAATTGTTCTCCCTAAATAGCAATCCTTAAATTTCGACATATTTTATGCGCGCGTGAACCCGGATGTCAAGCAAAAAATACCTGACAAAAAAGAAAATTTTGCAGTGGTTAAATTTGCCTTAATTTTAGTTGCTAAAGCTTGTATCCTGATAAAGAGGCTTATAACGGGGAAAACCGCTGATAGATGAGGTGAATAACAAAAAAAAGACAAAAGGGTGGCTGATTTTTAGCTGTCTCCGGTGGAATCGCTCTGTTTCAAAGTCGAGAGGGCATCGAATTTGTCTTCCGCAAATTTGAAAACCTTGTCCAAACCTGCCACATCAAATATACACTTTGTTACTACCGCGACCTTGCATAAGACAAGTTTGTACCTGCTTTTATCGAGCCAATTCTGTAATGTAATCAAGTTCGATATGCTTGTGGAGGTTAGGACTTCTATGTACGAAAAATCAATTACGATGTTGAAGTCGCAATTTTTGCTGACCTTTTCGTTAAGCTCTTTGAGCTTGTCTCTTATTCTTGGTTCAGGAGGCAGGACGACATAAATAACATCTTCTGTTAATTTTTCCATTTCCATCCGCACACCCTGATTAAAAAAAGTATGTCTTTGCAAGTCCGGAATATTATTATATCGGAATTAATCCAGGTAAAATTTAGCAAAAAAATAAGCTGATATTGGATGTTGAAAGTCTGCTCCACAATTTTTTATTGCCTTGTTTGGTTGTTGGTTATCGAGGCATAATCGGGGCAGTTTGGTCTGAGGTAAGTTATCTATCCGCTTGGCAGGTAAACAGTTACGATTGTTCCCTCAGCCGGCCTGCTTGATATAGCCATCGAGCCGCCATTGCAGTGTATCAGGCGCTCGGCTATAGACAGACCCATTCCTCTTTTTCGGCCGGCTGGTTTTGCTGAGAAAAAAGGGGAAACGGCCTTGTGTACAGTCTCGGAATCCATACCGCAGCCAAGGTCGCTGACCGTAATACAAACGTAGCCGTTCGAGGCGGTTGTCAAAGCAGTAACGTTTATAGGACCAGCTTTGCTGATATACGATTCGAAAGAATTGCAGATAATATTGGCAAGGGCAGTGACAATCTGCGCTGAATCCACAACAACATCCTTAGCATCTTCAGCCACCTCAATTGTAACATTGCTTGTTTGGGTTTTTAGTTTGTCTGCTGCTGATTTAACCGCCTGCTCGATTATTTGTCCAACATTGGCCTTCCTTAATTTTGGCCGGCGAGGCTGGGCAAAGCTCAATAAATCTTCCACCAATTGACTTATCTGGTGAGCGTTGTTTTGGATTTGAATTAGGATTTTTTTCTTTTCCTCATCATCTTCGCTATCAGCGAGTAATTGAGCCCGGCCTGAAATTACGGAAAGAGGATTATTCAACTCGTGTGCAGCGCCGGCGGCCATTTCTGCCAGGGCATCGAGTGTGTTATCTGCGACGGTTGCACTTTCAGCTCGTTTTTCCGGGGCCGAAATTTCAGCATTTTTCTGGCCCTTGGATTGCGGAACAGCAAAATCGGCGAATTTTTCGGCGTAATCCTGCTGTTTTTGACAGGCAGCAGCCAAACCAAGAATTGTGCCGGCTGTTAAAGCGACGGTCTTAAATCTATCCAAAAGAAGCGATTTTCGTGTGGGGTGACGAAGCTCAAAGACCAGCATAGCAATCACTTTCGTGCCTGAAAATAACGGCAGTACAATAGTTCTGCTTAAATCAAACTTCACGTTCAACTGTTTGAACAGCCAATCAAGGCCTTCATAAGCATCAAAAATCTCGAAATCCTTAGTTATCGATTTTGGAACTAGTAATGCTTCATTCGGCACGGTTAATATAGAAGACTTTACTTTTGACGTTTCTTCAACAATAACAGTTTCAAGCGTTTTAGAATCTTTCTCAGGGACCAGATATAAGCAGACCAGGCCGGTCTGATAGAACTTTTGCCACAGACAGGCAAAAACTTCAGTGATTTCTATTGTTTCGTCTGCCGGGGTAACTTTTGAAAGGAATTCTGTTATGAATTTCATGCTGTTTGAGTTAATTTTCAGCTGACTGTTTTGTTCGGAAAGCTGTGTATTTTCTTCTGCCAGTCGGACGGCAGTTGTGTGAATTGCCTTTGGATTTTTGCTGACAGAGCCTTTCGAGACAAGAGCAGCAAATTCGCTTCTTTGTGCAACAGTATTCGGGAGGTTCTGTCTGATTTGCTCCAGTTGTGTATTGCTTATTCCCAGTATACTAATAATCTGCGGCGGCAGAGTCGGCGAATCGTAACTTCCGGAAAAGCCGATGCTGCACTGTCTGGCGATTATGTCCGCCAGCTGCACAACAGGTGCAATTTTGGCTTCGGGCATACTTTCATAAATCGCGGCTGTATCAGAATGATGGAGCCAGGCGGTCAGGGCAATTTGCTCAGGCAGGTGCCACCTGTGAGCCAATCTTTTACCAAGAATTGTATGGTCGATGCCGAAGTTTGTGCGCTCAATATCACGAATACAAGAACCTTCCGTCTTTGCCTGCTCTATGAGCCTGATAAAACTTCTTGGCATAGCCTCGTCGAGAGCAAATTTGCCGAGGTCATGCAGGAAGCCGGCCGAATAAGCCAGTGACGGCTCAATATGAGGCAAGGCGATTTCGGCTATTTGTTCGGTGCAACAGCCGACGGCAATGCTGTGACGGGTAAGCTGCTCTCTAATTCGGAGCCTTTCAGGATTTGATTCAGAAGCCGAATAGATACTAACGGATAATAAGGCTTCACGAATAAGCCTCAAAGGCAGCTTTTCCAACACTTGGTTTATTGTATAAAAGTTTTCTTTGCCAGATAGAGCTTGTTGATACAATAATGAAAGCAATTTTGCTGTGTATGCCGGTTCGGCCTCTATAAGTTCGATTAAGCTTGTGGGAGTAAGCTGATAGTCGTTCAGTCTGGAAAGGAATGAATCGGCAATTGAAGGCAAGGCTGAGAGCGAGGTGAGCCGACAAACAGCAAGTTCGACCTGTCGAGCGACTGTTGTATCAGCAGGTTTGTCCGGCATTTAGTTTCACCCTCTTATGGAAAGCCATCGCAGTTTCTAAATTTTCTGCCATCGACTATAAACATTCTTTATTTGAGCTGAAGAACTTCGCCGATTCTGGATGTAAGCTCGCCAATGTTGAAGGGTTTTCTGATAAAATCTTCCGCACCAGATTTGAGCAGGTGGTCGATTTCATCCTGCTTTATTACGCCGCTGACGATAATAATCTTGATGTCCTCGAACTCAGGATTTTTCTTTATTGTATGACAGACGACATTACCGTTGACGTCTGGGAGCATATAGTCAAGCAATATAAGGTCGGGATAAAACTGCTGAGTTTGTATGCCGGCCTCATACCCGCTCGCTGCGGTTCTAACCTCGAACCTGCCGTCGCGGACAAGGACGTCAACCATAAGCTCGACGATCTCGGCGTCGTCGTCGACAATAAGAATTTTCTTTTTGCCGGAGTCAAGCTTATCAAGCGGAATACTATTTTCTTTCATAAACCTGACCAGGCTTTGGCGTGGGATTCTGCGGAATTTTGAACCTGGCACTCGAAAGCCCTCCACTCTTCCGCAATCGAAACATCTGATAATGGTCTGCTGGCTGACTCCGCAAACATCAGCAGCTTCCCCGGTGGTAAAAAGCTCCTTCATTTTATCTATCCTTCTCTTTTAACCAAATCCATTTGATAAAAGGGTGCTCCAAACTGCCCTTTTGTCCCAGTTTAACTGCTAAAGATAGAATCTGTCAAGAAAGATTTCCATAAAAACTAATTTTTTAAGCCCAGCGGTCCAGATTTTATCAGCCGTATGAAAAGTTAACCTGAATAAAAACCCCAGAATCCGCAGTCTGCAGTGGAGAGCAGATTTTGTAAAAGCGCGGTCGGTAATCAGTCGAAAACCTGACTTAGAGAGTAAATTTTCCATATTTCACACGAGAAGGAAAAAAGTGATACAATAATTAATGTAGGGTGCTATCGGCCAGGAAGATTGCGAAGTTAGTAAAAGTTGTTTTTATTTAATCCAAAGCTGCGGGTTCAGCTGTTTAATTTCGTCTTGAAAGACTGAAGGAACTATCGGGAAATGTTAGAAGATAATTTATTTGTCTGGAGGCTAAGGCATGGGGATAGGGAAGCTTTGCGCCGGATATATGAGAAGTACAAAGACGAACTGCTGACAATAGCAACATCGCTGTTGAATGAGGCTGATGAGGCTGATGATGCATTACACGAGGTTTTTGTTTTTTTTGCAAATAACGCTGCGAGATTCAGGTTATATGGAGGTCTCAGGAATTACCTTATAAGCTGTATTGTAAATCATATCCGTGATAGATGCCGTAAGAAGATGTATCAGGTTGTAGAGGTGGACAGAAGCGGGCAAACTGAAGCAAGTTCGGAAAAGACGCAAGAGATAGCTTCAGAAAATGAAAAGGCTCGGAGTCTGGTTGGAGCTTTTGCACAGATACCTTTACAGCAGCGGGAGGTAATAGTTCTGCGTTTACAGGGCGGTTTAAAATTTCGGGAAATAGCTGAGATGCAGGATACACCAGTCAATACCGTTCGTGCCAGGTATAATTACGGACTCGACAAGCTGCGGGCAATTTCAGACGGCAGAATAATATGAAGACAGATTCTGATAATATTAATTTGGAAGAATTAATAGCGAAGATACGCTGCTCCACGAGAGCCGAGCTGGATGAGCGGATTCTCAGTGACGGTTTTGCAGCCTTTGATGAAGCTATGCGTTCAAAACACTCCATCTGGCGAATCATCTTCAAGAGCAGAATAAGCAGGCTGACAATAGCCGCGGTTTTTATTATAGGCTGTCTTCTCGCGGCTAAACTGCTCTTAACTACGACACCGGAAAAGCCGCCAACAGGAATAGCAGAAAGAACTGATAGCAGTTTAAGCGAGGTTTTAGTTCCAGAAGAGTCAAAAGAAGAGCAGGATTTCGGTGAAAAAGCTGCGGCAGAGAGTATAAAAACGGAGTTGAAAATCGAATTAGAGCAAATTGTGGACATGTTCGCAGCCAATGATATTGAAGGTCTTATAGCAATGCTTTCGGACCGTCCCCAAGAGGTAAAGCTGGCTGCCGCACTTTACCTTGCGAAGATCGGCGATGAGCGTGCCGCAGAGACGCTTCGAAGGCTGAGTTCAGAGTTGGACGATGAAAAGCTTGCCAGTATATTTTCCGTAGTCAGCTCGTCGATTGAAAACCGGCTTGAAGAAACAAAGAAAGCCGGGCAGTTAGAAGCTCATCAAAGGGCTGCAATTGCTCCGAAGCGGCTTCTTAGCGGCCTGGTTACCGATGCTGAAACGGCAGAAGCTGTAATTGATGCTGAAGTTACAATCTCGTCCGGAGAAAACTATATTACAACAACTGATGCGAACGGCTTTTATTATTACGGAGATGTCGAACAGGATGGAAATTATAAGATTAAAATCACATCAAAAGAATATATCGGTATCACCGAGCAGGAGAAATTACCTGTTGTATATCTGTCGGGAGATTCGAGAGAGGTAAGAAATTTCAAGCTTGAAAAGGCCTGTATGATTGACCTGTTGGTGATGGATGAGGTGAATGAACCTGTTTCAAATGTAGAAATTTTTATTACGAATCCGAGAGATAAAAATAAAATCATTGATACGGGTTTTGAGCAAATAACAGATGAGAAAGGTTTTTTAGTTCTTGGCGGTCTTGGCAGAGCAATCTTTAATCTTACTGCTATTCATAAAAGCCCGAATGTATTCGGAAATACACTTGGGCTATTACCTGATTATGCACCGCAGCGAGTTACTATGAAACTCGAAAATCCTAATGTTATTGAATACAAAGAAATAGTCCTGAAAAAGGGCAATGAAGTCCGGGGACTGGTGCAGTTTGAAGACGGTTCGCCCGGCAGCGACCTGATAGTTACCGTGCAGCCGGTCTGGTGGGATTTGCCGTTTGAGGTGCGAAATTATGTTACAGAGTACGACGGCGGATTTGAATTGGAAAATATTACCGATGGCACCTACCTAATCAAGCTTATGGCACAAGAGGATAGTAACGACATCTTAACGTTTGAGGCTGAGCTGGGGGTGAAAGATGAGCCTTTTATCATAACAATCCC
>CAYLMG010000022.1:10503-11949 GCA_964384565.1 uncultured Pirellulales bacterium | reverse complement strand
CTGGATGTAAACATACCTGATGTGAACATATTAGATTCGAACATACCTGATTCAAACGCCGAACAAGCCGATTTTGGGATGTAAAAATTTTAAGAAATTTTTTATTTTTTTCTTGCCATCTCTACAACTGTAGAGTAATGTTTACATAATTAAATATAAGGAGGCTTTGTTGTGGCTAGAAAAAACAATCAATTAACAGAGGCCGAATGGCAGATAATAAAGGCTGTCTGGGAGGCTGAGCCGTGTGCGGCTCCTGCAATTCAAGAGGCGCTGCAGAGCCAAAAGGGCTGGTCCTACAGCACAGTCAAAACTCTTATGGACAGGATGGTGGGTAAAGGATTTCTCAAACAGGAAAAAATGAGAAATTTGGTCTTGTATCGGGCAGCAATCACTCAAAAAAAGGCGCAAAGAAACGAGATTTTGCGCACTATCAAAAGAGCATTCGACGGAGCTCTGACTCCAATGGTGCAGTTTCTGCTGGAAAATAACGTTTCCAAAAAACAGCTCGACGAAATAGAAAAAATGATAAAAAGTAAAAAACGAAAAGTGAAAAGAAAAAGATAAGTTTGCGGAGAGCTTATTATGAATGCAATAATCGAGAGGCTAAATTCGGCTGGCAGTTTATTTGTCAATTTCTCTGCTGTTATGCTGGTTCAGGCAAGCATCTTGATTTTAATATTGCTTGCTTTGGATTTTATATTGCGCAAAAAAGTAAGGGCAGTATTTCGCTATTGTATATGGTTGCTTGTTCTGGTCAAACTGATTATACCACCTTCAATCTCATCGCCAATAGGCGTTGGAAATCTGTTTGGTGATAAGCTGTCAGAAGTAAAAATAGACCAGATAGAAACGCCGGGCCAAGTTGAACAGGCTGGAACAATAATAAAAGTGCCGCCATTAGCAATCATAGAGCCGAAGCCCGAGTTGTATAAGCAAATCGACCCTTCGGGAACTCATCTGAGAAGTCTCGAATGGCAGAAAGAGCAGGCAAAAATCATAGAGACCTCGACGGCTCAAGTCGAGGAGCAACAAAAAAACCCGGTTACGGCATCAGTGTCTATTAGCTGGCAGGGGACAGCGTTTCTGGCCTGGGCAATTGTATTGCTGATTTTGATATTATTGCTGATTCAGCGGGCGATGTTTGTCAGAGGACTTCTCGCACAGGCCGATGGGATAACAGGCGGCCTGAATGATTTGGTTCAATCGTGCGGCAGGCTGCTCGGTATGAAGGAAAAAGTGAGGCTAAAAACCTCGGCCAATGCTACAAGCCCTGCAGTTTGCGGGCTGTTTCGACCGGTAATCCTGCTACCACAGAATCTGGCACCAAATTTGACTAAAGAGCAGTTAAAAGCGGTCCTGCTTCACGAGCTTATTCATATAAAACGCGGTGACTTGTGGATTAATCTTTTTCAGGCATTGCTGCAGATGGCATATTTTTACAATCCT
>CAYLMG010000022.1:7279-10403 GCA_964384565.1 uncultured Pirellulales bacterium | reverse complement strand
GGCCTTGTCGGTTTGATTTCAGTATTTCTTGTTGCTGTAGTCCTTCTGCCGATGGCTGCTGCTCGGAATGAAGAAAGTATAACCGAACCTGATAAGTCTAAGTTCAAGGCGACTTTATTCAACGGCGTGAAAGTAGAATTAGTGGGAGTTTGCGAGCACCCAAGCGGGGACAAACAATGGTGGCGTCCGGATGGGAGCTTAATGAATCATCGGCCATACGAAAAGATTCCATATGTTCTAAGTAAAGACGAAACCGCATTTGAATTTTTTGCAAAAGCATTCAGTGACGGGCAATCTTTTGAGCTTGATAGTCTTTATATAGAGGGGGCGGAAAAAGAGGGTGAAACGTATAGACCAAATATTACTTTGCCCGTTAATGCACAGGTAATATCAAGGGCTATAGCATTACCCGAAAATCTAGAACAGTGTGAGGTCCAAGTAGGAATATACATAGAGCAGTGGCAGACACAAGCAAGCTCTAAAGGAGATGAAATGGTATTTGGCCCTGACAGGGAGTATGCTTTTTCAGAACCGATTGCTCAACCAGATGATAGCGTGAGAATAGTATTGTCACACGATCCGCCTGAAGGAAATCTGGACCAGCGGTTAATTGTAATAGACAAGGATGGAAATATCCACGAATCCAGCTTTGAAAAGAGAACAAGCACCTCAAAACTTGAACAATATCAGGTTATTTTTAAGAACGTTAAATTAAAGAATATCAAGGAATTTCAGTTCCAGACTCGGCCGTACGAATGGGTGGAATTCAAAAATGTCTCAGTAAAACCGAATTTCAAAACCGATGTTGAAATCGAAGTTAAGATACCAGGTAAAAGCATTAACGGGCAGAAGCCTGGGGAGTCAGCAGACGATAGGCGGGAAAACGCAGATCGTATTGGAAAAGTCACATTCAAAGAGGGCACCTCCATTAGAGATGCGCTGCAATTTATAGCAAGAGCATACAAAAAAAACATCATCATATCGGATAAGGTTTCCGGACAGGTACCAATTACCGAAATCTACGATATGACGTTTGAAGAATTGTTAGAGGCAGTTCTCGGAACGCACAAATACGTTGTTGATGGCAACTTAATTCGTGTTTATACCGCAGAGGAATTTGAATCTCTTTATCCGAACTTCGAGACCGGCGTTAAAATCGAAGACTCCGCCGAGCAGGATGAAAATAATATCGGCTCAATTTCCGGAAAAGTTTTAGATGGCGAAAATAATCCTGTCGCTGACGCAATAGTACTTATATGCGACCAGCAAACAGGCATACCCCTGACAGAAGGTGATTATCTGCCGTTTACCAAGGGATACTTACAGGGCCAACAGAAAAAACCAACCTTTGCAAAGACCGACAGCGGCGGCAATTTCAGTTTTGAAAATTTACCACAGGGCGAATACCGTTTAATCGTCCAGTCCTGGCCCGGTGTAAAAGAAATCGGCGACATATTCGAAGTTAAATCCCCAATAGTGAACCTTAACGGAACAGCAGACAATATAAATATTACTGCCGGAGAAACTGAGCAGGTCACAATAAAGCCTCTCGGAACAGGTTCTTTGATGATTAACCAGGATATGCCTAACGATGAGACTTTGGCTGTGTTAAGCAAAAGCCCGACGCGGGCAGACCCTATTCTCGGTTTTGCCGGCTGGACAGGGGATTTTTTGCAAAATATGCTTGGTGCAAACCGGATGCCTGAAGGCAGAACAATCGTTAACGGCCTGCCTGAAGGCAAAATCTATATTGCAATGTTCGCCGCTGACAGTGTTCCCGGCTGGACGGAGGCCCAGGCAGATATAAAAGCCAATCAGACGACAGGATTGCCTTATGCGCCCTTCGTTAATAGCTGGTCGAATAGTCGGCACGAACCACCGGAAAACCTTGTCCCGATTTTTAATGAGATTAAATCTCTTACCTCAAAGCAGCAAACCGAATTTCTGATGAATAGTTATAAAGCTGTCGGTTTAGAACTTTCCGAAGAAGGTGGAATGTGGGGCTTTATGGCTGAGATTGTTGACCATCTCGAAAAGCCTATGGAGCTTCCCAGCGGGAGAAAAGCCGCATTTGGTGAGGTTATGGCTGCGGCTCAATATATCCAGCTTCAGAAAACCGTGGAGAATAAAAATAAAAGAATCGCACGGCAAAATGAGCAAAGCCGGCAAGTACAAAATTCGACGCAAAGAAGTCCGGAGGCAGAATCAGAAAATAATTTGCAGGAATTAATCGATTCGGCAAGGGCCGGTCAAACGGTAACTGTTCCCAAAGGTACTTTCACCGAGCCTATTGTGATAAATAAACCTCTTATACTAAAAGGCGAGGATGCGAACGGCTGTATCATAGAGGTAACTGCCGATGAGCCTGCGGTTTTCGTAGATACAAAAGGCAAAGGCATAGTTACAATCGAGAACCTTACAATCAAATGGCAGCTTGCAACAAGTGACAAAAATATCGAGTATCCCTTTGCAGCAGTTGTGAAAGATAGTAGAGCCCAAATTAAGAACTGCAATTTTGTGCCGCTGGGTAATTACCAGAGGAGTCCTGTCGCATTACGCTCGCAGGGATTTACAAATATGAACGTTAATAACTGCCGATTCGAGGGCTACAATTACACCATCCAGTTCGGCGAGGGCACTGAAGGAATTGTACAAAACTGTATTATCACCAACAGCGGCCACCAGGGGGTATCACTGTATTCCGGAGCAAACGTTAAGATAACCGGCAATATAATTACGGGATCGAAGTATCATGGCGTACGGTCAACCGGCGGGAAGCTCAACGCAAGCGATAACCTGATAATCAATAATGACAACAGAGGCATATATCTCGGCAATAAAAGCGCAAGCGGAGCAATTACAAATAATATAATATTAGGCAATGGGACAAATATCAGCGGCTTTGCAAGAACACAGGTTACAATAACAAGTAACATCATCGCAGATTCAACTTATGCAGGCGTCTCGATGCGCGACTCGTGCAGACTTTTAATTGCAAATAATATTTTTCAAAATAACAAACGCGGAATAATTTTGCACGAAGAGGCCGGTAAAAATTCCAATAGGATATCCAAAAACTCCTTCTGGAAAAATGCAGTTAATTTTGAAAATATAGAGCAGTTTG
>CAYLMG010000022.1:0-7179 GCA_964384565.1 uncultured Pirellulales bacterium | reverse complement strand
TCCAAAAACTCCTTCTGGAAAAATGCAGTTAATTTTGAAAATATAGAGCAGTTTGTAACGCCAATAGAGGCTGAGCCGGGCTTAGTTGACCCAAACAACGGAGATTTTTCCTTAAGAAGCGGGCCTGTTCGTGAAGAAAATCAAGGCCTTAAACAGCCCGAGGTTTTCAAAGCCCTCTGGGAAAAATTCAAAAAGCTCGAAGCTGTTAACAGTGATTTTTGAAAAACGAAGGTTTACCACCTGAAGTAACAGCCGTAGTGGCGATAGAACAGGCCGATAGAGCGCATAGCAATAATGGCAAAAAGCTGAACAGCGAGATTGACGGCTAACTTACCTGCGGCGGAGAGAAAAGTTACTTCTTCCACACCGGCAAACTGGCTGGTGTTTAATTCAATCACAACAGCAATAACCAGCAAAACAACCGTAACCAGATAAGGGAAAAAAGCTTTGATTATGGGTGTGAGAATGTAATCGGGTCTTAGCAAGGCAAAATCTTTGGCAACTGCGGTGACGAGGATGGTTGCGGGAAAGAAAAACATGCATATGAAAAATAAAAATTTTAAAAGTATCGGCCAATCGTTGAAGTTTTTTAGGGCTTCAGGCGCGATAAAACCTGCTTTATAGCAAATAGCGGCTGTAATAACAAAAGGTAATAACGTGAAAATCAAAGTGAGAACGAAAATCAAAAGAGGTTTTATAATATACCACAGAAAAGTTATACCTGTTCCGAGATAGATTTCCGGCAGCTTGTCTGCATCAAAAGCGGTTTCATAGATAATATTCAGATAAAAACCAAGCAGCCAGCCCCAAACAGCGATGAAGGCGACGTAGTTACAACAGAACGCTTGCGCAAGAAAAAAATTAAAGCAAACTACAGCGATTATAAACACAATAGAGGTGGCATTTCGAGCATCAAAGAACAACTTCCAGCTATCAATGAAAACAGCTCTATAAAAACCTTCGATTGGCTCGGTTTGCTCAATAACCGGCTGCGGTTCGACAATCCGGGGCGTCTGATTGCTTTCGGAAGGTATTATTAAGGCCTGGCCACAGCTTAGACAATGCTGTTGCGTCCGGGCTTTTTCATCGGCAAAAGCCATCCGAGCGCCGCACTTAGGGCATTCACATTCTATGCTCATAGCCTGGTTTTGTCTGCTCACGCTTCATAGCGTCTACAAAGCATTTTATGTCGTTGGCCCACATCTGGGCCTCGAGCAAATCCACAACATCCGCTTTAACCAGTCTTGCAAGATGACTTTCCATCGTCAGCATTTTTTCATCAGTCTTGTTTTGAGTTTTTGTCTGCAGCTGGGAGTAAATCTGCTCTGTTTTGCCGGTTCGAATCAGATTTGCACAGGCATAGTTGTTGTTCATAATTTCCATAGCGACGACCCGGCCGTTACCGTCTTTTCTTGGAATGAGCTTCTGGCTGACTATATAAGCTAATCCCAGAGAAAGCTGATTTTTGACCTCGCTTTGTTTACCCTCTGGAAAATAGTCGAGAATTCTTGTTATTGTGCCTGTTACATCTCTTGTGTGAAGCGTTGAAAATACCAGATGGCCGGTTTCGGCAGCCATAAGCGTCATAGCGATGGTTTCGGGGTCCCTCATCTCACCGACGAAGATAATGTCCGGGTCTTCCCGCATCATCGACCTTAATCCGTCCACGAACGATTTGACATCCCTTCCGATTTCGCGTTGAGATATTACCGAATTCTTTTGTCTATAGATATATTCTATAGGGTCCTCAAGTGTGATAATTCTACAGGCGATTTTTTCGCTGATTCTGTCGATAAGAGAGGCGATGGTAGTGGATTTTCCCGCGCCTGTTATGCCCGTGATGAGAACCAGGCCGTGTTTTTTGTTAATGATATCTTCCCAAATGTTGTTTGGGAAGCCGACCTTCTCGACCTTGGGAATGTCAAGCGATAACGCCCTGATAGCGGCACAAATACCATCATTTTCCCAGAAGACATTTATTCGAAACTGCAGTGAGCCAAGCCGGTATGAGGTATCCACGCTATACTCGCTTTTGAGTTTGTTTAGCTTTTCATCGCTCAATAACGGATAGATTAGCTGCTTTCCTACTTCTTCTGTAACAGGCATGCCTTTTAACTTTACAAGGTCACCATCGATACGATATGTCGGCTGAACTCCGATTTTGATATGCAGGTCGGAAACACGCATAGCACCTTTTTCTTCAAAGTAGTGGAGCATATCCAGGATACTGAGACTTCCGGTGTTTTCGGTGGGATATACCTTTGCAGTTTCTGGATAATTTTCAGCCATGCTTATCTCCAAGCACAACTACACGGCCAGTATGGCCATATTACTATTTATCTTTTCTCAGAAAGCCAATCCTGAAGATTTTTCGCCAGGATTTCGACGTCCTGGTTTTTCATTATGTGGTTAATAATAGCCGGTTTTATTTTCAGCCTTTTCATAGCCTTATGCACACGGTTCCAGAGCCGTCTTTTCTTTTCAGCAGTTTTTGCCAGATACAGCTCAGTGACCAGCCCGCTGATTTTTGAAATCATAATCTCATCAAGGTGTTTATAATAGCGTGAAATCACGCCTCTTTCGTATGCAGAAAGACTTTTTTTGGCCATAGGATTACGATTCCGGGCACTATAATGTATTCTGTATGATATATTTTTACCTAATTATTATGAATAAATCAAGCTATTAGTTACATTTTTGCTGGCTTTTGAAACAGGAGGGGCTATAATTGCCGGACTGTCGATAACAAACAGAAATTTGGGCACAGTGAGATAAGAGAAGAGGATATGCCGAAAAGACAACAATTTATTCTTCTAATTATTACTGCAATATATTTTCTGCCTATTTCCTACTCGGCTGGAATGGAGAGTGAAAAGGCAGGCGCTTTTGCCGGCCTTGACCTGAGGCTCGAGGGAAAGTCTGTTATTAGCTATCAGCTTAGTACCGGCGAGCACAGCCTTGTCTTTGGCGAGGGGTTTATGATGTCGATAGGCGGTAATAAATTTTCGTCTGACAAGGCTGTCGTCTGGCTTAAAAGCAGATTAAGTGATTTTCACGGGCGGACACATATCGATTACGAAGCGAAGGTTTATCTGACAGGCAATGTATCCATTCAAAAAACCAAGAGCCCTCTGACGGTAAGCCTGAGGCAAAAAGAGGTTGAAGATGGCCAATCGCTGGCGGTCTGGTTTGAAGTAAGCGGAGAAGTTTTTATAACAGCGGACGACAGAGAAATAAAAGATGTTCGCGGATTAGAGCTCTACCAAAAAGCAGAATTGGTATTCGCATCTATTAAGCCTGCTTTTGTTATTCAACGCGAAGCTATGGTCCCCGAGTGGGTTGAGAAGAAAAAAGAGGTCGAGCCTGAAAAAATAACAGAGAAGATAGAGAAAAGGCAAATCGAAGAGAAGCCGGAGGTTGCTAAACCAAGTTTTATTGAAAAGGCAGTCGTCCAGGAAAAAGCAAAAGAGAGACCAAAAGAGAAAGAGCCGAAATTTATCTACCCTGTCCATATAGAGCCGGTTGGTGAATCGGTCCCGGTAATAGAATCAGCCAGAACCGAGGACAACCTGGATGTGGCAACAATAATCGGCAGATTCTATTTATGGCAAAAGCAGGATGAAGCCGACAGCTTGTTGGAACTGCAGGCAGACAGGGCTGTTGTATTCTACTCGAGAGAACAGATAACGATAGACCGGGAAGATGCAGATTCAGAAGATATTCTTCCCAGGGGGGCTATAAAATCAATATATATAGCCGGCGATGTGATGATGGCGGAGGGCTCGAGAACAATTCGGGCAGATGAGATATATTATGATTTCGAGAACTCGAATGCGATTGCGATGAACGCAGTGATGAGAAGCTTTGATGCCGACCGTGGGATTCCGATATATGTTCGCGCAGCCAAATTAAGGAGATTGTCGGAAAACAGGTTTGCAGCGGAAAATGCAGTTTTAACAAGCAGTGAGTTTCATAGGCCGCAGATTTCTGCAACGGCTTCCGGTGTTGTCATCACGGATACGACTGCCCGCGATACAGAGGCTGGTCTGGTTTCGAACAGCAGTTACGAAGCTGAGATGCACGATGTGCGCTTTAAAATGGGCGACAGGACCATTTTTCGGTGGCCTTTTATTCGGAGCAATCTTGAAAGACCTGATGTGCCTCTTAAAAAGGTACGAATGGGACATGATAGTGACTGGGGGACATCCTTTGAGGCTCAGTGGTATCTTGCCCGGCTGCTGGGACTGCAGGAAGCACAGGGAGTTGAAAGTACTTTATTGACAGATTATTTCAGCAAGCGAGGTTTCGGCGCGGGCGTTGATATCGATTATGTAAAAGAAGACTACTTCGGCAGGATACAGGGCTATGTAATTAAAGACCGTGGAAAAGACGACCTCGGCCGGCACAGCAGTCGGGAAAGTCTTGAGCCTGACAAGGAATTTCGCGGCCGACTAAGCTGGAGACACAGACATTTTTTGCCCTATAAGTGGCAGCTTACAACTGAGATTAATTATTCGTCGGATGAGTACTTTATAGAAAGTTTCTATCGAGGCGAATTTAACGTTTACAGACCTGAGACATATATCCACCTGAGAAATATTCAAGACAACCGAGCTGTTTCGATACTAGGCAAGTGGAGGATAAACAATTTTGACGATACGCTGGAAGAGTTACCGAGTATTGAGTATCACGTAGTCGGAGAGTCTTTCTTTGATGACAAGCTGACGGTCTACAGCGACGTACAGTTAAGCCGTTTTCGGCAGAAAATTGGTCACGACCATATGATTCAAATCGACAAGCACCCCTTTACCTTTATCAGTTATCGAACTGAAGTAGATATGCCTCTCAAGGTCAATTCCTTTAAGATTGTCCCATACATTGCCGGTACTTTCGGCTACGATGACCGCAGCGGCTTCAGAAGGACGCTTGTTGACGGCAGCTATATGGGCCGATTCGGTTCGGATAAGATTTGGCTTACTGAGGCCGGCGTTCGGATTTTTCCGAGACCGTGGTGGAGGGTTTATCCGAATGTTCAATCCCGCTTGTGGGATTTAAATCAGCTTCGTCATATCATCCAGCCAAGCGTGGTAACTACAGTTATACAGGAAAGCGACTCTGTTGTTGACCAGCCTGATTTTTTAAGCGTTGGGCTGTCGCAGCGTTTACAAACCAAAAGAGGACCTGTTGGAGACCAGCGAACGGTGGATTGGATGCGTTTGGATACTGACATCGTCTGGGTCGAAGATTCAGGGGGCGTATCCGATATGGGTCCCGGGCCCGACAGGTACATCTGGGCGAAACCGATAGTGCCGCTTCGTGTGCTGTCTGCGCCGGAAATCTTTCACGGAGACTTGATAAGCAGTCTTCGCCGCTTCGAATTATACGGGCCGAGACGTGACTACTTCAGCGCCGATTATATCTGGCGAGTCAGCGATACGACGGCTGTTTTGAGTGACTTGAATTTCGATATGCAAAGTGGTGTGGTGCAGCAGTTTAACGTCGGAATATCGCGATTGTGCTGGCCAAATCTGAGCTATTACATAGGCAGCAGGTATATAAGGCGGGTCCAGGTGCTTGGAGAAAAAGGTTCGAACGCCTTTACCTTTGCCGCTACGTATATTCTTGACCCGCGTTATACTGTGGTTTTCTCCCAGCAATTTGATTTTGACTACGGTGATAATATTCGAAGCGATTTAACGATATTGCGAAAATATCACCGGGTTAGCTGCGCATTTACGGTGAGTATTGACGAGTCACTGGACAGGCAAGCCGTTATGTTCAGTATATGGCCTGAGGGTATAAAGGAATTAGCAATCGGAGAGAGAAGATATATGGAACTGGGTGGCTCATCCGGTTATTAAAACGGTTCTTGTTTTAAGTTCCGGCACTTTTTTAATCTATAAGTTTTAACTATTTGATAAAAGGTTTAGTATAGTTTGATAAGGAGGCTTAGTATGCCGCTGGTCGATACCAAAAAGATGTTTGAGATGGCTTATAAAAATGGCTATGCAATTGGTGCCTTTAATGTAAACAATATGGAAATCACGCAGGGAATAGTGGAAGCAATAGCCGAGGAAAAAGCCCCTTTGATTCTACGTTTTTTAAGATGGAAGAAGATATGCAATGTGAGGATATTTAAAGCATTTCGGTTATTTTTCTCTTAACAATACTATCTATGTATCTCGCTTGTTGGACGTCTATATGTTTTCTATGTGAAATTAGGAGACTTAGGAATGGTTGACATATTGGACTTCATACTAAAACTGCTGGGTGGGATAGGGACCATAGTCGCTCTTATTGCATTGACATTACGATTAATAAGACGCCGTCAGGGACCGACATGGGGCGACGCTCTTAGAAAGGCCAGAGAAATATTGGACAAAATTAACCAAGAGCCTTCAAATTGGGAGCCGACTGTAGTTATTGGAATTGGCAGGAGTGGGGGTATCTTGGGAGGATGGCTTGCAGGAAATCTCGGAGGCAAACCGTTCATAGTGGTCAACGATTGTTACAGTCAGCAGAGTTCTAAAGATATAAAGGTTGAATTTCCGGGAGGAAAACAAGTGCTGTCTGCTCTCAAAGAGTTCAAGAAATCTGAAAAAAATGGAATTTTACTTGTTAAGGGCGCTGCAAGTAGAGGTCAAACGTTTACTACTTTTAAGGAGACATTTTCAGATCAACTGGATTCATGGGATATCAAAAGGGCTGTTCTCTACAAGAATCCGGCTGCTTCAGTACACATTGACTTCGTAGGCAAATTTTTAGAGCCATGGCCTAAGAGGTTCCCGTGGCATGACAAGCGGGGTAAGTGGCCCCGCTGGCTTAAAAACAATAGCAATAATAAGACGTGGTTATGAGCGGATTGCTTGCCTGTAAAAGTTACTCTTGAATAAAAGATGTGGGAGTTCTAATTTATGTTCTAATTGATTGACTTGCGGCTACTCATACAATATAATCTTAGATTTCTGCAGAAGAGAAAAAATAAGTTGAGATCCGACCGGTAAAATCCTTCTGATGGAACCTGTTGATTTGATAAGTAGCTTTAGTTTTTTAGATTATATGGTTGTTAGAAAGAAAGGAGAATGAATATGCCATTAATCAAAGATCTTTGTATCGATCCCAAGAAAAACGTTGCCAAAAGACCAACCCTTGAAACCATTGCCCGCGATGGAAATTTGG
>CAYLMG010000021.1:16515-18922 GCA_964384565.1 uncultured Pirellulales bacterium | reverse complement strand
AAAGTTAAACGCTTTTACGGAGTTTGGGGGCGATATCGGTTTTTTCCCAGGTGAAGTTCGGCAGATTTCGTCCAAAGTGTCCGCCATGAGCAGTATCAAAATAAATGGGTCTGTCCAGCTTCAAATAATCAATCATCGCCCTCGGTGTGAGCGGGAAAAAGTCACGGACGAGCCGGCTTATCTTTTTCTCGCTTACCTTCGCAGTCCTTTCGGTATTAATCAGGACAGAAACCGGCTCAGCGACGCCGATTGCGTAAGAGAGCTGAATCTCACAGGCATCTGCAAGGCCGGCAGCGACGATGTTCTTTGCGATGTAACGGGCCATATAGCTTGCGCTTCTGTCGACTTTAGATGGGTCTTTTCCGCTGAAACAGCCGCCGCCATGACTACCTCTGCCACCGTAGGTATCGACGATGATTTTCCTTCCTGTCAGGCCGCAATCGGCATACGGGCCACCATAGACAAATCGGCCTGTCGGGTTTATGTGGTAAATAATATTTTTATCGACGAGCTTTTTCGGAAGGACGGGCAGTATGACCTTTTCGATGATTTGTTTTCTCAGGTCTTTGTATTTGATTGTAGGAGCGTGCTGAGCTGCAATAACGACGGTATGGATGCGCTTTGGCTTTGCGTTTTCATATTCTACAGTTACCTGGCTTTTACCGTCCGGCCTGAGCCAGGCCAGCTTTTTCGAGAGCCTTGCCTTTTCGAGTCTCAGTGTAAGGGCCTGTGCAAGAGAAATAGGCAGGGGCATAAGCGAAGGGGTTTCTCTGCAGGCGTAACCGAACATAATACCCTGGTCACCGGCTCCCTGTTCTTTGTGCAGGCCGGCGCCTTCGTCAACGCCCTGAGAGATGTCGGGGCTTTGTCTTTCGATGTTGACGAGGACCGTGCAGCTTTTATAGTCGAATCCAATTTCGGGGTCAGTATAACCAATTTTCTTTATTGTCTCGCGTACGACGTCGGGTATATTTACCACTGCTTTGGATGTTATTTCACCGGCAACGAGGACCATTGATGTTTTGACCATTGTTTCGCAGGCGACCCTGCTATTTTTGTCCTGTGCGAGCATTGCATCAAGGATTGAATCAGATATGCAGTCGGCGATTTTGTCGGGGTGTCCCATAGTTACCGATTCGCTCGTGAACAGATATCTGTTTGTATCACAATGAGGATTGGTATGGATATGTTTTTTTGTCATTTTCTATTCGACCTTTCAAAAGAGCTGCCAGCAGCTAAAATAAAGAAGAAACCATAATTTTAGTGAATCATCTGCTTCTGTCAAACTGAAAATTATAAGGGAAAGGATAAATAAGTATTATAACTGGTCAAGTTATTTTCTCTCGTTCAGTTTCCAGTCGTAAGCAGAGAATTTGACAGTGTAGTTTCGAAGTTTCAGGTAGTTAACCTGCTGTTCGGTGAGATATTCTGTAAGGAAATTCAAAACTGCTCTGACCTCAGGCGTCTGGTCTTTGAACCATTTGACAGTTTTATATTTATCGAGGAAATAACGTCCATACCAGCTTGTCGGCTGCAGCATTGCATGAAGATATACAGCTCGTTTGTCGGTATTGATTGTAAAAGATTGGGAGTATGACAGGGTTCTCTTGATTTGATTTTCAAGCTGCTGATAGAGAGTTTTACCATAGTACGGTTTATTAAGCAGAGGCGGGCCTGACAGGCCGCCATGGAATAGTGCGAAAAATGCTTTCGGCTCGTTGAATTGTTCGTGGAAAAAACGCCTCTCGATAAGTTCCAGAGTAAATTCTTCATTCATAACAACAAACTTTTGCTTCTCGATGCCGCCGACTTTTCTATCGATGTATCTTACGCTGTCCGGATGCCATAAGAAAAATCTTGTAAATGCATCAGATTCAATCGGGTAATTTTCTATGATGATATTCAGAAGCTGGATGTTGTAAGCATTAATCCAGAAGGCGATTTTATCTTCTTTCGGCCAGGATTTATATTCATCTGCACTGAGTTTTTTGAATTCCTGAAGCAGGTCTTTTAATTCGATTCTTTTTCTTTTGAGATTTTGGTAGTTCACAAATCCTGCGATGTCGACATAGGTAGTCAGAATGTGAGCGCATTTTTCGTGGAAGTCGACTTGCAGCGGAAAATTTGAGTCGTTAGGCTCGTTCTGGTCTGCCTTTGAGATTTTCGATTCATTCGGTTCGTTAGGCTCTGTTTTAATAATTAGAAGTTCGTTTGGCTCTTGTTTCGCTTCCACAGGCTTGTTCGGTTCAAGAACTGCTGTTTGTGTCTTCTGTACGGGGATTTTGTTAGGGTCAACTTTGTTGTGCTGAATATCATCCGGTGGTCTTTTCGTACTTTCAGCTGGTGGTATGCTTTGAGTTTCGTGGCCGGTTGACGAGCAGCCGATTATACAGGCCAGGCCGATTGA
>CAYLMG010000021.1:13130-16415 GCA_964384565.1 uncultured Pirellulales bacterium | reverse complement strand
GCTCTCAGATTTTCCCGATTGCGAGACAAGCGTTGTGTCCGCCGAAACCAAGTGAATTGCTTATGGCGATATCTACATTCCTTTCCTTGGCTTTCCAGGGCACATAGTCAATCCTGGGGTCGCATTTCGGCTCAAGATTATCAAGGTTTATAGTAGGGGGTATAATCGATTTTTCGATTACTTTGCAGCAGACAATAAGCTCAACCGCACCGGTAGCACCGAGAGAATGGCCGAGACAGCTTTTGGTCGAGCTTATGGATAAATTGTATGTGTGGTCGCCGAAGACGGACTTTATTGCTAAGACCTCTGCTATGTCATTCAATTGTGTTCCGGTACCGTGGGCGTTTATATAATCGACTTTTTGTTTTTCGATGCAGCCGTCGTCCAGTGCCAGCTCCATTGCCATTGCGGCACCCTCGCCATTTTCGAGAGGAGCGGTGATGTGAAAGCCGTCGTCCGTAGCACCGTAGCCAAGAAATTCCGCATATATTTTTGCGTTGCGTTTCCTGGCGTGCTCATATTCTTCAAGAATCAAAATACCTGCTCCTTCTGCGAGGACAAAGCCGTCACGGTCCTTATCGAACGGTCTTGAGGCTGCCTGCGGATTATCGTTACGTGTACTAAGCGACTTCGCTGCGCAAAATGAAGCGAGCCCTATCGGAGTAAGTGCGGCCTCTGAGCCGCCTGTTATCATTATATCGCCCCTTCCTAAAACGATATTGCAGAACGCCTCGCCTATTGCGTGAGAGCCTGAAGCGCATGCACTCGATATGGCAATGTTCGGGCCCCTGAGTGCGTAATGGATAGCAATATTACCGCTGGCAGCATTGCTCATAAGCCTTGGAACGCAGAAGGGAGATATCTTTCTGGGCCCTTTTTCGAGGAGCCTTATGTGCTGTTCCTCGATTTCCTTGATGCCTCCGATTCCGGTTCCGACGATGACGCCGCATCGGAAGGGCTCTTCTTTCGAGAAATCAAGTCCGCTGTCGTTGACCGCCTGGATCGCAGCGGCAACTGCGAGCCGGGTAAAGCGGTCCATTCTTTTTGCTTCTCTTGAATCGATGTACCTGGTTATGTCGAAATCTTTTATTTCACCGCCGAAAGTTACCGTGTACCGGCTGGCATCGAAATGTTCAATATAAGAGATTCCGCTTTTTCCCTCGCAAAGAGAGTCAAAAAGCAAATCAACCGACTGTCCCAAGGCGGTAACACAGCCCAAGCCTGTAATAACAACCCGTCGTTTACTCATCTTGAAATAATCTTTTACTGCTCGCTTTTTTTAGACTGCAGAACTTTGGCGACGTAATCGATGGCGGCGCCGACGGTCTGTATTTTTTCGGCTTCCTCGTCAGGTATGCTTGTGTCGAATTCATCCTCGAATTCCATAACCAGCTCTACTGTATCGAGTGAATCGGCATTTAAGTCGTTAATGAAAGAGGTTTCACGTGTCACTTCGGACCTGTCAACACCCATCTGCTCACAAATAATATCGATTACTTTTTCCTCAATCGCCTTGATATTTACTTCTTCAGCACTCACCTTATTTCTCTCCTTAGTCAAACAGGACTTAATATCTTTACCTTACAATCGTCTCATCTGCGTATTGGGCGGTAATATACCGATAAAAAAATTGATTTACAAATGTTTTTTTTAAATTTTTACGGCTGCAAACCAATCTATTTCCATCTTTACATAGCCATACCTCCGTCTATACAAAGAACCTGACCTGTAATATAGCCTGCGTCATCGGATGCGAGAAATGCAACCGCCTTAGCGACGTCGTCAACTGTTCCGAATCTTTTCAGTGGTATCAGTTTTTTCGCAGCTTCTTTAACCATATCAGGGAGTTTATCGGTCATTTCAGTGACAATAAAACCCGGAGCGACGCAGTTTGCAGTGACATTTTTCGAGGCGAACTCACGGGCGACGGTCTTAGTCAGGCCGATAAGAGCGGCTTTGCTGGCGGCGTAGTTCGCCTGCCCGGCATTGCCCATAATACCGGAAACTGAGCTAAGAGAAATAATCCGGCCGAACTTAGCACGCATCATCGATTTCACAGCGGTCCTTACGGCAACAAAGGCCGCCCTCAGATTCACCTTTATGACTGCGTCAAAATCCTCATCGCTCATTCGTAAAATAAGATTGTCACGTGTGATACCTGCATTGTTCACGAGGATGCCTATGCCGTTATGCTCGGCGGCCAATTGCTCAAGTGTCGATGTGAATTGCTCAGTATTTGTGATATCGACGCACTTCGCGATGACGTCAAAGCCGGCGTCCCTGACAACCCTTTGCAGCTCGTCAAGCTGTTCGGCGTTTATGTCAAGACCGGCAACGAGCCGACCCTGCTTTAGCAATTCGAGCACAATTGCCCTGCCTATGCCTCTGGCAGCTCCGGTTACAACAGCAAGTCTTTGCTCCGACATTTAAATAATCTCCCTCTTAAACGCTCGTTGCCTGTAATAATTCCTGCAGGCCTTTTAATGTACTGACGTTGATGACTTTAATCTTTCTGTCAATTCTTTTCATAAGGCCGGTGAGAACTCTGCCCGGGCCGATTTCGTAAAACTTCTCGATGCCGTCGCCGATAAGCTTCTCCATACATTTTTGCCAAAGTATTGGTGAAGTCAACTGTTTTACAAGTCCCTGCCTGATTTGGTCTGCAGAGTTATAATACTCAGCGCTTATATTTGCAATAATTTTTGTTTCAACAGGGTCTGTTATCCGGCATTTTTCCAAGGCACTGCTCAAGTTTTCCGCAGCGAAAGCCATCATATTGGTATGAAAAGCGCCCGCCACAGCGAGCGGAACAGCTTTTATTGCGCCGAGCTCGATAGCGATTTGCTCTGCTCTTTTACAAGCGTCTTTTGAGCCGCTGACGGCAATCTGGCCTGGACAGTTGAAATTTACCGGCTCAAGCAGCTCACCGGAGGCGGCCTGTTCGCAGAGATGCCTGACCTTCTGTTCGTCAAGGCCGATGATGCTTACCATAGCACCGTCAGTTTTCTCGGCTGCAGCCTGCATAGCCTCGCCTCGTTTCTGAACAAGTCTCAGGCAATCGTCAAAATTAATCACATTAGCGGCATAAAGTGCGGTATATTCTCCCAAACTAAGGCCTGCTGTGACATCAGCTTTAAGTGAATTTGTTTCGGGTTTGGTTCTCAGAACTTCCAGAATAGCGACAGAAGCGGTAAAAATAGCAGGCTGAGAAACAGTCGTGCTGTTGAGCTGCTCTTCGGGCCCTTCGAAACAGATTTTCTGCAAATCGTAGCCGAGCAGGCGGTT
>CAYLMG010000021.1:0-13030 GCA_964384565.1 uncultured Pirellulales bacterium | reverse complement strand
ATTATCAAAATTGTATAACAGCCGCTCCCCAGGTAAGCCCTGCCCCGAAAGCGACAAAAATTACCTTATCACCTTTTTTTATTTTACCCTTTCTGTAACATTCATCGAAAGCAAGTGGGACAGAAGCGGCTGATGTGTTTCCGTATTCATCTATATTTATGAACATCTTTTCTTTTGTCACGCCGAGGCGTTTGGAGGCTGATTCGATGATTCTTGCATTCATCTGGTGGGAGATAATCATAGCGACATCGTCAACAGTCAAATTGCACTTATCGAGGCATTCATTTACTGCTTCCACTATCCTTCGCACGGCCTGCTGATAGACCTCTCTGCCGTGAATTTCCATATAGATTTTATTCGGGTCATCGAGTTTTTTGTCGGCTGGATAAAGCGAGCCGTAAGCCCGACAGTTTAGTGCCTCCCAGTAATACGGGTCTGAGTACATCGTAGTGTATAAAACACCCTTTTGACTGTCCCTGGAACGCTGGAGAACGATAGCACCTGCACCATCGCCGAAAAGAATACAGCTTGTTCGGTCTTTGTAATTTGTAATTTTTGTTAAAGTCTCAGCGCCTATAACAAGAATGTTTTTATATCGGCCTTTTTCTATAAATTCCTGTGAAATAGCAATGCAATATATAAATCCGCTGCAAGCGGCGGCAATATCGAAAGCAAAGGCATTAACAGCCTTGAGATTGAGCTGTACAAAGCAGGCTGTGGATGGAAAGACCATCTCCGGGGTAATTGTCGCGACCATAATAACGTCGAGCTCCTTTGGTTTCAGCTTTGCGTCAGCAAGCGCTCTTTTCGAAGCCTCTGTTGCCAGGTAAGCGGTGGTTTCGTTATCGGCGGCAATATGTCTTCTCTTTATTCCGGTTCGAGTTGTAATCCACTCGTCTGATGTATCTACATCTATCATTTTTTCAAAGTCATCGTTGGTAAGAATTTTTTCCGGAGCAAATGAGCCGCTTCCGGCTATGACCGCCCGATATATACCAGATTGCTGTTCAACATCCTTGTTCTTCTTCATTTGTTAACCTTTATAGAACATTGAGTGAGGCGTTCGGTGATTTTCTCATTAACATTTGCAGTGTAGAATTTTTTTGAAGCAAGTACGGCATTTTTAATTGTCCTTCTCGTGCTCGAGCCGTGACATATAATAGCTGTTCCATTGACACCAAGCAGGGGGGCTCCGCCATATTCATTATAGTCGTATTTTTGATAAATTCGCATCATAACAGGTTTGAATTCCATCGCAAGCCTGAGCCTTTCCTGAACAAGCTCATGTTTTATTGCCTTGAACAAGCCGTCAACGAGACCTTCGGTAAGCTTGAGAATGACGTTGCCGACAAAGCCGTCACAAACAGCCACGTCGCAGATTCCTTTGAAGATGTCCCTTCCCTCGATATTTCCCAGAAAGTTTATTGCAGGGTCGGTTCTGATCATTTCGCGTGCACTTTTAACAATTTCGTTCCCCTTCGCATCTTCTGAGCCGATGCTCATAATACCGACCCTTGGATTTTCTATGCCGAGCACATTTTTTGCATAAATGCAGCTCATTATCGCATACTGGTAAAGATTTATAGGTTTGCAGGCGATATTTGCGCCGACATCGCAGATGGTGACCGGTCCTTCAAAAGTCGGAAAGATGACGGCGATACCGGGGCGGTTGACACCGGTCAGGTTTCTCATCCTCATCTGAAACGCGGCAACGCAGGCACCGGTGTTGCCGGCTGAGATTACGGCGTCGGCTTCGTTTCTTTTTGCAAGCTTCGACATTACAGCAATGGAGCTTTTAACCTTTTTTCGCAGGGACTCGATAGGAGGCTCATCCATCCCGATGACATCGGGTGCATCTACTATGTGCAGGACGTCCTGTCGGGATTTATGCGGAGGGACAAGCGGCTCGATGATTTGCCGGGGGCCGACAAGAATTAGCTCATCGTCCCTGTCGAGCAACTCAATCGAATCGATGGTACCGGCGACAATTTCATCCGGTGCATTGTCTCCGCCCATTGCATCAATTGCGATTCTCATTTGTCAGGCGTTCTCCTCCTTGCCGAGCTTTAAGGTTATTGTTGGATTGAGGTAGCCGCAGTTCTGGCAGGCTGCGTGCGGCAGCTTTGCCTGGTCACATTTTTTGCAGATAGAATAGTTAATCGGCCTGAGCCGATGATGGCTTCTCCTTGTCCTTGTTCTCGATTTACTGGTCTTTTTTGCCGGTAGCATTTATCAATACTCCATCAATACTGAACTTTTCAGCCAGATTAAAATATTTAAAAGTGTTTAAATATTGAATCCGAACGGCTTTGTCAAGTCAAATCTGCTCGTTGGCCTCTCAGGGCAAAAACACATATATGTTATATTTTTAATTAAACTGTAGGTTTCAACAACCTCGTTAGCAGTTTTTTCTCGATCTACCGCCCTAAACCTTAATTTCAATAATTTTTCAGTTTTGAACGTTTATATAATAAATTCTTTGCGGGTTTTTGTCAAAAAGATATCCCCGTTTTACAAAAATTGACAATTTATGGTTGTAAATGAAATCGAAATGTTATAAAAGTACTAAAAGCCCGAAGCGATAACCGTTTATACGGGGAGAAGGGTGTTGCTTTTTACCGGTTTTCGGGCATAATTGAGCTGATATCTTATGGCACATAGACAGAGAAAAAAGTCTTTGTATGAGGTAATCGGCGAGGGAAAATTTAAACCCTTCAGCAGCAAGAGTTTAGAGAAGAAGTCCAAAGAGATATATACGGAACTCGAACCGCCTGAAGAACGGCCGATTAAAAGCCCAAGGGGCGAATCGCAATGGCCCAGCAGGCCGAAAATGCTCCAGTTTCTGAATGGCAGGCTGGAAACGTCGGTACCATATACGGTCGTTATTGCTTTTGGACTGGGCTGTATATTGCTGTTTTTGGTCTTTTTCAGGCTTGGCCAGCTTTACGAGCAAAAAACTCGTATTCCTGAAGCCGCCCGAACAGACCTAAATAATTTAACAAACATTCGGGAGCCTCAGACAGAAGAAGGAGAAACCGTCAGTAAGGGCAGCGACGTGACTTACGATGCTGGCAAGCTGCAGGCTGACTCGGAACAAACAGAGGGCGGCTCGAACCATATTGTGATTATGCAGTACCACAGCCAGAAGGACCTCGAGCCTGTTAAGAAATACTTTGACGAGAACGGAATCGAGACAGAGATTGAACAGCGTGGAGATTTATACTTTTTGGTTACGAAAAAAGATACGTACAATAATCCGAACAAAGAAGGAACTGACGGTTTTCTTGCAAGACAAAAAATAAAGCAAATCGGTGCCGGTTACGAAGCACCGCCGGGATATCAGAAGTTTGTATTTAAGGACCCTTATGGAGAGAAGGTCAGGTAGTTTTCAGGAGAAAAGTCGAATGTCAATTGACCGTTCATTAAAAGTTAAAGGTGCGCTGAGCAGGCATCGCAACGTTCTCAGTCGAGCCGAGCGAATTGAAAAATTGAAGGATGAGGAAAAATGGGCAGAGGGTGAATCCGTATTCGGATTACCGAAGATTGCTCATCGCAAGAGCCACGCCGGACGCAAGAGCGCAAAGGCGGAAGAAAAGGCAGCCGAAGCCCAAGTTACAGCAGAAGGAACAACCGCGCCAGCCGAAGGTGCGGAAAGCAAAGAGCAATAACTGAAAATTATTGTGCGAATCAAAGCCCCGCTTAAAGCGGGTCTTTTTCTTTTCTGGTCAATGAATGATTTTACATTTTTTGTCTTTGTGTAAGAACGTAATTGTAGCGTTTCAAAATAAGAGAGACGGGGAATGCACAAAACAATGCATTCATCAGCCAGAAGGTGGTCTTGATGGTGATACTAATGTCATAACCGACGAAAAGGGATACAATAAACCCGCCCGGGCTGTAAAGATAAATTGTTTCACTCTGAAAAATACCTGAAAGTATCAGAGGCAGAATCACGTACAATATAGCAATGAAACCCAGAAGAAGACCGATTTTGCTGGAAACCGGCACATAAACCACGTAAAGCTCAAGCAAAAGAACAAAGAACAAATAACAGGAAAACAAACAAAGAACATCATACAGATTTGACAATAGATTCATACCGGCAGAGTCAGCAAAGAGAGTAATCCCTATCGAAGAAACAGCCCATATAGCAAATAAAAAGATTATCAACGAGAGATTCGAGCGCTTCAGAATAGCAAAGACGCTTGTTTTCGGTGAGCCGGGTTGCCTTTGTATAAATCTGCTGTATTCGATATATTCATCGAGGTTTCGTAACGAACCCCAGGGAATAAATAGAACCGGGCTTAGCGTGACAAGCCAGTAGGAGTAAATCAGTTCCTTCTTCATTTCAGGAACGTAATTGTAATACAGGCCGATTACGATAAAAATATAACCAAGCAAAAACAGCATCGCACCTTTTCTTGTAAACAAAGACTCCTGTTCACGGGTGAACCTTCGCAGGATGCCCTTAAATATCCAGCAGCCAAAATATAAAGCTATAAAAGAAATCAGCAGCAGTATCGGAATCTTCATCTGAAAAAAATATGCCGGATAATTTTCCAGTTCCCTGACAGAAGATAATTGAATTATAGTACTGATTGTCATTGGCCCTAAAAGGAATATAACAAGCAGGATAAGTATTACGCCCGAGCTCTTGCCTTTTTTGGCAGGATTAATCGAAGACAGCAGAAAAACCAGGTTTAAAAGAATTGTCAATGATATAAGTATCAGAATAACCTGACCCTGCAGATTTATGCTTATTTGTCCCCATAATCCGAAACATATCAGCATCGCCAGATTGATGGCCCCGAATAAAAGAACTACAAGGTTTTTCCCAATGAGAATGCCTAACGCCTTTTTATGAGCCGGCAAAGGAAGCATCCTGAAAAAATCAAACGATTTGTTCAGGATTTCATCTCTAATCGCCGAGCCTGAATTATACGCACCCCAAAAAAGAAAAATTAATATCTGGAAGATAAGCAATTGACAATACAGGCTTCTATGAAATTGGGTAATGTCTCTGTCAAAGGCCTGAATTTTGTAGCTGGAATAATTGATGAACACTATTAACAGGATGATGGAAATATAGATAGTGACATATATACGGAATTGCTTCGGACGCAGCGTGCTGTAACGATAGCGTTGTATTAATGGATTGTTGAACATCTTCTTTCGTCCTGTTTACAGTTCGTTATTCCTCAGCCGATATTTTCATAAATATATCTTCAAGGCCGAGCTTTTGCTCACAAAAAGCGACAACCTTGATTTTATTATTGACTAAGTACGAATTTAATTCGGAAAGCTGCTCGAGGCTTCCCCTCATCTCAACGATGATAGTATTGTCCTGCACGTTTATTATTTCAGTGTCAGGGAATTCTCTTATCAGCTTTGAGGCCTTGTCACAATTATCCAGTACGCTGATTTGGATATTTCTTGAGCCCGCGATTTTTTGCTGAATCTCATCGACGCCGCCGTACAGCACTAATTTGCCCTTGTTCATTATCGCAATGTGAGTACATAAGCCGGACAGCTCGGTTAATATGTGCGATGATATAATGGTGGTCTTGCCTTCGGTGCTCAGTCTTTTTAGAACCTTGCGAAGCTTAATCCTCTGGTTCGGGTCCAGACCTGATGCCGGTTCATCCAGCAGTAAAACCTCGGGGTCGCGAACCAGCAGAACACCAACGCCCATTCTTTGAACCATCCCCCTCGAAAGATGCCGTATAAGGTCGTCTCTCTTGTCCTCAAGGTCGATGAATTGTAAGGTAGCTTCGACGCGCTGGCTTATTAGCTTCGGCTCCACTTTGTATGCACGCGCAAAAAATTCAAGACACTCCCGAAGTGTCAGGTCATTGTAAAGATTAAAAAAATCCGGCAAAAAACCAATATCTTGTCGTATCTGAAGATAATTTTTTCTCAGGTCTTGTCCCAGGATTATCGCATTTCCATCCGTCGGCCTCAGAAGTGTTGCCAGCATTCTTAGAAGTGTTGTTTTGCCGGCCCCGTTCGGACCGATAAGGCCGACCACACAGCCTTGTTCGACAGACATACTAACATCATTAACTGCGACAAGAGTGCCGAACTCTTTTCTAATTCTGTTTATCTGAAGAATTTCCATTAGCTGATTAATAGTATCCACAAAATTTGAAGCTATACAAATATAAGTATCAGCAGCGACCGTGTCAAGCGCTAAAATTTAACCGAATATCTCAGAAAAAACGTTCTTGAAGTGAAGGACCGCACTCATCTCCCGCGCAAGACGGCTCTTGCTGCTGTTTAGTTTTTTGTCCTCTTTCGTTAAGCCATATACAGAGAAGATATAAAAAGAAAAATAGACCGGAAAACAACAACAGTAAAGCTACACTGGATAAAGAGCCTGATATTTTTTGGTATATGAGCAGATTGAAAAGATTTTATTCCCGCTGCTCATATTGATTTCCGGCGGATGTCGCTTCGACTTTGGGAGTTGCCATTGTAATCGGCATATCGACTGAAGTTTTCTGCGAGCTTCGAATAACCTTTGCCAGATTTTCGCATCTGGCGGGAACCGGCCTTATAATAAGCTCAGCTGTATTGTAGGTCAGGAGGCAGGATTCGTAAAAGAGAGGGTTTTTCTGAGGTAATAAAAACGGCTTATATGAGTTCCCCTTCTCATCAATATAACTTATATAAAGCCTTGTGAAAACTCCGTAGTCTCTTTTACTGCTGAATATAATCCACCTGCTGTTACTTGACCAGCAGTGCCAGGATTCGCTTTCGTCACTGTTTATCTCGAGCCTTTTTGGTATGAACACGCCGCTCTGTTCAGCTTCCTCAAGGTCAATCAGGTATAAATCGCTGCTCTTCTGCCAGCTTGGGAAAAAACCATAATCGAACATGCAGAACGAAAGCCATCGTCCATCAGGGCTTGTTCTCGGCACACCAACGCTCTGCAACGTATCTGCAGACGAAAGCAGGGTCTCCTCCTGCCCCCACTCATCGCTGGCGACATCGTAACTTATCCGAACCAGATTATACCTGACATCCTTATATTCATCGGGTGGGATTTGTTTGGTTTTTGCCCACAACGTCGGGGCACTGCAGAAATACAGATATTTACCGTCTGCCGACCATACTGGCCAGGTTTCGAGCCGTTCTTTTCTCGATAGAGCCTGTACCGTTTTGACAGCCTGGGAATCAACAAGGTAATACGCAAGACAGGAATCTAAACCAACCGTGTCGCGGATTTCGCTCCTGGCTGTATGGAAAAACATCGGCAGGTCATCGACAGAATATATCACCAGCCTGCCACTTGGATGCCAGCAACTATATCCGAACTTGGTATTAATCTTACGTGCCATTCCGTCCTCAATAAAAAGTGTGCTTATGCCGTAAACTCTGCTTCGAATCCCAATCACCATTTTGTCGGGACTATTTCCGCAAAATGAATGACAGTTCAGACAACCTCCTTTGCCCAAATAGTTTCTGTCGAGTATCAGCTGTTCACTATAGCTGCTTAAATCACGCTGATAAATCCCGATATTGCCATAATATTGAACATGCGTCGGGTGCATTTTTCTGTACATGGCAAAGTTATCTATATCCTCATTGGCGATTTTGTTTTCAATTCGGTCGAAAAGGTTCCATTGCCCTTCGGCGGTCTTGACAAAGATTTCAAAATATAACTTCCCGCCCCTGTTCGCCTCCAGAAGTCTATGCCAGGATTTCTGGTCAATTACGACCTTTGCTTGTTTACCGTGTATCTCTATCGGCCTGCCTTTGTCGGAGTATATCTTCACAAAATATTCTCTGCCTTCTTCTTTCACGACAAAATTAAGCGGCGCTATATTGGGAGGACAAACGACCCCGCAATAATCCGGATGAATACGGGCAAGCCGGCCGACAGAAATGCATTGTTCAGGCGCAACTTTTTTCCTGAACGGACGATACACCAGTAAACTAATCGATGATACAACCAAAACCATAGCTAAAAAAAACGTATATCTGCAGAATTTAGTCATTTTGTAAACCCGAAACGCGGTACACATAATAAAAGTAATAAGTATTGCTATAGTATTTACTCAGTTCATCAAAAGCTGCCTGCTGGTCATTTCCATAACGTTCGGCCATCTGCAAAAACTCCCTAAACTGCTGTTGGGGTTTTATGCTGATGCGTCGACCTCCCAAAGCAGGCATTTTTTTCGTCAGATATACATAGGATACGATTGCCTCTTCATAATGCCGCGGAATCTGCGGGTAATCAAAATCATCAAGACGGCCTATGTTTTGTATAAATCCCTCAGAATCGCCCAGGAGCATATAAAAGGCCATAAGGTACTCGAAAGCCATTCGATTCTTCGAGTTTCTTTTAAGAAGATTGGTCAGCAGTTCCTCAATTAGAAATTCGAGTTCCCCCTTGTCCTCATACAACATCGAGCCGCGGAGACGTTGAATCTCTTTATCGCCTGACATATCGGGGTCGGCATCAAGCCGCTTAAGCCAGTCGCTGGCCCAGCCGGAATAAAATAAAGTCTTGTTAAGTGCCTCAAGATATACCCGTGCAGTATGAATATCGTTCTTGGCAATCCTCACTACAGCAAGCTTCTTGAGAAGCTCGGGGCGTTCGCCATATTTTTCCACTGAATCGACAAGCACACATTCACACTGATTAACTGCTCCAAGGTCATAATATGTATCGATTTTATTCCAGGGCGAATGTGTCTCCTCGCTGGCGGTAAGCATAAAACTGCGAAGGCTCTGCTTATAGCAAAACATTTCTGAGCCTAATAGCCCGAGATGGTACAAAGCCCGGTTCAAAGCATGAATTATATGGTCGTTACTCTGGTATCGTCGACCTGTCTGAAGAACCTTTTTCCATTCTCTATTGCCAAGATAGTAATCGACCTCGAAGACAGCTTTTCGTTCAGAATGAAAAAAGTAAATAACCGTACCTGCGGCTATGGCAAAAAGAAAAAGCAGTTCGAAACAGGTACTTATTTTCGATTTGTATGAAGCTGTCGTTTTATCTGTTTCCGTGGCTTTATCAGGCACTATTCTTTTATGTCTGCTTTGAAATTCGCCTGATTTTGCACTACCAGCGCCTTTGATATGAAGTAAGAAGAATCCGTTCTGAGTAAATAATCGCCACAAAGCAAAAACAATCGCAATGAATGGTATCAGTAGATATAATGCATAGACTACTCCTATCAATTTTCCGGGGTGGGTATAATCGGCAATCTTCCAGGAAAACGGCAACAATTCACTGTAAACATCAATCAGGCTGACTTTAAGGACCAGGACGCCCAAAATATACCCAACACAAACAGCAAGAGCTCCATACAAAAGACCAGCCGAAAATCGATGGCGGAAAAATATCTCGTAAATGCAACAAAGTAAAGAAAAATATAAATACGCTCCCCCGGCGATTAAATACAAGACAACAGACAAAAATAGGAATAAAAGAACATTAAGAACTTTGTCTTTTGGAGCAATCCTGACATAAATACTTGCAAAGACCAAAGCTGCCAATAATGCGAGCGTAGTGGTGAAGTGATATGTATATCCATTGTATGTGATGAGCAAAAGGATAGAAGGAATAATGCTTATAATACGAGGCCGAGTAATTCCAATCCTTTTTAAAAAATATCCTGTAAATACGCAAATTAGCAACGCATGCACCGTTAAAACAAAGGCACCTGCCCAACTATAGTATAAGAGCTGGGACAAAAAATCACTCAGGTATTTAATCGGTCCACCCGGATGCGGAACAACCTCATTGAAAAATGCCCAGCCTTTATAAAAGACAGGGAAATTCGTAATCTCCCCGCCGCCGTGATAAATAAGATGCGGTTTAACAACAGTCCACAGGTAAACGTAGAAAAAACCAAAAAAGACTGCTCTAATTATTACCCAGCCTGAATTGTTTGATAATGACAATCGCATTAATGTTAATTACCGTATCTGCTTAATATACTTCCCACTGTTTTCTATGGTCCTATCAGCCTGTGAAAAAACAACCTTCAGATATTATGTTTCTGTTAGTAATTCTGATAGACAGCGGAGCTTTCGAACGGGTATATAATCCTATGTATTTGCATTCACTGCTCTTTCTGTAAGAATCACAGAAGAATTTTAGCTGGCAAAATCCCACTGCTTTCAGGGCTGAGGGATAGTGATATCGATTTCATTTACAGTACCCAAACTCGACAGCGGCTCATCGAAGTCACCGGCTCGGCCGACAACAATGACCTGCACACTGTCCGGCCTCAGGTGCTCTTGGGCCACCCGCAAAATATCCTGTCTTGTAACCTCTTCAATCTTTTCCTTCATCTTCATCAGGAAATCCTCAGGATAGTCATAGTAGTCATAAACGACAAGCCTCCTTATGATTTCGCCTTTAGTGTCGAAATTGAACACAAACGAGTTAAGAAAGCTCTCTCTGGCGATTTCGAGCTCCTCGGCGGTTACCTCCTCTTCGGTTATCTTTTTTATTTCCTGTTCCATAGCCTCGATTGCCTTGAAAGTCGCCTCTGATTTTGTCTGGCTGCCCACATAGAAAACGCCGGGGTAGCTGTAGTTGGCCGAGTAAACACCAAAAACAGAATATGCAAGTCCCATTCTGGAACGAACGTTCCTGAAAAGCCTGCTTGTAAAACCCTGGCCCAGAATCCGATTCATCAAAACAAGAGCAAAATAATCGGGGTCGCTCATCAGACAGCCGATATGACCCAAAAAAATATTCGATTGATTTATATCATCTTTGCGAACCAGATTTACCGTCGTTTTGTATTTGTACTCAAAATCGCCGATAGCAGGAAGTATTATCACCGCCTGCTGCCAGCCCTCGAAGGCCTTTTCAATTTTCTTAATCATCTCTTGCGTATCAAAATCGCCCCAGACAGCCAATCTGATATTATTCGGATAGAAGAATTTTTTGTGGAAATCAACCAGGTCATCACGATTGATTGCATCGATTGTTGCGTATTCAGTATGCCGGGCATAAACGCTGTCCGGGCCATAAATAAGCTTGTAATATTCCCTGCGGGCTATGGAGCCGGGTTGGTCGTTTCGGCGTGCTATCATCGAGCGATGACTGATTTTCGCAAGCTCGATTTTATCTTCCGGAAAAGCTGGATTTCTCAAAACATCAGCGAGGATTTCCAGACCGTCATCAACGTCCTCTTTCAATACGGACATATAGGCCGAACCCGAGTCAGTACCAATAGAGGTCTCGACAGTAGCTGCAATGCTTTCAAGCTGTTCGTCTATCTGGTCGCCTGTCCTGGTCTCGGTACCGCCTGTTCTCATTACCTCTCCGCAGATAGAGGCCAGACCTATCTTGTCGGCAGGCTCGTAAATCGAGCCAGTGCGTATCATTGCCGATACGTTGATAATGGGAAGCTCATGGTCTTCAAGCAGAAACAGCTTAATACCGTTGTTGAGTGTAATCCTGCTGACATCAGGTATCACAATGTCACCGAGCTTCGGATATTTTATTCTTTTATAGTTCCCGGCCTGTTCTGATTTTCCCAGTTTAGGAAGTTTGACTTCCTCGAGACAGCCCGCGGCGATAATCAGACAAAGCAGCGTTACGGCAACGGCCTTTACTACGAACAATTTTTTAGCTTTCATTTTTTACTCCTGAAAATCAATTTTCAGCAAGTTTAGTTTCAATCATACCGACTGTTCTGTTCTCGACGGTAAAGTACTTATTTGCGATTCCCTGGACGTCCTCAGCGGTAACACTATCAATTGCTTCAAGCTCTTTGAACAGATTTCTCCAGTCACCTGTCGCAACCTGATAAAACGCAAGCTGGGTAGCCACCCCGGAATTTGAAGCCAGCGAGCGAATAAGAGAGGCTCGCGAGCGCGTTTTTGCCTTTTTAAGCTCTTGAGGAGTTACAGGTTCGGCTTTGAGCTTTTCGATTTGTTCGTAAATTGCCTGCTCACATTCGGCATTTGTGTGGTCCTTTGCCGCAACAGCATAAAACGTGAACAGATTCGGATACTTATTTCCCGGCATGCCGTGAAAAGCGCCGGCAGCCACGGCAATTTTCTGTTCCTTTACAAGAGCTTTATAGAGTCTTGCGGTTCTGCCCTCGGAAACAATATCTGTCAGCACGTCGAAGGCGGCATTTTCAGGATGATTAAATGCAGTCTTATGGTAACCAATCAGCAGTATCGGCTGAGCAACATCGTGAAGAATAACACGCCTCTCACCAAGCTGAGGCGGCTCGACCGTCTCTACAGGCTCAGGTTTCGTTCCGCCGGCAATTGTGCTGAAATATTTTTGCGCTAACTTTTTAACTCTGCCGGGTTCAATGTCACCGACTATGGCAATTGTGAGGTTGCTTGGTGAATAATGCTGTCGGAAAAATTCCTCGGCTTCGGGGCGCGTGATAGTCTGAATATCACTCATATGACCGACGACGGGCTCGCCGTAAGGGTGTGCCTTGAAAGCGGCAGCGAGAAAATCCTCGAAAAGCCTGCCCTGGGGATTGCTTTCCGTTCTCAGACGTCTTTCTTCCATAACGACGTTCTTTTCCCTGAAAAATTCGCGAAGAACAGGATTGGCGAACCTGTCCGACTCCAGGGCCATCCAGAGCTCGAGTTTATTCGAAGGAAAACTCGATATATAGCTTGTCGAATCACAGCCTGTATATGCGTTAAGCCCTGAGGCACCTTCCCTGGTAAGGACTTCTTCAAATTCGTCGTGAACAATCAATTCTCCTGCCTCTTGCTGGGCCTGCTCAAACTCATTTTGCAATTGCTCGAGCCGGTTCGAGTCGGCATTTTCGCCTTTTCTTTGTTCGGCTTTGAGCTCTTCGAACAGCCGGTCGACCTTGGCAATGGCCTCGGCTTCCTGTGCATAATTTTTTGAGCCTACGGTTTCTGTACCCTTAAAGGCCATATGCTCGAAGATATGAGCCAGTCCCGTGATGCCCTTGACCTCGTCAGACGAACCTACATCGGCATAGGTGTGAAATGAAACAACAGGCGCCTCGTGCCTTTCAAGAACAAGGAACTTCAAGCCGTTATCAAGTGTGAATTC
>CAYLMG010000020.1:17040-19145 GCA_964384565.1 uncultured Pirellulales bacterium | reverse complement strand
CTCGTTTTCAGCAAGTTTCTCGGGATTTGTCCCTATCTCGGCGTATCAGGAAGAATTGACATGGCCTTCGGGATGGGATTGGCAGTAACGTTTGTGGTAACAATGGCGGGGACACTGACCTGGCTTATAGACCACCTTGTCCTGATTAAGTTCGGCCTGGAAGTTACGCGATATGTCTGCTTCATTTTAGTCATAGCCGGCGCCGTTCAGCTTGTTGAGATGTATCTGCGAAAATTCTTTCCTTCGCTGTACGAAAGCTTCGGTATATTTCTTCCTTTGATAACAACCAACTGCGCGATTCTCGGTTTGTGTCTTTTTCTAAACCTCTGGGAAATTGATAATTTTGTAAGGGCGGTTGTCCTTAGTTTCGGAGCTGGTATCGGCTTTACGATGGCCATCTGCATTATGGCAGGCATAAGAGAAAACCTCGAACTGGCAGATGTACCGAAATCGCTCAAAGGTGCACCGATAACGCTCATTACCGCAGGGCTACTGGCTCTCGCTTTTATGGGTTTCGCAGGAATGATTAAATGATTTTACTGTACTCCGTATTGTGTACATCGCTTCAGCAGATTTGGCCGGCAGGAGCCATAATGGTCGGCCTTGGGGGCAGCTTCGCCCTGGTTCTGCTTATTGCAAGCATCAAACTGAAAGCCGAAGTTGACCCCAAAATAGAACAAATAAAAAAGGCACTACCCGGAATCGACTGCGGAGCGTGCGGCTTTGCCGGGTGCAGCTCATACGCAAAAGCAGTCGCAGAAAATCCCGAACTCATCGGCAAATGCGCCCCGGGAGGAGCTGCAACAGCGGCGAAAATAGCTGACATTTTGAATCTTCAGGTCTCCGGCGGCGGTCACCCTTTAAGGCCCGTAGTCCACTGCAATGCTCGAAAAAACGATAAAACATTTTACGCAACTTATCAGGGTATCGAAAGCTGCACCGCTGCAAATGCTCTGGCTAACGTGCAGGCCTGTAAATTCGGCTGTCTCGGTTACGGCGACTGTGTCGAGGCGTGCAAATTCGATGCACTGCACATAATCGACGACCTCGCAATAGTCGATTACCAAAAGTGCACCGGCTGTACAGCCTGTTCAAAGGCCTGTCCTCGAAACCTAATTGAAATGGTGCCTTTTGCTCAGGAGAATATTATCACCGTTGCCTGCAGCAGCAAAGAGAACGGCAAGACAACGCGTCAGATGTGCAAGGCCGGCTGTATAGCTTGCGGTCTCTGCGCAAAACAAAGCGATATGTTTGTAGTCGCCGAAAACCTCGCAAAAGCCGATTACGAAAAGTACAGCGACGATGAAAAAGCAAAAACAGCAATTCAAAAATGCCCGACAAAAGTAATAATTCGGGTTGGCAAAAATATCGAAGCAGACGCCCGGCCTGTGGAAAAAACCACAGCTCAATAAGACCATTTATTTGAAAAACTTCTTTGCGCCGGTGGTTTCCGTGATTTCGTATTCCGGTGCAGGGGAAACCATAATCGCTTCGGTGCCGGGGCGTTTTTCAATCAGTTCAATGCCCTTTTTAGCTCCCATCACACTCACAGCAGTGGCCAAAGCGTCAGCGTCGGTCGCGCTATCAGTGATAATAGTGACACTTGAAAGAGCCTCGGCACTACTGCCGGTTCTTTCATTTATGATATGGCTATAGTACCTGCCGTTTATGAGAAAAAACCTCTGATAGTCACCACTGGTTGCGACGGCTCCGGCTGAAAGCTTCAGTGTAAACAAAGTTTGCTTTTCACTTTCCAGGTCAGGATTCTGCAGGCCGATAGGCCAGTATTTTTGACCTTTCGGCGTTTTGCCATAACATCGGATGTCACCACCTATATCGACCAGAGCGCCAAGGCCCCCTGCCTCTTTGATTGCCTCGATTGCTTTATCAATTGCAAAACCCTTTGCTATACCGCCCAAATCGAGCCGCATTCCATCTACCGCAAATGTAACAGTCTGCTCGCTGTCTTCGAGGATAAGTTTGTCCCAGCCGACTCTTGAGACGGCCTCCTGCAATTGCTGCCGGCTCGGTACAGTATTGGCATCGCCAGCCTTGCTCCATAGGTCAACAAGCGGGCCAACAGTTACGTCAAACGCACCATCAGT
>CAYLMG010000020.1:13913-16940 GCA_964384565.1 uncultured Pirellulales bacterium | reverse complement strand
GCCGTAAAAAACTCAGGCTCTCTGTCAGCCAGGCCGAAATGCAAAAGCGCTAAAACAAAAATAACGACAGCAATAATCGCTATAAAACTTTTCTTATCTCTGTCCATAACAAACCCTACTTCTGGCGCCAATTTTTATAACAGCGCAATATCCATTAGAAAATTATCATCAATCATTTTATAATGTCGTTATGAATAGTAAAGAAATAACAATACTAACCGACAAAATCGAACAGCACTTTTTACCTTACGTTCGCAGGCCGAGCAGATATATAGGCGGTGAAATCAACCAGATAAAAAAAGACCTGAACCGATGCGACTTGAAAGTTGCACTTTGCTTTCCCGATATCTATGAGGTGGGTATGAGCCACACCGGCCTAGCAATTATCTACGATGTCATTAATGAAATTGACGGAGTCGCTGCCGAGCGTGTATTTGCTCCCTGGCTCGACGCTGAAAAACTATTGCGCAGAAACAACATCCCGATTTTCTCTCTCGAATCCAAGGCAGCACTGAAAAGTTTCGACGTCGTTGGCTTTAGTCTAACCAATGAGCTGTGTTATACAAACGTCTTAAACATCCTCGATTTGGCTGACATACCGCTTCGAAGCAGCAACCGCAGCGATGATGAGCCGCTGATTATAGGCGGCGGCGGTATGGCTAACTGCTGTGAACCGATAGCCGACTTTTTCGATATGTTCATCCTCGGAGAAGGGGAAAATGCAGTCGTTGAGATTGCAAAGCTTTTACTCAGAGAAAAAAACAACGGGTCCGGTAAAAGAGAAATCCTACAAAAAGCAGCACGCTGCTTCAAATATGTATATGTCCCCGGCTTTTATGAACTTAAAAAAAACCATGGAAAACAAACTCTCAAGTCGATAATAAAAAATATTCCGAGAAGATTTGAAAATGCCGTTGTCGATGATTTCGATAATGCCTCTGTCGTGGAAAAGCCTATTGTTCCCTTTACACAAATAGTGCACGACCGAATAAATGTTGAGATAATGCGAGGCTGTCCCGGCCGATGCAGGTTCTGCCAGGCGAGTTTCTGCAGAAGACCCGTCCGCTTTAGAAGCATCGACAGAATCTTCAAAATCGCAAAAAAAAACTACCTGTCAACAGGACTCGATACAATCAGCCTTTTTAGCTTATCAAGCGGTGACTATCCCAATCTTGAACAGCTTGTCGATGTGTTTCAGTCATACTTCGAGGAAAAACACGTCGGCCTGTCGCTGCCGAGCCTTCGTGTTGACCAGCAGCTAAAGCTTCTGCCGAAACTTCTGACATCAGTCAGAAAAGGCGGTATTACTATTGCCGTTGAAGCAGCAAGCGAAAGGTTAAGACAGATTATCAACAAACCCCTGAAAGACGAAGATTTATTTGCCGCCGTGGCGGCTACCTGGAAGGCAGGATGGGGACAGATAAAATTATACTTTATGGCAGGTCTGCCGGGAGAAAACGAAGAGGACATAAAAAAAATTGCTCAGCTTTGCTTTGAGCTGGCTATGTTGAGAAAAGACATTAAGGGCAGGCCCGGCCAAATAAATGCCGCTGTGAGCTGGTTCGTGCCGAAGGCTCATACACCATTCGGCTGGCTCGGACAGAAAGACAAGGCATATTTCGAGAATGCGAAACAAACAATACTCGATGAGAAAAAAAGACTGCGTGCAAAATTTATCAATTTTAAGTTTCACGATATCGGCCGAAGTGTACTCGAATCGGCAATCGGCAGAGGTGACAGAAGACTCAGCAACATCATCGAAAAAGCCTTCTCAGACGGAGCTAAATTCGATTTATGGGATGAGTGTTTTGACTACCAGATTTGGCAGAAGGCATTTGCTGAATTCGGCCTAGACATCCAGAAAGAAGCACAAAGAAGGTTCGAGACAGACGAGGTACTGCCCTGGGAGCACCTCGGCGGGCCAAAAAAAGATTATTTGCTCAACCACCTGAATGATGCCTTGGAGATTATACAAAAAAGCACAGCAGAAACTGGGGGATAGTGATTTATGCTTTTTTTCTGTATTTGCGATTAAGCAAATTACCAAAGAAGATTACTTTTTCATTCCCTCCGGTAAGGTGATACCGATAGGGCCTTCTGCTTTTCTGAAGTCGACAACAATCTTTGTTGCCTCTTCGGCGGCGTCAACGACCGTAAACACCTGAAGGTCCTCAGGCGAGATATATTTATTTTCACTGAGCATCTTATCTTTCATCCATCCGAGTAGTCCCTCCCAGTATTCCGAGCCCATTAAGATAACCGGGAATGATGCCTGCTTAAGGGTTTGTATAAGCATAATAGACTCGAAGAACTCATCCATCGTTCCGTAACCGCCGGGGAAAACAATAAAGCCATGAGCGTATTTCAGGAACATAACTTTCCGACAGAAAAAATATCTGTAATGCAATGACAGGTTCTGATAATCGTTTGGTACCTGCTCCAGCGGCAACTCAATATTGAGACCAATACTTGCACCACCTGCCTCGGCTGCTCCTTTGTTAGCGGCTTCCATAATACCGCTGCCTCCACCGGTTATCACTGCAAAGCCGGCCTCTACGAGCATCGACGCTGTCCTTTCCGCAAGCTTATAGTATTTATCGGTCGGCTTTGCCCGTGAGGAGCCGAAAACCGAAACAGCCGGACCTACAGTGGAAAGCTCCTGGAAACCTTCGGTAAATTCAGCCATTATCCTGAAAAGTCGCCAAAGGTCCTCAACGGGGCTGCTGCCAATATCAAGCATATTCACCATCCTTTCAAAAAAACGAACTACCACAACCTCGACTCATTTACCGAAGGACAATATTTCGCAACAGGACAATGGTCGCAATCAGGCTTTCTGGCCTTGCAAACGTTCCGGCCGTGAAAGATAAGCAAATTACTGAACATCGTCCAGTCTTTTCTCGGCACTATTTCGGCCAAATCGAACTCCAGCTTCACGGCATCCGAATTTTTTGAAAGCTGCAGTCTCCTCGAAAGACGAATAACATGGGTATCGCAGGTTATAGCCGGCTTTCCGAAAGCGCCGCC
>CAYLMG010000020.1:12424-13813 GCA_964384565.1 uncultured Pirellulales bacterium | reverse complement strand
ACCATATTAACCCGCACATCAGTACACTGAGCCGAAAGAATCGTTGCTATCAGAAGCTCAAGCGGATTCGTGAATTTTAACGCAATCTTTGCTTCGGGATACGTTTTTTTGAGAATAGGGAAAATATTTCTGACTCTCTCAGCAGCCTTGGTCTTAAAATCTTCGCCAGCCGCGGAATCCTTATTCACCGCCGCTTTTTTAATCGTTCTCTTAATTTTCGCCTTCTTCGTCACTTGCCCGCTCCGCATCAGAAAGACTTCTTAAAAGCTTTTGTAACCTGTTAATTTTAAATCCTTGCATTCTCTCAGGCTCAGCCTGACCAGGGATATACAAAATAGAAACCGGCACCGGTTCATTATAAACATTTTTAAGGACAATCGCCGCCTGACTGCCTCCTTCTGTAGTGTCACCTTCTACCGGCAAAACATTTTTTTCTTTTATAAGCTGAGCAACTCTTTTACTTGAATAAGTGGTTAATTCCAATATCTTACACGTCAGGCACCAGTCGGCTGAGAACTTAATCAAAACAGGCCTGTTTTCTTCAATCGCATTCTTAACTAAAACAGGGTCATACTCCTGCCAGTCAATAAGCGTTTTCGACGGTGTAAGCAGAGTAACAGCGGAAAGGATAACAATCACCGAAGCGATAACTCTTATAATATATTTTTTTACTTTCGGTGTGGCCAAAGTGACCCAGCCGCCCCACATCCAAACGCAAAACGAAAAAATCACGCTAAACAGAGAAACTCTTGGAATTGTTTCTTCAGGCAGAGAAACTATCAGCTTAACAGCGATACCAAGGAGAACAAAACCCATTGATTGTTTAAACAATTCCATCCAGCGACCGGGCTTGGGAATATATTTTAGAAGCGAAGGAATGGATGTAAGAATCGCATAAGGAGCAGCCATTCCAACACCGATAATCATTATCGTAATGGTTGCCAGAAATAACCTTTGTGTCTGCGCCCATGCAAAAACCGCTGCAATTATCGCAAAGCTGCACGGCGTGCTCAATATTGCTGCAAAAAAACCAATCACCACCGAACCGCCCAATCCCTCCGCGGACCTGCTTTTTCCTGAGACCGATGAAGGTAATTTAAAGGTCACAATTCCAAACATAAATAGTGCCAGCAGTATCATCAATAGTGACAACACCGCCAGGAAAACAGGATTGCGATAATGGTCACCCCATTGAAATACCTGATTATAACCAACACGGAGTACAATATTAACTACCGCTAAAGCCGCAAAAAACAAAAGTATGCCGGCACAAAACGCAAGCCCCATTGCAATAGACCGCGCCCGGTTATTCTTTGCCCGGTTAAATATATTCAACACAATTAACGGTATCACCGGCAAAACGCAGGGCATAATATTTAAAATCAAGCC
>CAYLMG010000020.1:2945-12324 GCA_964384565.1 uncultured Pirellulales bacterium | reverse complement strand
ACACAATTAACGGTATCACCGGCAAAACGCAGGGCATAATATTTAAAATCAAGCCGGCCAAAAAGGCCAGCGGCAGAGCTACCCAGACCGAGTAATCCGTCCATCCCGCGGTACTCCTTCCAGGTTTTGACCACGCGGATTCAGCCAATTCGAATGCGGGCTCGGTCATTGATGCATTAGCAGCAATTTTTATTGCCCCTTTCAGCGGCTCAAAAACCGGCATAATGCACACCGAGCCGGAGCACATTGCACCTTCGATACCAATCTCAAATTCAGTATCCATACTTTCGCCGGCACCAACAGGAACGTCACCTATCTCAAACGGTAGATAAACTACAAAGCTATCGCTATAAACAGGTATCTGCTGCTTTTGACCTGCAAGCTCAAACTCATACATTTGCGACGGAGGGAAAACCGGCTCCGAAAAAACAATATAATCTTCTGAAGATGCCTTTAATATAAGCCTGGCGGTATCAGAGGCATAAAAATGCCAGTCCTCGGCAAGCTGAAAATCGATAGCCAGAGCCGATTTGCTGTCGGGACGGACAGAATCATACTGACGTCTTACAGAGATAACTACATTATCCGTTCTAATTTCATCAGCTGGAGACGAGAAAGAAAGGCCGAGAGACAACAATAAAGCAAGGGCAATTTCCTTTTGCATTATCAGGCCTCTAAAAGAGTAATGGCTATTGACTGCCTGTGAACGACATACTTAATTTAACAGAAGAAGCTAATTGCTTTTGCGCTTTTTTCTTTGCTCTTTCTTTTCTGCCTCTTGTTGTTCGGCTTTTTCTTTTTCTGCTGCCAACAGGTCGGCAACGGTAGGCTTACCGAGCTCATGGCCTTCGAGAATCGTCTTCACATCAGCAGCATCGAGTGTTTCATATTTGAGCAGGGCCTTTGCTATGCGGTCGAGCTTGTCCTTGTTCTCTTCGATTAACTTCCTCGCACTTTCGTAGGCCTTTCTTGTTACACTTCTAATTTCCTCATCAATCTGCTGGGCTGTACTTTCAGAATAATCTTTTTCTCCGGGCATAACGAACACCATATTGCGTGAGCCGGCCTCCGGGCCGTAATTGATAGGACCGAGTTTGTCACTCATACCCCACACCAGTAACATCTGTTTTGCAATTTCCGTTGCACGCTGGATATCCATCTGAGCACCGCTCGAAATATCGTCACAGAACATCTCCTCGGCAATCCGGCCGCCGAAACAAACCTGCATAAGAGCCATGCAATACTTTTTCGTAAACATCGTCCTGTCCTTTTCAGGCAGCGCAAAAGTCGCACCGCCCATAGGGCCGCGGGGAATGATACTTACCTTATGCAAGGGGTCGGCATCCTTAAGCAGAGACTGAACAAGGGTATGCCCGGCCTCATGATAAGCTGTCACTTCTCTCTCTTTCTGGTCGATTACTTTGCTCTTTTTGGCGCGGCCCCAGCGCACCTTATCACGAGCCTCTTCTAAGTCTGCCATCTCAACATTTTCCTTTTCTGCCATAGTTGCACCGAGGGCAGCTTCATTGATGATTGCCGCAAGGTCCGCTCCGCTAAACATAGGTGTACCCCTCGCAAGTTTCTCGAGGTCTGCGTCGGGTCCCATTATAACCTTTTTAGCGTGGACCCTGAGAATCTCCATCCTTCCTTTTAAATCGGGCAGGGGGACAACAACCTGCCTGTCGAATCTTCCCGGCCGTGTCAGGGCAGTGTCGAGAATATCAGACCTGTTGGTTGCCGCCACAACAATTACCTGGTCATTGGTTTCGAAGCCGTCCATCTCCACAAGGATAGCATTTAACGTTTGCTCTCTTTCATCGTGTCCTCCGCCGATAATGCTTGTACCGCGTTTTCTGCCGATGGCATCTATCTCATCGAGAAAGATAATACAGGGAGAGTTGTCCTTGGCCTGCTTGAATAAATCACGTACTCTTGAAGCTCCCACGCCGACGAACATTTCCACAAAGTCGCTTCCCGAGATGCTGAAGAAAGGAACATCAGCCTCACCGGCAATAGCCTTCGCAAGCAGTGTCTTGCCGCACCCGGGAGGGCCGACAAGCAATACACCCCTCGGAATTCTGCCGCCAAGACGCTGAAACTTTTTCGGATTCTTCAAAAATTCGATTATTTCCGCTACCTCTTCCTTGGCTTCCTCGATTCCGGCGACGTCCTCAAATGTCACTTTGAGTTTGTCTTTGGTCTGCAGACGGTGTTTGCTCCGCCCGAAGCTCATTAACATCCCGCCGGCACCACCTCGAAGATTACGGGCAAAAAGAAAATACAGAATACCCACGAAAATGATTATCGGCAGGAACATCCCCACGAGGTTTATAAGCCAGGTCTTCGGCTTTTCGTATTCAATTTTTACCGCATTCTCATCCAGTAGCTCATAAAGCCTCTCGCCTACTACATCCGAGCTGTAATAAACAACAAAAGTCTGCTTGCTGTATTCTGAGTCCTCCTCAATCGCTTCCGCAGTAAACTTACCTACTACTTCATTCTCTCTTATGGTCACACTTTCAACCTTACCTGCCTTGACGAAACTTTTGAACTCATCCCATGAGACAACCTGCTTGACCAGCATCGACTTTATCGTCATCATCGCCGCGAACAGCAATACTGCAATCAACAGCCATCTAAACGGACTGGGCCTGTAGGCCGGCATCGGCGGCCTTTTCCCGCCACGCTGACCGTCAGGCATTTGTGTCGGTCTTCTGTCTTGATTGTTACTCATTTTATATATTTTTCGAATCTCTCCCTGCCCACAAGTCTGGATTTGTTATAGAAACCGGCTTACTGCCACTTTTTTTCCATCTGTTCTACGATTCTCTGCGCCAGTTTGTTTGCAGCCAGCGTCGAGGCATAATCAAAGCTTTGGTTCTGCCACTCCGAGAAACTGGCAGTTGCGTCGACAGACACACTGTCTATGAGCAATTCACCAGTTCTTAAATTTTTCCAGTTAACCACAGCTACAACCCCCACTTCTTTTTCGAGTGCCCGGCCGGTCTGCCTCTCAGCCGTCAGCACAGACGTGGTGACAGAAGTTATTTTGCCGCTTATTACCGTGTCAGCCCTGTCCAGACTCGATACTATTTTATAAGGAGTCTGAGCTTCTATACGCTTCGAAAGAGCATCCGAGAGCTCATATTCAACGCCCCTTCGGAAGCTCTCATTTTCAAACATCTCAAGACAAACGGTTTCTACATTCTGCGGATACAGAGATTCATTGCTATAACTGCTCAGGCTTGTGCATCCGTAAAAACCGCCGCTTAACACAGCCAATAAAAGTATTAAAACACAAGGGTAAAAATACCTTACAGATTTATACCGTTTCTTCTCTTTCATTCTTTCACCTTACTTTTGGTTTCTTTTTCACTTTGCATTGCTTCTTCTGTCATTTTTGCCGCGACGCTTCGAGGCCAGTTCTTAAGAACAGCGTTGTAATAGATACCGACGGGATTGGGCTGATTGGCGTCTCCCTGTCCTCCGCTGGTTCTTTGGTAATACTTACCTATCTGAAACTTCTTATATGCAAGCTGCTCCTCGATTAAATCAAGCCTCTTATCAATATCAAGCGCTTTTGAGTCCTCCGGATAGACAAGCTTGTATCTTTCGTAATAGCTTTTTGCACCCATCAAACTTGAGCTGTCGAACCGCGGCCCTCTATAGGCAGCGTGTTTGGACTCTGCCATACCGAGCAGAGCCTCTTTTGCTATCGGGCCGGTCGGCCAGCGAGATGAAATAATCGACCACTGCAGGTACGCCTGTTCATATTTCTTTCTATTTTCATAACTCCGGGCAACGGCTTTAAGAGCCCTCTGTGCCACCGGCGAGTCACCGGCACGGTCGGCAATTCTCTCCATAATCTTGGCGCCCTCGGCATAGCCTCGAATCTTAAAAAAACGCAGCACCTTTTTCTTTTTACCCTGAAGATAAGCACTGCCTATGGCAAACTGCCTCTCAAGCGCAGCTTCATAAAGCTTGCTCTCGCCAAACCTGTTAAGAAATACCTCATAGGTCCTGAAAGCCTTCTGAAATTTGCCCTCACAAAAGAGCAGCTCCGCCTCCATAAAAGAGTCCAGCTCAGCTCCTGCTACTTCAGGAAAATCTTTTTTCAGCCCGTCCAGGGCGTTCCGAAACTGCTCAACATCTCCCTCCTCTGCGAACTGCTTTATCCTGGCGACAGCCTGATTAAACTTGTCCCGCCGCTCAACTGATTGGAACTGCCCGTCCTTTGCAAGCTGCCAGGTGTCCGCCGAAACCGCTGACAATGAAAACATAACACCTGCAATGGTTATTGTTATTATAAACCGCAATCTCTCTGCAAACATAATCCCGTTTCCTTAACTGACTACAATTCAAACTGCATCAAATTCGTTTAACATTATATACATTCTCAAGCCAAAAGCAAACCCACACTTTAAAATATGGTATCGGAGCCTGTTTCGCATATAATAAGCCAAAAATGCTCTTAACTTCGCTAAAGGACGGGAAATCGGCAAAACAATCGAGTGAGCCGGCTAAAATCCCAAAAATTGCCGGCAAAAATCACACGCTTGTTCAGGGCAGCTTCGGCATTATGTAATATAATATATAGTTGCAGCATAAATTGCTTAACAAGGCAACGGACGGCTTTTATAATCAGACGCCGTCTCACAAATCGACAGCAAACCTTACTCTTCGGCCTCCGGACAAGCCTTAATATATTCGTAAAGCTCTTTTAAGTTAGCGGTTGCCATAGCGATAGCGGAATCGGCGGCACCGTAATATAGGTTCAGCCTGTTTTTTTCCTTGTCGACAACAGCACCGGAGGGAAATATAACATCGGAAACGTCGCCAATCCGCTCGTAGGGCGCCACCGGCCCAAGAATCCATTCGTCGCTCCTTCTAAGCATCTTCCAGGGCTCTTCCAGGTCTAACAGACAGAGGCCAAGACGATAAATTGCACCGGCAGTTGTCACCCTCACACCGTGATAAAGTATCAGCCATCCATGCGGCGTTTCGATAGGCTGACAGGCCAGACCTACACGGTGACAATCCCAGTAGGCAGTCCTCGTTTTGACCAGCGTCCTGTGGTCTCCCCAATGCTTCAGGTCGGGAGAGAAACTCAGCCACATATGAGCCTCACCGCGCACAATAGGACGATGTATCAAAGCAAACCGGCCCCTGAACCTGCGGGGAAAAAGACACGCATCCTTGTCCTCGGGAGGCAGCAGTGCTCCAAGGCGGGCGAAATTCTTAAAATTCTTCGTAATCGCCAGCGAGATTACAGGCCCGCCCTCGCTGAATGAGGTATATGTGATGGCATATTGCTTCTGCTCCTCGAGCCAAACAATGCGAGGGTCTTCCAAACCCCATTTCTCTTCTCCGGAGACCTGGTCGGCCTCAAGAGTCGGGGCACAGTTAATTTGCCAGTTGGTAAAGCCGTCCGCGCTGCGAGCAACCGTCAGATGCGAAAAGCCCCGCATATCCTCAACCCGAACGAGCAACAAAATCTCCGAATCCAGCTTAGCCGCTGCAGGATTAAAAACAGCATTGGCTGGATAAGGCCATATCTCCGGAGTCAATATCGGATTGCCCTCGTACCTCTTAAATAAGTTATGAGCCTTTCTCTGTCGTGAAAGATCGACCATAATATCAACCCTAAAATATCAAAACAACAACGACCTAAGCTGCTCAAGCTCTAATCGGCAAACCAGGTTCTCATCTATAAGTTAAAAATACAGATAATATTTTTCGCAGCATAGTAATGACCATTGCCGTCTCAGTCAAGCCTAAACTAAGTTGACTCTAATCTCTGTTTTTGTTAGGCTCCCCTTTTTCAGGGCAATACTGAGATGGAAATCGAGCATTTAATCTTAGGTGAATTCCAGACAAACTGCTACATAATTCGCAGAAACAAGACCGCCGCGGACTGTCTCATAATCGACGCCGGCCTTGACGCAGACAAAATTATCGATGTTCTTGAAGCCGGTCGATTAAACCCTTTGGCTATTATCCTGACACACGGCCACATCGACCACATCGCCGGCCTGGAACAGTTGCAGCTGCACTACCCCAACCTAAAGGTTTATATTCATCAACAGGATGCCCAAATGCTGACAGGGGAAAAGAAAAATCTATCAGAACTAATGGGTGTTAATTTCAGAACAGGGCCAGCGAATTTTATCCTGACCGACGGACAGCTAATCGAGCAGGCAGGTATCATATTTAAGGTCATTCATACACCGGGACATACACCTGGAGGCATCTGCCTGTATTCAGAAAAAGACGGGATATTATTTTCCGGTGATAGTTTGTTTGCCGATTCGGTCGGCAGGACAGACTTTCCGGGCGGAAGTATGCCACAGTTGATACAGAGCATTAAAAAAAATCTATTAACACTGCCGGCAGAAACTATCGTCTATACAGGGCACGGTCCGTTTACAACCATAGCCCGCGAAAAGGCAACAAATCCATTCTTATAATAAACATTTCTGAAATATGACCGGATGAATACTCAAAATTACAGAAAAATTGATGTTCCTGCGACCCTCGCCTGCCTGGGAGTTATTCTATGCTGGTCATTAGGTCCGGTTTTCATCAAACTGCTGACAGGCTACACCGATGTCTGGATACAAAATCTGCTCAGGTATGCTATCTCTTGTTTATTCTGGCTTCCTTTCCTTCTATCAGCCCGCAAGAAGGGTCTTATTGATAAATGCATCTGGCGCCGCGCTTTGCTGCCCGCCTGCGCAAATGTAATTATGCAAAGCTGCTGGGCTGGTGCTTTCTATTTCATAAATCCTACCTTTATGAACCTGATTATAAAAACAACCGTGATATGGATTGCCGTCTTTTCGCTCATCCTCTTCCCTGAAGAAAGGCCACTACTAAAAAGCAAACGCTTCTGGGCCGGCGCAGCTCTGTCAATAGCCGGTGTTCTCGGAGTAATCATCTTCTGCGAGCAAGGTTTTACCTCAAAGACCACCCTGCTGGGAATAATAATAACTCTCTCCGCAGCAATGATGTGGGGCGTATATACCGTAACTGCAAAAATTGCCTTCAGAAATATTGACAGCCGTTACGGCTTCTCGGTGATAAGCATTTATACAGTAGCAGGCCTGGCTGTGCTTGCACTTTTTTTCGGTGACATAAAAGATTGCACAGCTCTTGGATTAAAACCCTGGACGTACATAATCATATCTTCTTTATTAAGCATAGCGTTCAGCCACGTGCTTTATTATTTTGCAATAAAAAGAATCGGTGCCATCATCCCTGCCCTGTCGCTTCTCATAGTTCCTTTTATTGTCTTTTTACTTTCCAGCAGAATCTTTGGTGAATCGCTGACCATTTTACAATGGATTTTCGGCGTGGTTCTGCTGGCAGGCTCAACCTTTGCTATCTGGTCACAAAAACACCTGACCCCGCGAGCAAACTAAAAGTTGTTGAAGTATTCGGGTTTGCCGTCGTCGCTGTCGTAGTTTGTCGACTCTTCATAGCCGGCATCTATCGTTATGCGTCCGATGTGCTTTGACTTTTTTGAATCACTGTCTACAGTAACAAGGATTGCATTAATTTTAACATCGCCGGTCGCAACCTCATACGGATACGGCATCCGGGTTCTGAACGATTTCAAAACGCTTTCCGCCCCTCTGCCAATCACCGAATCGTGCGCTCCTGTCATACCAATATCGGTGATGTAGGCAGTGCCTCCGCGCAGTATCTTTTCATCAGCGGTTACAACATGTGTATGCGTACCGAAAAGGCAGGTAACTCTGCCGTCAAGATGATAACCCATAGCGATTTTCTCACTCGTAGCCTCGGCGTGGAAATCTACAAAAACAATATCATTATTCTGCTCAATCTTGGCAAGTATCTTATCGACTGCGCCATAGGGACAGTCAGCCGGCTTCATAAAAATCCGCCCTATCAGCGATATAATTGCAACGGTCGGGCCTTTGTTCGTCTTGTATCGAGCAAAGCCCTTGCCCGCGGCAAGCTCAGACAAGTTTGCCGGCCGGACTATATCATCAGAACTCTCTAACACCTTTATGATGTCCCTTTTGCGATACGTATGGTCGCCGAGAGTTACCAAATTAACGCCGTATTTCAGTAATTTGCCATAAATCTGCGGTGTCAAGCCGGAACCACCCGCCGCATTCTCGGCATTTGCTATCACACAATCGACGCCGTACTCTCTGACAAGGCCTTTTAGCTTTTCGGCTACTATACGTCTGCCCGGCCGACCGACAATGTCACCTATACATAAAACCTTAAGCTCCATAACTATTCCCCACAGTTAGTAAACCATAGCCTGCCCAGGATTCACTCTCACCGATAAACTATTTTGCATACTCGACGCACCGAACTTCTCTAAGCAGTGTCACCTGTATCTCACCCGGATAAGCCATCTCGCTTTCAATTTTATTTGCAATGTCCCTTGCAACTTTGTAAGCCGTTTCGTCATTTACCTTGTTGGCGTCAACGATAACTCTTATTTCTCTGCCTGCCTGGATGGCATAGGCATTGTCAACTCCTTCGAAGCTGCCTGCAATCTCTTCAAGCTGTTCGAGCCTCTTGATATATCTTTCGAGAGTTTCCCTTCTGACGCCCGGCCGAGAGGCACTGATGGCATCGGCAGCGGCCACAAGAGGTGCATAATGGTTTTCAGGCGGTACGTCGCCGTGATGAGCGGCAACTGCGTTTAAGACAACCGGTGACTCATTAAAACGCTTCAGAAAGTTCGCCCCTATGATAGCATGGCCGCCCTCAACTTCATGGTCAATGGCCTTTCCTATATCGTGCAAAAGTCCCGCACGTCTTGATATAGCACCATCCAGCCCGAGTTCATCAGCCATAATCTGAGACAAAAATGCAACCTCAATACTGTGCCGAAGCACGTTCTGGCCGTAACTCGTCCTGTAATTAAGAGCACCGAGCAAACTGAGAACCCTGTTACTCAGACCCCTGACATTGGCCTCCACAGCGGCATCCTTGCCAAGCTGCAGCACCTTATGGTTAACGTCCTTTTTTGTCTGGGTAACAAGCTCTTCAATCCGTGACGGATGTATACGACCATCCTGTATAAGCCTTTCCATAGAAAGACGCGCCACCTCACGTCTGACAGGGCTAAAGCCGCTGACAACAATCATACCGGGCGTGTCATCTACGATTACATCCACACCTGTAGCCTTTTCAAACGCTCTTATATTTCGCCCCTCTCTCCCGATGATTCGACCCTTCATATCATCATTGGGAATCTCTACCGTCGAGACAGTGACCTCGCAGGTATGCTCAGCAGCATAGCGCTGAACGGCCGTGCTGATAACCTCACGGCTCTTTTCATCGACAGTCTCATTCGTTTCTTCGAGCTTGCGGGCGATTAAAGCCGACATCT
>CAYLMG010000020.1:0-2845 GCA_964384565.1 uncultured Pirellulales bacterium | reverse complement strand
TCATCGACAGTCTCATTCGTTTCTTCGAGCTTGCGGGCGATTAAAGCCGACATCTCATGCTCACATTCCTCTTCAAGCCTTTTCAGCAGCATCTCCTTCGCCTCTTCAACACTCATAGCCGTAATCTTCAGCAACTGGTTTTTCTGCTGGGCCAGCAAAGCCGACAGCTCTTTCTCTCTGTTGCCGATGTTTTCGAATCTTCTTTCAATTTCTTTCTCCTGCTTGCCTAGTTCCTTTTCCCGCTGCTGAAGCTGTTCAACCTGCCTGTCGATACTGTCTTCACGCTTTGTCAATCTTGCTTCAATTTCGCGCAGTTCGCTGCGTATCTGGTTCGCCTCTTTTGTAAACTCTTCCTTTTTCTTGATTGTTTCCGCTGCCGCATCTATTTGTGCAGATTTAATTATGTTTTCAGCTTCTCTTTTTGCGCCCTCGATTTGGCGCTCCATATCCTGTTCGAAGGTCCTTGTCCTCGCCTTGGATACCATCTGATAAACTATCGCAGATAGGCAAATCCCCAGAACAAAGGTCACTATCGGCACGAGAACATCGGGAAGCCCGATTTCCATTAGTATGTTGTTCATAGTTATTACCTTTCAATTGCTTTCAAACATCTACCAACTCTTTGACGTCGTACAACTTGTTTGGCACGATCTACAAAAACAAACAAACGGATTTGAGGGGTACCTGGCAGGAAAACTACAAAGAAATGGTCTGTGACAAACGAAATCCCTTCCGCCTCAATTAACTATCAGCTCTAAGATGCCAGAAACGCTGCTCCTGAAGATAAGCTTTTGGGTGTTGAAGAGTTAATTTTTCTCATAAAATCGGCTATTTTACGCTCACTACGAGTTCGCAACCCTTTGTAAGTCAGAGCTGTTCTTAACAGATTTCGTTTCACTTTTTAACCATTTTTCCTACATCGCTTCCGACTGCTGCTACAAAAGGCAAAGTTAACACTTTATCCATATCAGCCGAAAGCGGCTATGTAACTTAACTACCTTCCAGACAAGAGATTATCTTCTCTTGCCTGCCCCTCGCGCCTCCGTACAAATCCACATAGATTTATACGAAACGCATACAATGACGTTCATCAAAAGCTGTCTATACAACAGGATACATAACTCAACTAAGCCGGTCAAGTAAAAAATAAAAGCTATACCAAAAGATTTAAAAATGACACAATTCCAGCCTGGAAAAGCCACCGACAGTAAAATTCACTCGGTTTTTATAAAAAATTTGAACTCGGCAGATGATTCTTTATGATATGAGCGAAAATGAGTTGTGATTCAAAAAATTTTGCCAAATCGGCCAAGGCATACACTGAAGCCTGCAGGTATCTGACCGGCGGCGTTAATTCACCGGTTAGAGCCTTCCGCAGTGTTGATACAAAACCGCTTTTTATTGCCTCGGCAAAAGGCTCAAAAATCTATGATATCGACGGCAATGAGTTCATTGATTACGTCGGCTCCTGGGGTACGGCAATTTTGGGACATGCACATCCCAAAGTGCTGAAAGCAATCAATAATGCCGCGAAAAAGGGTACTTCCTTTGGCGCGCCAACTATCGCAGAGACAAAGCTGGCCAAAAAAATTACCGCAGCATTTAACTCAATAGAGAAGCTGCGCATGGTCAGCAGCGGCACCGAAGCAGTAATGACAGCCATTCGGCTGGCGCGAAGCTACACAGGCAAAGATTTTATTGTAAAGATGGCCGGCTGCTATCACGGCCACAGTGACAGCCTGCTCGCAGCAGCCGGTTCTGGTATCGCCGAACAAGCAATACCATCAAGCGCAGGCGTCCCCAAGCCAATAGCAAAATTAACCATAGTTATACCCTATAATGACATTGAAGCAGTAAAAACCGCCTTCAACAAATTCACCGGCCAGGTTGCAGCTGTACTCGTTGAGCCGGTAGCCGCGAATATGGGTGTTATCCCGCCGGCTGATGGTTACCTTCAGGCCCTTCGAAGCCTGTGCGATGATAATAAAGCCCTGCTAATATTCGATGAGGTAATAACCGGTTTTCGGATAGCAGCCGGCGGGGCACAGCAGCTCTTCAACATAAAAGCTGATATAACCTGTCTGGGAAAAGTCATAGGAGCAGGATTGCCTCTGGCCGCCTTCGGAGCAAGAGCCGATATTATGGATATGCTCGCACCTGTCGGAAAAGTCTATCAGGCAGGGACATTAAGCGGAAATCCAATAGCAACAGCCGCAGCAAATGCTGCGCTAGATTTGCTCACCCAAAACAATTGCTTCAAGCAGCTTGAGGCAACATCTGCCTTACTCGAAAGCTCTCTTGCCCAGGCCGCAAGACAGGCAAATATGCCTATAACAATCAATCGCGTCGGCTCGATTATGAGCTGCTTTTTTACCGACAAACCCGTAAGAAATCTTGAAGATGTACAGTCAACAAACATCGGGCAGTTCAAAAAATTCTTTTCAAAAATGCTCCAGCAGGGCATTTACCTTGCGCCAAGTGCTTACGAAGCTATGTTTGTCTCGCTGGCACATACAAAAAATGATGTCGAGAAAACTTCAAAAGCTGCTCAAAAAGCCTTTTCGAACATAAAAAACTAATAGTAACTCCTTGACAATCTCCGATTCTCTGGTAAAATACATTCGATTATGTTGCGAAAGAACGAGATTTTTTAAGGAGGTAAAGATATGAGAAGACTGCGTAGGGCCCACCAGAAGTTTCTCAAAGAACAAGCCAAAAAGCACAAAAACTTTAAGCAAAAGGCACTCGCAGCCGGCGCAGCAGCCGCAATCGCATTAGGTTCCGGCGCAGGTCTGCACAAAGCTGTAGCTGCCGCTCCACCCGACCAACATCAGCTGCCAGTCGC
>CAYLMG010000019.1:0-19881 GCA_964384565.1 uncultured Pirellulales bacterium | reverse complement strand
AACCAAAGCTGCAAGAAGGGCGGCAGCCCTGGTGCATATCTGTGAGGAGTATCTTGGTAGTGAATCCGTTAAAAAAAATGAATTTGAGACCTTAGATGAAGGGAGTGAAAAGTTTAAAAGTTAAAGTGTAAAGCCACAGCTTAAAACCAAAAACTTTTTAAGTTTTCAACTTTGGTTTTGGGCTTTCAGGTTTAACTTTTGAGTTATTAACAAATGGCTGAAAAGAGACAAAAAACTAAGAAGCATTCCGCAGGTCGCCCTAAGTCGGAGTTATATTTAAAGATTCCGTATCACATCCTGAACATACCGAAGCTCAGGCCTGCGGAGAAGGTCCTGCTCGCGCACATTTACAGCTTCGGCGCAAAAGGCTGCTGGCAAAGCAATGAGACATTAGCAACGATGTTTATGATTACACCGAGGACAATAACAAAATATATCGCCAACCTGCAAAAAAAGGGTCTTGTTCAGATAGATTGTCCAAAAGGATATTATCGAAAAATTCATGCGAAATCACATCCTGATGTTAAAGCTGGATCGCAGTTTAAATATAAATGTAAGGAGGTAGAAAAATCTTCTAACTTACATAGAACAAAACAGCGCGGTCAGTGCGCAAAAGAGCGTTTTCGACTTAGTAAAAAACTTTTACCTACTAATAACAAGACTATAAAAGAAACTATAAGAGAAATAGGCGCAACGCCTACGCCTGCGCACCCGAAGGGGGCTCCGGCGTTGCTTGTCGAACGTGAAAGAAAAGCAGGTGAGGAGATACAAAAATTCATGAAGAGCTTCGGCAGGGGGAAGAAGAAAAAGTATCAGCCGATTTCGGAAAAGGAATTCCAGAAACGAAAAGAGGTACAAAAGAAAGCTTTGTTAGGAGGCAAATAATGTCAAACGGAATGAAAAAAATACCGTTAACGCAGGGCAAGTTCGCAATCGTCGATGAGCAGGATTACGCCGAGCTTTCGCAATACAGATGGCATCTTCACCGCGGCGGCAGTACCAGCTATGCCAGGCAGAACTCCAAGAGGTCGGGTATGCCTTATATGCACAGGATTATAACGAAACCGCCGCCCGGTCTGGTCGTTCATCACAGAAATCATAACGGCCTGGACAACCGAAAGGAGAACCTCTGTATCTGCACGCGTAGCCAGCACATAAGGACCTCTCGGCCGAAAAGCAATGGCGCTTCGAAGTATAAAGGCGTCTTTAAATCCGGAGGAAATGGTAAGTGGTTTGCTAAAGTCGAATGCAACAGCAATATTTTTCGTCTCGGCGTATTCTCGTCACAGGTTCTCGCTGCAAAGGCATACGACGAAAGGGCGGCTGAGCTGTTCGGCGAGTTCGCATACCTGAACTTTCCGCACCGGCTGAGAAAGCGAAACATCGCAAACTGGCTAAACGCTACAAAAGGCAGGGTCTTTGCAGTGACATTTATAAAACGCTCCGACAATTCCGAGAGGACTATCCGCGCCCGCATCGGCGTTCGTGTAAATCAGAAAGGAAAAACGCCACGCTATAATCCGGACAGTAAAAAATTGCTCGTAGTTTTCGATATGGGCGCGAAGCAGTACAAGTGCATCCCTATCGAGGGCATCGAAGCCGTCACCTGTAACGGTAAAAGATATAGAGTGGATTGATTATGAAAAAGAAACTTACCAAAAAGCAAATGTCGGTTCTCGATGATTTGTTTAATAGCGAGCTTGATGAGCAGCAGGTGCTCGATAAGTACAACGTCAGCGGCAGTCTTTTTAATCGCTGGCTTGACGACGACGATTTTGCAGAGCAGTTCGACCGCCGTATCGCTGCTGCATACCGCCAGAGCTCGGCTTTTGTTGCGCGCTATGCGACGGTTGCTGCTGCCAAGCTGGTTCAATTGACCGATTCTTCGAATCCCGAGACCGCCCGCAAGGCCTGTTTGGATATCATTTCGATGCGAGGAAAGACCGCAGACACAGAGCAAAAGACCGCAGAGAACGAACGCCCGGAGCAGGTTTCGCTAACACCCGAAACAGCAACCAAAATCCTCGAGGTCCTCGCTAAGGAGAAAAACGATGAAAATCAGAAATGAGCGCAAAAAAAAGAGAGACGTAGTTTTTCTCCCGCCCACAATCCGACCGTTAGCAGGCAGACACGTCTCTCTTTCGTTAATAGGCCGGCAGTTTTAGCCACATTTAAGCCGAGGCAATCGCAAATGCCAGCCTTCTTTTAAATATACGTAGATTTGAAAATCGAGTTGGAAGAAAAGAAAGATTTTTTTGATGCAAAAAAAAGAGAGACGGAAAGTCTGTACTTTATATTTATTTTTGTACGTGACCAGACCCGCCTCTCTAATTTTGTAAGCTGTCTCTCGGCTGACCCACAAGCTTAACCAGCCGGAACGACAGCCCCCTTAAAATATACGCTATATTTTGAGCCGTGGCAGAAAAAAATAAAATTTATTAAACCTTTTTTGGAGGGTATCAACAATGGCAATCAATGCAATATCGGAACCTGATTCAGTTGTCTTCGAGAGGGCTTCGCACATCTATCGTCAGCTTCGCCGGACGATTCCGGTCACAAGGGCCGATTTGCGAAATTATATAAAGGTCTTTCTAAATATCGACGTGCCCGATAAGTGCATCTGCCCAGAGCACAATTCGCCGATGGACTATCTCTGCCACGCCTTCTATTCTGACACACCGGCTAAGGCCAATGCCGATTGTGTCGTCTGGGCCAACCGTGCAGGCGGAAAGACCGAACTGGCAGCTATCGCAACGCTGCTGGACTGCATCTTCAAACCCGATTGCTGCGTCCGTATCCTCGGCGGCTCAGGCGAGCAGTCAGGCCGAATGTACGAATATTTAGCCGGATTTGTTAATCGCGGCTTCGATGAATTTCTCGCAGGACCGCTGCTGAAAACAAAATGCAGATTCACTAACGGCTCATCAATCGAGGTCCTCACGCAGTCTGCAACGAGCGTCCGCGGCCAGCACATACAAAAGCTCCGCTGCGACGAAGTCGAGCTCTTCGATGACGACGTATTCACAGCCGCAAAATTCACAACACAAAGTCTTGATAACATCACCGCTGCGATGGAGACCATCAGCACAATGCACCGTCCTTACGGGCTGATGCAGAAAATCGTCTCCGACGCTCGCAAATTCGATACGCCGGTCTTCAAATGGTGCGTTTGGGAAGTGATAGAAAAATGCATCGACAGAAACTGCTCGCAGTGTCCGCTGTGGTCTGATTGCCAGGGCAAAGCAAAACGAGCTGCCGGCTATCTGAAAATTGACGATTGCATCACGCAGATGCGCCGCGCGAGTAGAGCCGCTTTCGAATCGGAAATGCTCTGCAAACGTCCGTCGCTCGAAAACGTCGTCTTCGCCGAGTTCGACGCCGCTTTGCATGTATCGCCTGTCGATTACAATCCGGACCTGCCCTTATATCGTTCGCTCGATTTCGGATTCGTAAATCCGTTCGTCTGTTTGTGGATTCAGGTCGCTAATGATGGCGTCGTGCGTGTGATTGATGAGTACGTCCGCAGCAGGGCGACGATTGATATCCACGCAGACGAAATGAAAACCAGAACGCCCTGCGACGAAGAGAAGGTCGCAGCTACGTTTTGCGACCCCGCAGGTGCAGGCCGAAGCGACATCACCGGTACGAGCATCGTTCGTGAGCTGCGTTCGCTCGGCATAAATGTCCGCTACCGAAAAAGCGCAATCCTCGAAGGCGTTGAGCTTATCAGAAGGGCGATTCGCGCAGGCGATGGCCGAAGCTCTCTCGTCATCTCCCCGCGTTGCGTTCGCCTGATAGAAGCTCTGCAATGTTATCATTACCCCGACACCGGCCTTGCCGATAGCGAGCTGCCCTTAAAAGATGGCGTCTATGACCATCCCATAGACGCCTTGCGGTATTTCTTCATAAACTACTCCCGCCCCGAAAAAACCACCAGCAGGAGGTATTAAAAAAACACGAAAATTAGAGCAAAAACGAGGAAAATACAAAAAATTTCTGTAATCCAGAAGATTTATTAAAGAATTATGTTCAAAATATCGTATAATATTCTGGGAGACAGAATTTGGAGGTCGAAAATGGAAATCGGCAAAAGATTAAAAGTTGCAAGAGATTCTATCGGTTACACCTTAGAGAAAGCTTCTCAGGAAAGCGGTATTGGCCAGTCATCTCTTAGTGAATTCGAAAACGACAAGCGAGAGCCAAAGTTTTCGCAGCTTAGTAAGTTAGCCGAGGTTTATAGAAGAACGATAGAATTCTTTTTGACGGATAAATTAATGCCGGAAGAAGTGATGCTTTGGCGTGATGAGCCGAGTACTGATGAAGAGAGGAAAAAGACTGAAGTGGAATTTAAACAGCTCTGCCGACAATATCGCGATCTTGAGATACTTATGGATGAAGTCAAAGATCCTGAATTACCGGCACTGAATATTAATGAAATTGAAAAATTTGATTATGACCAGGCGGAATTATTTGCGAAGAAGGTGCAGGATAAATTTCGTCTTGGTGACGTGCCTATTTCATCTCTTAAACGAATACTGGAGGAAGCCTGCTACATAAAAATATTCTACTTGGATTTTTCTGGAAGTGCTATATCGGTAGTATCTGAAGAATTTGGACCTTCCATACTTCTTAATGCGAAGAACAAACAATGGCGACGGAGCTATGATCTTGCTCATGAACTATTTCACATTTTGACGTGGAATATTTTTAGAGGCGAAAATAAAGATGCGAATGTAGATGAGGATAGACTTGCAAATGCATTTGCAAGTCGACTTTTGATGCCGGAAGAATCTATTAAAGATAGAGTTAAGCAGAGCCTAAATGATGAAGGCCAAACAAGTTTGGAGAAACTGGACGATATAGCAAGGGAATTTGACGTTTCTTTGGATGCACTTGTTTGCCGAATAGCACGACTTTTCAAAATTCCAAAGGAGGACACTGAGAAATACCTTGGTGCTGCTAAAACACTTGCGCAAACACATAAGCCAAGGTCATCATATAAACCAGCCCGATTACCTGAAAGGTATTGTGATTTGGCTCAACGAGCACTTAACGAAGGAAAACTATCTCTTATACAGTTTGCTAAGTACATGGGAATAAATTATAAAGAGGCCCAGGAATATCTTGCGGAAGATGAGGATTTCAAGGATGAAAAAATTTCAATTTCTGTTGCTTGATGCCGGGCCGATTATCAAGCTCTTTGAATTAGGTATTTGGGACAAGTTTCTTGAAATCTGCGATGTTTCGATTTCGCAAACAGTAGCGAACGAAGCTAAATGGGCTAGTCAGGAATTCGAAGATATTAAAATAGACCTTGAAGCATACAAAGATAAAATTAACATTTTCGATATCGAACCTTCTTTGGCAAAATCGTTTCTTGATAAGTTTAATAAATTGTATAAAGCTATAATTCACGCAGGAGAAAAAGAAACCTTGGCATTTTTATGTGATTCTTCTGAGAAATGGCTTTTATGTTCTGGGGATAAAGCGGTTTACCAAGTCCTTGGTTTACTCGGGAAAGCCGAACAAAGCATTTCGTTAGAGGAAATCTTAGATCAAATTGGCATGTCAAAAAGCAATCTTGGTTGGCAGTATACAAAGAAATTTCGTGAGAGGTGGATTCATAAAGGACAGATAGACTCTTTTCAAAACAAAGGCCTTGATTAACTCGCTTTGAGATACTTCTTCATCAACCACTCCCGACCCGCAAAAACGGCTTCAAGAAGATACTGACTACGTAGATATACTTAATTTACGCCTTGAAACACCGTTTTCGCGGTTATTTTCTTGACTTTAGTCCTATAATCAGGTATGATTTATTTTGTATAAGGAGATAGGGGTGAGATAGCTCTGGCGGAGTCCATTTCAAGCTTCTTCCCAAAAAAAATCACATTTTATAGCGATACCTTTTTCCAAAGGAGAGAGAAATGAACAGGCGATACACAAAAAAAGCATTAAAAATTTTGCTATTTCTATCATTAATTATTGCAGGCCGGTCCGAAGCTTCTGCCGTTAAGGTGATTGGCTTTGAAGACCTGCATCCCGGCTATGAAGCTTCTTACATTAAAATACCCGCGGGATATGAGGGCTTCAACTGGTCATTTAAATTTCGCGGCATAACATCTCAGGAGTATCCGGGTTCCGGCTATGAAAACGGCACAATAGGTTCTATGGCTGCTTACACTTCAAGTCACGTACACATATCTATGTCGAGCGTTAACCTTGAGCCGTTTGATTTCCTGGGCGCATACATCACCGCCGCCTGGGCTTACAACGAGCCTTTTACTGTTGAAGCCTGGAGACTCGGCCATGTTGTGTATTCAAGCGAACTGCATACTTCTAAAGATGGTCCTTACTGGTTCAGCTTTAATTACCTCAACGTAGACACGGTTTGGTTCAAGCCTATTACCGATCCGGGCAACCATCATTTAGTCATTGATAATATTACTGTTATTCCTGAACCCGCAACACTTTTACTTCTCACCCTCGGCGGATTATTTGTAAAAAGGAGAAGGCGATGAAAAGGTTAATGGTTTTATTTTCAGTTCTTGTTCTTGCATCGGTTGCAAATGCATCTCTTGTATCTTACTGGGCATTCGATGAGGGCCAAGGTAACATCGCTTACGATTCCGCCAACGGATATAACGGCACGATTAACGGTGCAACCTGGACAGAAGGTAAGTTTGGAGGTGCTCTGAGTTTTGATGCTTCAGGAGATTTTGTTTACATATCGGATTTAATCCCTGCAAGTCAAGGCACGTTCGCAGCATGGGCTAAGTCCAGCGTTGACATAAACAGTTCGACCCCGAAAAGATATAACACTTTGCTTTGGAGTAATAGAGACCAGGTTTTTCTCGGCAGCAGCGTGATCGGATATGAAGGAAGTATTCGATTTATTATTACTCCAGAACCTGGCCAATACTCGATATTGCATTCGGACAAAGATTTCTGGAATTCCGGCCAATGGTATCACATAGCTTGTACCTGGAATGGAGCGACTCAGGCTGTTTATATTAATGGTTTTTTAGATAAATCTCAGCCTCAGACTTATAGTGGCGGTTGGGGCGCCACTTATATAGGTGGAGTATCAGCAGTCCCCTCATACTCTTTCGACGGTGTAATCGACGATGTGCGAATATTCAATCACGCACTTTCTCCGGCAGAGATACAACAGCTGATTCCCGAGCCGGCAACGCTATTACTGCTCGGCCTCGGCGGACTGTTCCTGCGTCGCCGCAGGTCGAATCCTGAAATTTAAGGCATAAAAAACCTTTATTTAACAAAAAATCCGCACTTTATACGTAGTTCTGCATATATTTGCCCTTTTATACCAATTTATACCAAAAAATCCTTGACAAACTCCCAATAAAATAGGTAGAATAGGTGGTATAAGTAAGGAGGAGTCTATAGTGAAAAGGCTATTAGCTTTTATGCTAATTCTATCTTTGGCTTCTGTGACTAATGCAGGTCTGCAGATTTCAGTCAACGGCATACCAGAGCCGATTGATTCTCAGATTAACATATGTCCAAGTGACATCCTTATACTCGATATCTGGACCAACAGTGTTATCAGTCCAGGTGTCGGTGAGGGTTATTGGGCACTGGGTTGCAACCCCGTAGATGGCACTGTCACCAACGGCGGGCTCCCGACTAATGTTGTTCCAAAGTACCAACCGCTATCGGGTGTTATTGGGGCCATTAATTTTGAAGGTGGCGTTTTCGGCGGCATCGTCATGACAGGGGAAATACCCCAGATAGACGCTGGCGACGTTATCTACGATTGGATGGAGTTCCACACTGAAGGGCAGGGAGGTGATGTGGTGATTAGTCTTTGGTTCGACATTTACAGCATTCCCGTGCTTCATGATTCCGTGAATGTCCATGTCGTCCCTGAGCCTACCTCGATGTTACTGCTCGGCTTAGGCGGGTTATTGCTTAGGAAAAGACAGCGCTAGTTTCGGATTTGCTATCAAATAAAATACCAAAAGGCGCAACCGTTTGAAGTTGCGCCTTTAAGCTGCCCTATAAATTACCTTACAAGCACTTCTTTATAATCAGGTAAATTTTTAATCTACTCCTGAACGTTTAGGCCGTTATCGTTGCGCTGACAGTCTCCGACCACGGACCTTTTTCACCGCCTGTCCTGACCCATCGCAGCATATAGTGCGCGGTCTTACCGCCATCTGCCCCATCGTATTCGGCAATATACGGGCTGGCTGTGTCCATAGCCACGAAGCTAAGCTCATCGGGGTCTGCCGGCGCAGGTTCTCCCGTTGGAGCGACCTTCACCCATATCTCGCAGCCCATAACCCCTTCCGGTTTGGCCCTGCTCGTCGGGGTCGCCTCATCGGAAAATCTAATCTCATGCCGCAGCCGTTGGCTGGTATCGACCATTCCTATCGGCCTCGTCGTCATGTCACCCGCCGATGAGGTCCGAATCCTGTCGGGTATGGTAATCCCAAGCGCTGCCCGCTCTTCATCATCGACATCTTCCGATGCCTGAAGCTGCCGCACCAGTTGCCTTATCGCCGATTCGAGCGTATCGCGCGAATCATCCTTTGCCTGCCGAGCTGCCTGCGCTGCCTGCTGGGCGGTGACATTAGCCGTCATCTTCGCATTAAAATCCAACAGAGCCGCCCCTATCGGCGCAATATCAGCGGGATCAATACCCAGCTCTGCAACATGGCCGTTGGCATAGCTAAAGAAATTGGTCACCCACGCCTGAAATCCTGTATCACTTCCTGGAATGTAATCTGGCATTTTCAAATCCTTTCAAAAAAAGTTACAATTTGTTTTTTCCCGCTCCGCGAGTCATCCACCCGTTGGAGTAAGTTACGCGTTCCCCGGAGTCAGTCTCCCGCTCGTCGGAGGCAGTCTCTCACTCCACGGAGTAGGTCATCCGCTCCACGTAGTAGGTCATCCGCTCGACGGAGGCAGTCTCTCACTCTAAGGAGTAGGTCATCCGATCAAGGGAGGCAGTCTCTCACTCCACGGAGGCAGTCATTCGCTACAGGGAGTAAGCCATCCGCTGGCCTCAAATCACAGTTTTTAGGGTAAAAATCAGGGTTGGTCAGCAACAAACTTAAATCGAGTTAGTGATAAATCAAATTGAGTTAGCCGCAAATCAAGCTTCGTTAGCCACAAAGTAAACCGACTTAGCCGCAAAGTCAAGTTGTTTAGCCACAGAAACCGCAAATTTCGCAGATTTACACGGAAAAATACGTATTTCTAAAGAATTTAACTTTGGAGGCTGGGTGAGGAAAGAAAAATCACACTGACTCCGTGGTTTCACTAGAATCTTCTGAATAAGGTTGTTGTGACAGCTTTTTTTGAACCTGTTTCAAAAGGGAGTCAAGAGTGCCTTCATCCTGAATGCTTTGTTTAACCTCCTTGCGAATCTCATCTCGTTTAGCTTGCTGATCGCTTGCATTTTTGAGTGCTTGGCCAAGGCGTTCATGTCCATACTGAGAATTTGGGTCTATTGAAACGGCTCGCTTTAGGAATTCCGCGCCACGGGAGTAAAATCCCTTATTATTCATGATGTTCCCAATATTTTCTAGAATCCATGTTTCTTTTTCCTTCGCGAGTGTATTTCCTTTGTGGTATGCCTCAAGCGCCAAGTCATGAAAACCAAGCATAAGACATTCGTTCCCCAGCAAAGTCCAGTACCTGGGGTTTGCTGGCTTGATGTCAGTTAGACTCAGGTACGCAAACATCCGTTCCTTTACGGTATCCTGCTTAGGAAGAATCTTTACGTATTTCTCAATGAGCCTTGTATCCAGAGGGCATTTCTGCATCCCGATTTTACAACAGTTGATTGCCTGTTTCGGCATATCGATGTCGTCCAGCATCTGTGTGAGAGTTCGGTAACTCTGAGCAAATGTCGGATTCTGATTGATGTTTTTTTGGAGTACCTCTATTGCTTGAATATGCTCGCCCTGTTTTTGGAGAACCAATGCAAGCCAGTCAGGGAGTTCTGGGTCTGCAGGGTGCTGTTTGATGCCTGCGTGCAGAACATCTGATGCTTTGGGATAGTCACCGTTCCAGAATAATGACATACCATACCATAGGTATATTTTGGCCGCATTATCACCTGTACTTATGAGTTCGTCGAAATACTCAATGCCCTTCTGCTTGTTTTGCTCAAACATAACATAACCGAGATTAGCACGGTGCTCCGTTTTTTCCTGAGGATCTTTTTCTTGAGAGATTAGATCCCCAAGAATTTTACAAGCTCGCGGGTAGTCCTTGTCAAAGAAAGGCTTAGTCCAGTCTGTGTCCGGCTCATTACTTTCATGCTTTGAGTCTTCTGTTTCTTCGATTGCCAATTGCTTTTTATCAGAGAGAGGAGGAATATCATCCGTTCCAGCAGATTCAGTGGCAGTCGATGCGGAGTATCCATCTTTGGTCTTTGAGACTCGCTTGAAGTTCACTATCCAATCGATGAGTTTGTTGAGTTCTTTGCGCAAAATCAGCATAGAAATGCAAACGATTATAAGAATGATTGCCCATTTAAATTCTACCAAGAATTCTAGCACTTCTGGTTTCTCCTACTGTGTTCTAATAATGATTAAACAGTCTGCATACAGCAATTTACAAAACCATCATCACCGTATTACTCAACCCGCCTTCGGCGGAATACCAATACCTTTCCTGAGCTTGCCGAAGGAATCAATTATCCTGCCGCCTTAGTTGCTGGCCTCCGTCGCTTGTTTTTAATCATACACTTTTGGCCCAAAATTGCAAGATTTTTCTAAAAATTCCCTTGCCGGGTTTACTGCCTTCGTTTCCTTTGACTTGCGATGAAATCTCTTATACACTGTAAAGGTTAAAAACCTTAGGTGATAAATTATGAACTTTCTGTTCGATAAAGACAAAATCTCGCAGCACATTATCAAATTCGGTGTCGATATCCGCCCTGCAATTTCCATCGTCGAAGGAAAGACAAAGCTGCAGGATTACTGCAATCGGCTCATCGAGTTTTTCCCGCAGGCATTTGAGACACTCGTCGTCGGCCCGAAGCAGATGCTTGTGCAGAAGTCTTTTATCCTCGCCGGCGGAAAAAAGGTCGAAATGCCGACGTTTCTGCTGACCAGCCGAGGCCCTGTCTTCACACTTCCCGTGCGAATGTTCATTAGCGAGGTGCAGGATATCGAAATCAGAGAGAAGGAAAAAGTATTCCGCAAGGCACTCGAGGGATTGAGAAGCGCATTTACAGAAAAGAAAGTTCCCCGCATCGGCGTTGTTAATGAGATTGTCTTCGATACCGGCGAGATTAATTCGGTCGAGATTTTAGCGAGCAACTTAAAGAGCAAGCTTTGGAGAGAGAGATTGCAAAATTTGAATATCCGCCTTCAGGCGCCTGTGCAGGATAAGAATATTAATATCGAGATAAAGCCGACTCAGGCCCGTCGCACCGGCAAAGCCGGCGCTGCTGTCGCTGATGATAAAAGGTTCGGCCTGATTGTAAATGTAGATATTAACAATCTATCGCCGAAAGACGATATGACCAGCGCAGAGGTAAACGACATAATTGCTTTTGCAGATGATTATGTGCCTGACGAGCTGATAAGATTTTTGAATAACGAGTATTAAAAATCCTTCTCGTCAGACAAACACGCTTATCACTTCTCATAAATTATTTTTACACTTCTTTAATGTAAATCCCTGCGACGGCAATCAGCAGTAACGATAGTAGCGGTTATAAGAATGGTGTAGAATTTATAAATATAGAACCAGCCGAGGCTGGTTTTAAAAAGGAGAACAGGGCTGGGTGCGGAGGGAGAGGAAAAAGCGAGATATCCCCAGCCCTGTTGAATGCTCGAGGATATTTAAATCAAATAAGACGCTTTATACTTTTATTCTATTTCAAAGAGTTACCTTTGTCTATACTTTTTTTAAAAAAAATTGTTCAAAATAGAAAAAAATCTTTATTCGGATAAGATGCTTAATACCGCCCCAAAATCACTCGCACGCTAATCTCTTATTGATATTTATCGTATATTTGGTAGGTTATGTTTAATATATTATTTGTATCGTTGTATTTGGCCGAATAATTAGGGAAAAGTACAGGCGAAAGTAGGGTTTAACTATGCTTACAGACAATATTCTTGAGCTTATAGGAAATACGCCGTTATTGCAGTTAAAAGGCGAGCGGATATTCGCCAAGGCCGAATTTCTCAATCCAGGAGGCAGTATCAAGGACCGGGTTGCCCTGGCCATGCTCGAGGCTGCCAAGCGAGATGGCAAGCTCAAGCCCGATTCTATCATTATAGAGCCTACAAGCGGCAATACGGGCATAGGATTGGCTCTGGTCGGTCGATTAATGGGCTATAGCGTCAGAATCGTTATGCCGGAGGGAATGAGCGAGGAGAGAAAAAAGCTGATAAAGGCCCTTGGAGCAGAGCTTATTCTCATACCCGACGAGGAGGGTCTGCCCGGTGCTGTTCGCAGAGTCGAGCAAATGGCAGCTGAGGACAGCCGGTATTTTGTGCCTCAGCAGTTTGAGAATCCTGAGAATCCTCGCGTACATTATGAGCAGACCGCACGCGAGCTTTGGCGGCAGATGGGCGGGAAAATCGAATGCTTCGTAGCTGGGGTCGGCAGCGGTGGTACCCTGCAGGGAGTTGGAAAATTCCTCAAAGAGCAAAAGCCCGACACCAGGGTCGTAGCTGTCGAGCCGAAGGGAATATCTGCTTTGCTTGGCCACGAGCCGGGACTGCACCAGATTCAAGGTATTGGTGATGGCTTCATCCCAGGTGTGCTGGATGTATCTCTCGTCGATGATGTAATTGAGGTCAGCGATGATAATGCTATCCAGACAACGCGACAGTTAGGAACGGATTTCGGACTGCTCGTTGGCATCAGCTCAGGCGCCAATGTTTGGGCAGCACGTCAGCTGGCAAAAAAAATCGAAGGAAATATCACAACCGTCCTGCCCGACAGGGCCGAACGCTATTTCAGCACTGCTTTGATGTGATACTGAATGATTGTGATTAATTAAATTGCCATCCAACTCTGGTAGTTAAGCTGCTAACCAATAAAACATCTATCGCCTGAGAGGGTAACAAATTAAAAAAATGAGCTGAGGTGAGGAGAAGGAGGTGGGTGTTGTAGGACCTCAGCTCATCGAATATTAGAACAAGTTTTGACTTTCCTAAAAAATGGGCTGGGGCTGGGAGAGATTGTGAGAGATTCAAAACCCCAGCCCATGATTTAATATAAAATCCAGGTTAAGCCAAAACCGAAAAATTCCGGCTTACGTAATTTAGTCATTGTTTGACACCATCCTCTGTCAGTCGGCAGGATAAAATGACCTCCTGTCACTTATAATTGTATGCGCTCAAAGTGTAACAGCTTGGTTGAAAAATGCAAGGAAAAAATCCCAAAAACAGCGGATTTTTCTGCAAAAATTGCACATCGTCTGGATTTCCCTTTTCTTTTTGCCCAAAATCAGCGATAATATATATGGAGATTCCTATCAGTAGCTGTCGATATTGCAAGTAGTTATGAAAAATACTGGTACATGCGGAATTTGGCCGACCGGAAAGGTTGGAATGTTGTAATGCTCAGGAGAGGACGATGAGGAAAATTGTTCTTACGATGCTGGTAGTTTTGTTGTTCTGCGGCTGTGAGGACGACGAGCCGAAGCATAGGAGAAATCCCGAAGCTGAGAAAGCCGCTACGGCCGCGGCAGAGGCCTGGCTAAAGTTAGCTGACAGCGGTAAATATGCCGAGACTTGGGATTACATGGCCAGTAATTTTAAAGAGGATGTTACAAAAAGTAACTGGAATATATATTTCAGCTCATTAAGAAAGCCTTTGGTCAGAATGATTTCCCGAAAGCTGATATCTGCACGATACACCGCTTCAATTCCGGGAGTGCCGAAGGGAAAGTATGTTATTATTCAATACAGCACGTTTTTTGAGAAGAAAAGAAATGCTATCGAGACGATTACGCTTGTGCTGGACAAAGACAGCAAGTGGAGGGTTTCCAGCTACCAAATTCAGTAATTTTACATCTCAAATCGCTCACATTACCTGCCAGTTCATAAAACCTGTTATTGACTAAATAGTTGTATTAGATTATCCTTTAGTGTAGCAGAAAGCATCGATTTATCAGTTTGTTGTAGGCGATACAAAACAGGAATTTAGAGAGATTTTGTTATGCTCAAAAGAACAAATACGTGCGGGCAGCTTCGGCTGGATGATGCCGGAAAAAAAGTAGTGTTAGCCGGCTGGGTGCATTCATATCGGGACCACGGCAATCTGGTTTTCTTTGATTTGCGAGACAGGAACGGCCTGACTCAGCTCGTCTTTAATCCTGAGAAACAGCCTGAGGTGCACAAGCTGGCGAGAACGGTACGCTGCGAGTGGGTAATAGCAGCCGAAGGTGTTGTTCAGCCAAGAAGCGAAGGAATGGAGAATCCAAAGCTGCCGACCGGCCAGATTGAGGTGGCTGTTGAAGAACTTCAGATTCTGAATATCTCAAAAACACCGCCTTTTGAATTCGATTCCGCCGACAAAACCGGTGAGGAGCTTCGGCTGACGAATCGCTATATCGACCTTCGCAGGCCGTACATGCAACAAAAACTGCAGGTGCGACATCGAGTAACAAAAATTACACGAGATTATTTCGATTCGCTCGGTTTTTGGGAAATAGAAACTCCGATGCTGGCAAAGAGCACGCCCGAAGGGGCAAGAGATTTTCTCGTGCCGAGCAGGCTGGTTCAGGATTGCTTTTATGCACTGCCGCAGTCGCCGCAGTTGTTCAAGCAGATTCTGATGGTTAGCGGTGTAGACAAATACTTCCAGATAGTCCGATGCTTCCGCGATGAAGACCCCCGGGCGGACAGGCAGGCTGAATTTACACAGGTTGATGTCGAGATGAGCTTTGTTGACAGCGATGATGTTATCAACGTCCACGAAAATCTCGTAGCGAAAATCTTCAAAGAGATTCTCGACGTGGATACGAAGCTGCCGATGAGGCGGATGTCGTACAAAGAAGCGATGGATGATTACGGCACGGACAGACCTGACCTGCGATTCGATATGAAGCTAAAAGATATTTCCGATATCGCAAAGCAAAGCACTTTCAAGGTCTTTACTTCAGCAATTGAAAATGGCGGAATAGTAAAAGGTCTTTGCGCTGCAGGAGAAAAATATTCCAGAAGCGATATCGAAAAAACGCTGACGGGTTTTGTCGGCGATTATGGAGCAAAAGGTCTGGCCTGGACGAAAGTTAAAAGTGAGAATAATCAGCTTTCTTTCGCCGGCGGTTCTGCAAAGTTCTTCAGTCCCGAACAGCAGCAGCAAATCATCGAACTCTTCGGCGCAAAAAATGGCGATATGCTTTTGTTTGTCGCCGATAAAGAATCAATCGTCAATAAATCACTGGCACCACTGCGATGTCGGCTGGCAAAAGAGCTCGAACTCTATGACCCGAAGAGCTTTGAATTTCTGTGGGTGATTGATTTCCCGCTGTTCGAATGGAACGAGGACGAAAAGCGATATGACTCTCTGCACCATCCGTTCACCTCTCCCGTGCCGGAAGATTTGGAAAAGCTCGAAACAGACCCTGTCAACATTCGTTCACAAGCGTACGATATCGTTGTCAACGGCAGCGAGATTGGCGGCGGAAGTATTCGTATCCATAATCCGAAGGTTCAGCAAAAGGTTTTCGGCCTGCTGAACATCTCGAAGCAGCAGTCACAGCAGCGGTTCGGTTTCTTCTTAAAGGCCCTGGAATATGGCGCTCCGCCGCACGGCGGTCTCGCACTTGGCCTGGACAGACTTGTTATGCTGCTTACCGGAACGGACAATATTAGAGACGTCATCGCATTTCCAAAGACTCAGCGAGGCCAGTGTCTCCTGACCGATGCGCCGAGCGAAGTTGACCCAAAGCAGCTCGACGAGCTGAACCTGCGAACGCAAAGGCACTCGCATAAGCCCGAGCAAAAAACCAACGAGCAGAAGTGAATTTGTTTATGCGCATTAATTTGAAGCCAATTTTGCTGAGGATTTTGAAGTTTCTGCGATTAACCCCTCTTTCATTAGAGAAAAAGTGTAGGCTGGCTTTTGGGGCGGCGGTTATCTTTGCACTGTTAATTTCACTTTTTTGGCCGTACATCTGGATGACTAATCTTACCAAAAACGCTTCCCTCGATGCCGAGAGAGCAACGTCACAGATTTTGCTGCGCCGTCATTTTCAAACAAAGCTGCAAGGCGAAACCATCCTGCCGGAACTGAGTAACACCGGTGCGGTGTTTGATGTAAATGATTTTGAAATGCAATGGATTCGTTTCACAAAAGACAAGCAGGACGAGCAGATTCAGGCCTTGTCCGTAGAACAGAAAGAAATGATTGAGCTTCTAAAGGCCGATGAAGACAGGGATGACAACATTACTTTCACTAAGCAAAAGGGGGTTCTGCACAGCAGTTATGTGCGAATCTTCAGAGCTACCGATAGCTGCATAAGCTGTCACAATCCTCAGGGTTCTGCCAGCCCGTTTAACAAAAATGAACTGATAGGTACCGCAGTCATTCAGCGTCCGGCTGAAATCGGTTACACGGTACTCATCAATCGTGTCTCGGTAATTGTTGCAGGCGTTATCGGCTGCACTGCTGCCATAATAGCGTTTTATATGATAACCCAGCGGGTAATTCTTCGGCCGATTCGCCAGCTTCGCGCGATGGCGAACAACGTCGCTGATGGTAATCTCGATATAAGAAGCTCTATCAAAACCGGTGACGAGTATGAAAAGCTCGCTGTTGCATTTAACCACATGCTCGACGGCCTGCAATCGGCGCAGGAAAAGCTTCGGCAGGCAAACAAACAGCTCGATGGAAAAATTGTTGAGCTTTCAGAGCGCAATATCGAGCTGTTCAAGGCAAATAAAGTTAAAAGTGAATTTTTGGCGAATATCTCGCACGAATTCAGAACGCCCCTCAATGCAATACTCGGATTTGCACAGGTCCTGAAGGAAAAACCGAAACTGCTGAAACAGGAAAAGACACAGAGGTACGTTGAAAATATTATCATAAGCGGCAACCGCCTGCTGAATATGATTAACGACCTGCTCGATCTGGCCAAGACCGAAGCCGGAAAACTCAAGCTGCATATAGAACAAGCTTCTGTAAAACATCTTCTTGAAGCGGTAATAACGTCGTTCTCATTGCTCACAAAGCAAAAGAAAATCAAAGTCAAGCTTACTGTTGAAGATGAAATCCCGCCACTTATGACCGATGCCGGAAAGATTCAGCAGGTACTCTACAATTTTTTGAGTAACGCTGTTAAGTTCACACCGGAAAAAGGCAAAATTGAAATTCACGCACAGATGCTCGACGATACTATGGTTCGCATCGCGGTTACCGATACCGGCTGTGGCATTGCTGATGCTGATAAGGAAAAGATATTTGAAAAATTCCGCCAGGTTGACGGCTCCTTAATCCGCGAAACGACGGGCACCGGACTCGGCCTTGCAATCAGTAAGGAATTGGCTGATATGCTCGCCGGTAGTATCGGCCTGGAAAGCGAACCCGACAAGGGCTCTACCTTCTGGCTCGATATACCTGTGGTGCTAACCAGAGACGAAGCCAGCTAACAATAACAGGTTGATCAGTAACCGGGACGACAACTAATTAATAAAAGTTGTAAGGGGAAAATTATGAATCTTATACTCTTGTCTCTTTCTTTATGTATAAGTCTCTCTGCTCAACCGGCTACTGTAGAAACACATCCATTCTCTATCCACGATATGCTTGCAATGGGGCGCCTCTCTGACACGCAGGTCTCGCCAGATGGCAGTTGGATTGCCTTTGTTTTAAAAAAAACCGACCTCGAAAAAAATAAGGAACGAAAAGACCTCTGGCTGGCTAAGGCTGATGGAACAGAGCTTCGGCAGTTGACGACCCATATAGAAAATGATTCAAATCCACGATGGGCGCCTGACAGCAAAACTATTTTCTTTTTATCCAAACGCTCGGACACATCACAGGTTTGGCGTATCAGAATCGATGGCGGCGAGGCCCGCCGGGTAACTGACCAGCCGCTCGACGTTGCAAATCTTCTTGTCTCACTGGACGGCGAATATATCGCCTTTACTATGGAAGTTTTTCCTGATTGTAATACGGTAACCGATACAAAGAATCGCCTCGATGAAATCGAAAAGAAAAAAGCAAAGGGCAGGATTTATGACAGGATATTCGTTCGCCACTGGGATACATACAAGGATGGCCGACGCTCACATCTGTTCGTAATGCCTGCGGATGGTAACGATGCGGTTGATGTTATGCCGGGTATGGACGCCGACACTCCTTCCAAGCCGTTTGGAGGACCGGAGGAGATTACATTTACACCAGATGGCAAAGCCATTATTTTTGCCGCCCGCGATGTCGGCCGAGAAGAGCCCTGGTCAACGGACTTCGATTTGTACCATGCACCCATTGATGGCTCAGAACCGCCGAAATGTCTGACCGAAGAGAACCAGGCCTGGGATACAAATCCCGTTTTCTCGCCCGATGGCAAAACGCTTGCTTATATGGCTATGAAAAGGTCCGGCTATGAGTCCGACAGATTTCGGATTGTTTTTATGCCCTGGCCAAAAGGTAAAAAGAAAATCCTGACAGAAAAATGGGACCGTAGCACATCGTCGCTCTGTTGGTCTGCCGACAGCAAAACCATCTATGCAACGGCTGCCAATATCGGCCAGAAATCCCTCTTTGCTGTTGATGTCAAAACCGGTAAGGTTAAAACCATTGTCGAGAAGGGTTACGTCGATTTATGTGGTGTGACGGATGACAGGATTATTTTTGGCCTGAAGAATCTGCGAAGTCCTGTAGAGCTTTATTCGGTTAGACCTGACGGCAGCGACATATCTAAAATCACCGATATAAGTTCAGAAAAAATTTCCGCTGTTCGCATGGGTGAATATGAGCAGTTTTCTTTTCCCGGTTTCAATGATGAAACCGTTTATTGTTATGTGCTCAAGCCGATAGATTTCGATGCTGACAAAAAATATCCCGTGGCATTTCTCATCCACGGCGGCCCTCAGGGTTCGTTCGGAAACACATTTCACCACCGTTGGAATCCGCAGGTCTATGCTGCAGCCGGATACGCTTGTGTTATGGTCGACTTCCACGGTTCGGTTGGCTATGGCCAGGAATTTTGCGATTCCATTCGTGGCGATTGGGGCGGTAAGCCGTTTGAAGACCTGCAGAAAGGATTGGCCGCTGCTTTGAAACGCTACACCTGGATGGACGGTGACAGAGTAGCAGCCCTTGGAGCTTCATTCGGCGGGTATATGATTAACTGGTTCGCCGGCAAATGGCCAGACCGCTTTCGATGTATGGTCAATCACGATGGCTCGCTCGACGAGCATATTGGATACTTCGATACGGAAGAGCTTTGGTTTCCCGAATGGGACCACGAGGGAACTCCCTGGGAAAATCCGGAAGGTTATGCAAAGCAAAATCCGATAGATTTCGTGCAAAACTGGAAGACGCCGATGCTGGTGATCCACGGCGCCCTGGATTATCGCGTACCGGAGACGCAGGGCTTGGCTACCTTTAATGCCTTGCAACGTCTTGGGATTCCCAGCAGATTATTGTATTTTCCCGACGAAAACCACTGGGTCTTAAAGCCCCACAACTCGATTCTCTGGCACGAAACCGTCCTCGCCTGGCTCGACCAGTGGACGAAAGAATAATCCCTTGATTAAATTTAACATCTCTGTATAATATTCCATTGCTCATGGAGGGATTAATGTTCTTTACTGAAAGTTGATTACTTTGGGATTATTTCGATGAATAGAAAATTTGTAAGGGCGATATTCCCAGGTTCGTTTGACCCGATTACGAACGGCCATCTCGATGTGATCCACC
>CAYLMG010000018.1:0-19938 GCA_964384565.1 uncultured Pirellulales bacterium | reverse complement strand
AAAAGCCTGCTTCGTAAAAAGCAGCTTGCTGTGATTGCAAACGTCACCGGCATTAAGCTGCGATACAGGCATCACCGCCACCTTTGGTATATTTCTCGCCGACCTGTAAATATTCTCATCGGCATCACCAATCATCACAAGACAGCTGCGATTAATCTTAAGATTGCCCAGAATCGAAGCGAACTCTTTCGTCTTCGGCTTTTCCATATTCAACTCATCAACCACAACAACATCGTTGCTTAAGAGCTTTTCCAGCACAGCAGATTTCGCCGCCAGTCTTCGCTGCTTCTGGGGCATCCTTTTGCCGAAGTCGTGCGGCACTTTGGCAAAAGTCACTCCGCCACCTACACGTTTGCCCGTCCTTATGTTGCCGATACGTGCGTTACCGGTGCCCTTCTGCCTGAACAGTTTTCTCGTCGAGCCGGCCACCATACTCCTGCCCTTTGTCGCCGCCGTCCCTACCCGACTGTTGGCGTGATACATCACAATCGCCTGCTTAAGCAGTGAGAAGTTTACCCCGCCGCCTAAAGCCGACTCATCGACCTTCAGGCTCTCAACCTCTTCTCCATCTCTGTTGTAAACGGCTAATCTAATCATCTTCGGCTTTCAAAATTTCGCTCATCTATTGCCTTCGCGAGCTTCGCACTATCACATAGCTGCCCGAAGGACCCGGCACAGAGCCCTTGACAACCAATAAATTATTCTCTTCGTCTATCGAAACCAGTCTGTGATTACTCGTAGTCACTCTCTCACAGCCCATATGGCCGGCCATTTTCTTTCCTTTTTTAAGTTTTCCACTGTGACCTCTGTCAGTCGCAAAGCTTGCCAACGAGCCGCCCGCTCTGTGCTTGCGCTCCGTACCGTGTGACGAAGGAAAACCTGCAAAGTGATATTTTTTCATCACTCCGGCAAATCCCTTTCCCTTGCTGGTCCCGATAACATCAACAAAATTATTCCCTGCAAAAACCAAAACTGTAAGCGAATCGCCGCTCTTACAGTCCGGCTCGGCATCATCCGCCAATCGCCACTCCCTTACAAGTTTCTTTACCGATGTATCAGCTTTCTTTGAATGCCCAACTGCCGGCCTCTTCTGCCGGCTCGGCTTGACATCATCATAACCGAGCTGAATAGCGTTATACCCGTCTGTCTGTTTCGTCTTGACCTGAAGAACAGCGCAGGGACCAGCCTCAATGACGGTCACAGGCAGCAATCTGCCCGACTCATCATAAACCTGTGTCATACCAACCTTTTTTCCCAATAGCATTGCCATAGCTTCAATCTCTAAACATCAGACGCACGCAAAAAGTCAAAAAGCATCCCTGCCTATGCCTTTATCTTCACAAACACGCCTGCAGGAACCACCAGCCGGTTCAAAACCTCTACCGTCCGCGCATTAGCCTCATAGATATCTATCAATCGCTTATGTGTCCTCAGTTCAAACTGCTCTCTCGATTTCTTGTCGACATGCGGGCTTCGAAGCACTGTGTATCTTTCTATCCTTGTCGGCAATGGCACCGGGCCGCTGACCCGTGCGTTAGTCCTGCGAGCATGCTCGACTATCTCTTTTGCCGAGGTATCAAGCGCCCTGTGGTCGTATGATTCCATTCTTATCCTGATTTTTTCAGTTTCTGTCGCCATAAATTTTGATACAGTAATCTTCCGCCAAAATTGAGATACAATTCACAACTCTCAAGATTCTATCCGGTTTTTTATGCAGGAAAGGCTTCTTATTTATTGGCCGGCTCCTCTATCACTTCCTTTCGCCGGCCAATGTCGCCTTCCTTAAAGAATTCGGGCTCTCCCAAAGCTGACAAAAATCCGTAAAGCATCTGTCGGCTCTGACATTAGCCCGAAGCTTCTTACTTACCGTCCCTGACCATCATTTTCAGATATGTCACAGCCCAACTCGTCTTCGCACAGCCGTCCCTGACCGTGCTCGCTACGGCTGAAAAACCTATAATTTAGCAGCTTACAGAAAAACTGTCAATAAAACAGCAAAAAAATTTTCTATCAAAATACAAAAGAAGCTGCCTTTTTCGTGCAATAACAGGTATATAAGAAAAACTGAAACTTCTATAAGATAATTTTTTGCGCAAGCTGCTCGGGAATCTTCTCATAAGTCAAAGGCTCAATCGTAAATACACCTCTGCCCGCTGTAAGGCCCCTTATATCGCTCGAATACCCGAACATTTCAGCAAGCGGTGCCCTGGCGTCAATAACTCGCATCATCCCGTGCACCTGTGTATCTGTTATAACTGCTCTTTTACCGAGCAAATTACCCTGAACCGCCCCAAAATAGGCCTCCGGAACCACCACCTCAAGACGCATCAACGGCTCAAGTAATACAGGCTCTGCCTTCTTCAAAGCCGACTCTATCGCAATAGCCGCCGCCTGCTCAAAAGCCAAATCCGATGAATCAACGGTATGATAAGAGCCGTCAAGCAAAATTATTCTCACCCCTACAACCGGAAATCCTGCCAAAACTCCGCAGCCTAATGCCTCTCGGGCACCGGCTTCGACCGCACCAATATATTCCTTCGGTATTGCTGCACCGACAATTTTACTGACGAACTCATTCTCTCTGCTCCAGTGACCGTCTTCGGTCATCAACGGCTCAATTCTCAGCACCACGTGGCCAAACTGGCCGTGGCCGCCACTCTGACGAACAAATTTACCTTCAGCCTCCGCTGACCTTGTAATCGCCTCCTTGTAAGCCACTCGAGGCTTTCCAACTCTGACATTAACTTTTTTCTCTCTGACAAGTTTGTGCTGAAGAATCTCAAGATGAAGCTCACCCATCCCGCTTATGATTGTCTGGCCCGTCTCGCTGTCCACTTTGCAGTCGAAAGTCGGGTCCTCCCGTCTCAGCTCCGCCAATGCCTCGGAAAGCTTACTCTTGTCCCCGGACGTCCTCGGCTCTATCGACATACTTATAACCGTCTGCGGAAATGTAATGGACGGCAAACATACCGGATGCCTCGTGTCACAGATTGTATCGCCCGTTAGAGCCTGCTTAAGACCTACCACCGCCACAATGTCACCGGCAGCGGCGAAATCAAGAATCTTACGCTCATTGGCATGCATCTCAAATATTCTCGTAATATTCTCACGTTTATCGCGACTCGTATCCAGAACCCTGCTGCCCGATTTCAATGTCCCCTGGTAAATCCTGATAAAATTCAAATCACCGTGAGCATCAGATGTAACCTTAAAGACCAAAGCCACGAGCGGAGAATCCTTATCGCACCTAACTGTCACCTTCTTTTTCTCGTCTTTCGGCTTGTGGCCGACTATAACAGGCCTTTCCAAAGGTGACGGCAAATAATTAATAACTCCATCAAGAAGCCTCTGCACACCGATATATTTCAAAGCTGAGCCCACAAATACAGGATGAAGCCTGCCTGCCAACGTCCCTTTCCTTATCGCTCTGTGAATAATCTCAGGTTCGGCTGGTTTATTCTCGATGTAAAGCTCCATAAGCTGCTCATCAAATTCTGCTGCAAGCTCCAGCAATCCGTGCCTGTACCGCTCTGCCATTACACTGATATCTTCAGGTATTTGTCTTTCCTCGAAACTTGCTCCCAGCTCGTCTGCTTTATAAAAAACCGCCCGCATCTCTATGATATCTATAATTGCCGTAAAATCCTCTCCGCTTCCATAAGGTATCTGAACTGCGACAGGATTGGCAAGAAGTCTGTTACGAATACTATCCACACTCATCTCAAAATCAGCGCCTACCTTGTCCATTTTATTGATAAAACAAATGCACGGAAGCTCGTATTTGCGTCCCTGTCGCCACACCGTTTCGCTTTGTGCCTGCACACCTTCGCTGCCGTCGAACACCGCCACGGCACCATCCAGTACACGCAGCGACCTTTCAACCTCTGCTGTAAAGTCAATATGTCCCGGCGTATCAATCAGATTAACCTCATAGTCCTTCCAAGGACATTTAGTCGCCGCTGATGTTATCGTAATCCCTCTCTGCTGCTCCTCTTCCAGATAGTCCATAACAGCCGTACCGTCGTGCACCTCCCCCATCTTGTAAGTCTTGCCCGTATAATAAAGTATCCTCTCGGTAATCGTCGTCTTGCCGGCGTCGATATGAGCCATAATACCTATATTGCGCAGTTTGGCCAAATCAGTTGTCATCGGAATCTCTCAGCATTTTTTCATCTTCGAATTAGCTTTCACAAAAAAAACTGATTACTTGCATCCAGGTCACCTTCAAAAACTATTGATAAAAAAGCTGCCACGGCCATTTCGAAAAACGCACCGTGGCAGCTATAAACTTCGCTCTTACCACGCAAAGTGGGCAAATGCCTTATTTGCCTCCGCCATCCTGTGCACGTTCTCTCTGTTTGTCATCGCACCGCCCTGCTTTTTGTACGCATCTATCAGCTCTTCAGCCAGCCTCTCGCACATCGGCTTTCCTTTTTTCCCGCGGGCCGACTGCAGTATCCATCGAAACGACAGCGACTGCTGCCTCTTGGCACTGACCTGCATCGGCACCTGATAGCTCGCACCGCCCACCCGTTTGCTGCGAACTTCAATCATCGGCTTGACATTATTAACCGCCGTCTCAAAAACCTTCAGCGGCTCCTCATCTTTAACCTTTTTAGCTATCCTCTCCATAGCATCATAAAAAACCTTTTGGGCTACGCTTTTTTTACCTTCGTGCATCAGGCAGTTAATAAACTTCGAAACCAACCTATTGTTGTATTTAGCATCCGGCTTTAATTGTTGTTCTGATGCTGTAAACTTCTTTGCCATTATCGTTCCTTTACTTACTACTCGTCTATCTCAATTCCACCTTGGGTGTCCCTTCGGGACGAAAATCAATTACTTCGCTCTTTTTGCGCCGTATTTACTTCTTCCCTGTTTACGATTCTCTACTCCACCGCAGTCCAGCACACCGCGAATAATATGGTATCTGACTCCGGGCAGGTCCCTGACTCTGCCGCCGCGAATAAGAACCGTGCTGTGCTCCTGCAGATTATGGTCTATACCCGGTATATAACAGGTCACCTCCTTGCCGTTTGTCAGCCTCACACGCGCTATCTTGCGTAAAGCCGAGTTCGGTTTCTTGGGAGTCTGTGTCCTGACTATCAAACAAACTCCTCTTTTCTGAGGACAGCCTCTTATATCCGATATACGTTTCTGCTTTTTTGTCCTTCTTCTGGCACGATTTACTAACTGATTTGCTGTCGGCATAATTCATTTCCGATTTTCAATTTATCTTTTGACACATAAAGACATCATTTTATACCAAGTGCCTCTTTTACAGCCGCTTCAGCCTTTTCCTCGGCCTCCTTGACTTCTTTAACCTCTGCAAACTCTTTCGGCAGAGGCGCTTCTGCAAGGTGCTTGACCTTCATCTCGAGGTACGGCTTAAACGCGGTACCCGCCGGTATCAGGTGGCCCAGAATAACATTTTCTTTCAGGCCAGTAAGCTCATCTACTCTACCTGACAGTGCCGCTCCTGTCAACACCTTTGTTGTCTCCTGGAAGCTTGCTGCCGCTATAAAACTCTCCGACCACAGTGACGCCTTCGTGATACCCAAAAGAAGCGTCTTCGCCGTCGCAGGTTTCGGCTTCGTCCCTTTAGCACCGGTTCCTCCTATAGCCTCAATCTTTTCATTTATCCGCGAAAGCTCATCCTTGTTGACAATCTGACCTTCTTCCAGCTCGGTTACATCACCTGTCTTGCTGACTTTAATCGAATCGGAAAGTCTCTCGTTCTCTTTTCTGAAGATAAACTTATCAACGACCTCTCCCGGCAGGAAGCTGCCGTCACCAACCGATTCAATTTCAGCCTTACGCATCATCTGAGAGCAGATAATTTCAATATGTTTGTCATTAATACTGACGTTCTGTGAACGATAGACGTTTTGAATCTCTGTAATTAGATACCTCTGCAGCGCCTCTTCACCCTTGATTGCCAGGATATCGTGAGGCACAAGCGGCCCGTCGGTCAGGGCCATCCCCGCCTCTATCATATCGCCTGTATGAACGTTCAGGTGTCTGTCGCGTGGAACGTGGTGTTCTTTTTCCATTCCAGACTCAGAGCGGATAATAATAGTCATTTTGCCCCTTCGCTTATCGCCTCGCAGCTCAACCCTGCCGCTGATTTCTGCCATCACTGCAGGGTCTTTCGGCTTGCGAGCCTCAAATACTTCCGTAACTCGGGGCAGACCTCCGGTAATATCCTGCGTGCCGCCGGACGCACGTGGCTGATGAGCAAGAAGCTGGCCAGCCTGAACCTCCTGGCCTTCCACAACCTCAATCCTCACTGCCGCGGGCAGATAATGCACGTCAAGAATCTTACCCTCGGCGCCTTCTATTATAATCTGTGGATGTTTATCCCCCTTATGCTCTATCACCACAGGTTTGCTGACCTGTCCCTTCCTCTCTTCTTCTATCCGAATCGTCTCACCGTCGATTATATCTACAAATGCAATCTTTCCAGGCACCTCCGCAAGTATCGGCGTTCGATGCGGGTCCCAGGAAAACAGAATTTCACCGCCTTTGACTTTCCGGCCGTCCTGAACAGAAACAATCGCACCATAGGGAACCTTAAACCTGTCAAGCTCTCTGTCCTTGTCGTCAACAATAATCATCTCCCCGTTTCGTTTAAGCACTACAAGCTGCTCTTTGCCTTCAGGGGTCTTGACCGAAACAGCATTTATCTCACGATACTTTATCTTACCTGCCTGGGTTGCTCTTTGCTCTCTTTCAAGGATAGCCCTCGAAGCAACCCCACCGGTATGGAAGGTTCTAAGTGTAAGCTGCGTGCCGGGCTCACCAATGGATTGTGCCGCCACAATGCCTACCGCCGTTCCCTCTTCAACGAGTTTGCCCGTGCTTAAATCCCAACCGTGGCACTTGGCGCAAACACCAAACGGACTGTCACAGGTCAGCGGACTTCGAATCCTCACGGCGTCGATGCCCAAATCTTCTATCTTTGCCGCCATCTGAGGCGTTATAACCTCATTCTCACGCACTATCATCTCATCGGTAATCGGATTTCGAATATTATCTCTGGCGGTTCTGCCGACGATAAGCTCTGAAAGAGGCACTTCAACCTGCTCGCCGCCGCTGATAACGCTCTTTGTGATGCCCTGCAGTGTCCCGCAGTCACGGTCGGTAATAATTACATTCTGAGCTACATCAATCAGCTTTCGCGTAAGATAACCCGAGTTAGCTGTCTTCAGCGCCGTATCAGCAAGTCCCTTACGTGCCCCGTGTGTAGAGCTGAAATACTCAAGCACAGTCATACCTTCACGAAAGTTTGACTTGATGGGCGTCTCGATAATCTCGCCGCTCGGCTTGGCCATCAATGCACGCATACCTGCAAGCTGCTGAATCTGGTCAACGCTTCCTCTCGCACCCGAATCGGTCATCAGGAATATCGGGTTCAAATACGGCTTGCCTTCATCTGTCACATCCTCTTTCAGGCCTCTCATCATCTCATTGGTAACTGCCACGCGTGCATGCGTCCAGGCATCGACAACCTGATTGTATCTTTCACCCTCTGTTAAGACTCCATTGTCATAGTTTTTCTGAATTTTTTGGACTTTCTCCTCGGTAAGCTCAATAATAGATTGCTTTTTGGCAGGTATTTTCAGATCTCTTATCCCGAAGCTCAGACCTGCAAGTGTAGCGTACTTGAATCCTATATCTTTAATCTTATCAAGCAGGTCAACCGTCTTTGCCGAGCTCGCTATTTTGAAGCAGTCGCTTATGACCCTGCTCAACTTTTTGCTTGTCATCGTCATATTATAGAAAGGCAGCTCATCTGGTAGAATATCGTTGAATATGCATCTGCCGGCGGTCGTCTCTATTACCTTACCTTTCGCTCTGGAATCTGCGGCGATTTTGTCAGACTCGCTCTTTATCTCTTCAATATCAGGTCCTACTATTGGCTTTGTTATCCTGACCCTGATTTTGGCGTGCATACTTATTTTCCTATCTTCAGCCGCTCTTATCGCTTCTAACGGGTCCTTGAACAACGCTCCGGTGCCTTTTTCATTTTCGTCCCTGCTTATGTATGTCAAATACGCATTGCCCATCACCATATCCTGAGAAGGCCCGACCATAGGCGACCCATTCGCAGGCGAGAATATATTGTTTGTGGTCATCATCAGTGCATGAGTCTCAGCCTGTGCCTCTATGCTGAGCGGCAGATGCACCGCCATCTGGTCCCCGTCAAAGTCAGCATTGAAACCTCGGCACGCAAGCGGGTGAAGCATTATCGCATTACCCTCCACCAGTATAGGTTCGAATGCCTGAATACCCATTCGATGAAGAGTAGGAGCACGGTTCAGCAGAACAGGATGCTGATGAATCACCTCTTCAAGCACGTCCCAGATACGCTCATCCTGCTTCTCTATCATCCTCTTTGCGCTTTTAATCGTGTCCGCGTAACCATGTTCCTTGAGTTTGCGAATAATAAACGGCTGATACAATTCCATCGCTATTCTTTTGGGAAGCCCGCACTGGTTAAGCTTCAGATTCGGCCCAATGACAATGACTGAACGAGCCGAATAATCCACTCTCTTTCCGAGCAGGTTCTCACGGAATCGTCCCTGCTTTCCCTTTATCATATCTGCAAGGCTCTTAAGCGGTCTGTTATTACTTCCGAGTACCGGCCGTCTGCATCTTCCGTTATCGAGCAGAGCGTCGACAGCCTGCTGCAGCATCCTCTTTTCATTTCTGATAATGACCTCCGGTGCATTCAAATCTATCAGCTTTTTAAGCCTGCTGTTTCTGTTGATAATCCTTCTGTAAAGGTCATTCAAATCGCTGGTTGCAAAGTTTCCGCTCTCCAGCAGCACGAGCGGCCTCAAATCCGGTGGTATAACAGGTATGACATCAAGTACCATCCAGGAAGCCTTGTTTGAGCTGCTGCTGATAGAATCTACAGTCTTTAATCTCTTTGTAAGGTCCTTGATTTTTTGCTTGCTGTTGGTCTGAGACAGTCCGACCCTCAGTTCCTTGCTTAATTTCTCAAGGTCAAGGTCGCTTAGCAAAGTTCTTATAGCCTCTGCTCCCATCAATGCCTTAAAACCTAATGGTGGACTCCCGTACTTACGTGATGCCTCACTATATTCCTCTTCACTAAGAAGCTGGCCGACTTTCAAAGGACTCTGCGCACTATCAATCACAACATAGTCCTGGAAATAAATTATCTTCTCCAAATCCGATGTCTTCACACTCAGAAGCGTACCAAGATGATTCGGTATCGCCTTAAAAAACCATATATGAACTACCGGAGCCGCAAGATTAATATGGCCCATCCGTTTGCGGCGAACTCGGCTGTGGGTAACCTTTACTCCGCAGCGGTCGCATATTATACCCTTAAACTTTGTCCCCTTATACTTGCCGCACGCACATTCCCAGTCCCTTTCCGGACCGAAAATCCGCTCGCAGAATAGCCCGTCCTTTTCCGGCCGATATGTTCGGTAATTTATCGTCTCAGGCTTTCGCACCTCGCCGAAAGACCAGCTTCTTATTGTATTCGGACTGGCCAGCGAAATCTTTACCGAACCATAATCATTTATCCTATCATAAATATTTACTAACATTTATCATAATCTCCTTCGTTTTTCACAGGTCAAAAAATCTGTCACCTTATAAAGAAGCAGCCCCGAGCCGTTTCTTCTCAAGCTGTATATTCAAGCCGAGGCCTCGTAACTCATTACACAACACGTCGAAGGAAAGTGGTGTTCCAGCCTCAAGCATATTTTGTCCCTTAACCATCGACTCATATATCTTGGTACGTCCCTCAACATCGTCGCTCTTGACCGTCAGCATCTCCTGCAGAGTATAAGCTGCTCCGTATCCTTCCAGCGCCCATACCTCCATCTCTCCGAACCTCTGTCCTCCAGTCCTTGCCTTGCCTCCCAGAGGTTGCTGCGTAATCAGACTATAAGGACCGGTCGAGCGGGCGTGAATCTTATCATCCACGAGATGGTGCAGCTTCATCATATAAATGAATCCTATCGTTGCCGGCTGGTCAAACGGCTCACCTGTCCTGCCGTCATAAAGCTGCGTCTTAAGATTTTTTGGTACCTGGATGAAGAACTCATCCGGAGGAGGCGGCTGCTTGGCCTCTTCCAGCTGCTCTGCTCGACCCTTCATACACTCATTAGCCTCCTCTGTTACCATCTGAATATCCTGCTCCGTAGCTCCGGCAAAAACAAAAGTTACAGCACTAAATCCCAGAACCTTCGCTGCCCAGCCGAGATGAGTCTCAAGAATCTGACCGACATTCATTCGGCTTGGAACTCCAAGAGGATTAAGCAATATATCCAGTGGTGTGCCGTCTTCCAAAAATGGCATATCCTCGACCGGCATAATCTTGGCGATAACACCCTTGTTGCCGTGTCGGCCGGCCATCTTGTCACCTATAGAAAGCGTCCGCTTGGTTGCAACATAAATTTTCACCATCTCCAAAACACCGCTCGGAAGCTCATCGCCGTGCTTCAGACTCTTTATCCTCACCTCCGCCTCTTCCCGAGTTTCGTCTATCTTTACCCAGAATTTATCGACGATTTTCTTAACCTCGTCTCTCCGCGACGCCGGTTTAATCCATTTGATACCGAAGTTTTCAACCTGCTCAAATATAACATCATCATCATCGCTGGCCCCGACCTTTTGCCTGGTCGACGGGTCAATTATCTTGACATCCATCTTCTGATGTATCGCTTCAATCATCTGTCTGAACACGGCACAGTGTTTCTTCTTCATCTCCTGCTCGATTCCCTTTATTTGCGCTCTCAGGGCCCGCTTTTCCTCATCACCGCCGTGACCCCGTCGAATAAAACGCTCCGTTCTTATCACCATACCCTCATAACCGCTCGGCAATTCAAGTGAGTCATTTTTCACATCCTCACCAGCCCTGCCGAAAATCGCATGCAGAAGCTTCTCTTCAGGCGTAAGCTCTGTCTTGCTCTTTGGAACAACCTTACCAACAAGAATATCACCCTGTTGTACTCTTGTGCCTTCACGGATAACTCCGTGCTCATCGAGATTCCGAAGAGCCCTCTCACCCACATTCGGAATATCATTGGTAAACTCCTCACGTCCAAGACGTGTCTCCCGAATCTCCGCGGTGAACTCATCTATATGAATGCTCGTAAAGCAGTCGTCTTTAACCAGCCTCTCACTGATAACTATTGCGTCCTCAAAATTAAATCCGTCGAAAGAAACAAAACCCACAAGAACATTTTTACCAAGGCTCAACACACCTTCACACGTCCCGCCGCCGTCGGCTATCACCTGACCCCTTTTGACCTTGTCTCCGACTTTAACAACAGGAATCTGATTTAGGCAGGTCCTCTCATTCAAACCAAAAAACTTCTCCAGATTGTACTCGTCGGTATTGTTAATCACTACTCGCCTCGAGTCAACCGCCGTAACGCTGCCACGGTTGACCGCCCGCACCGTCATACTCGAATGCTGACCTACAATCTCCTCCATTCCCGTGTTGACAAGAGGCTTTTCTGTCTCTAACAGCGGCACCGCCTGACGCTGCATATTCGAGCCCATCAAAGCCCGGTTCGCATCATCATGCTCCAAAAAGGGAATCAGTGACGCTGACAAACCCACTATCTGCTTCGGGGAAACATCAACATAATCAACCTCTTCACTGTTGACCTGCGCAAGCTCACCGCCCCTCATCGCCAGTACCATCCCCTCTTGTATCTTTCCGCTTTCCTGGTCGACTATTCCAGGCGCTCCAATCACTGCTTTCATATCCTCGTCAGCCCGCAAATATTCCACCTTGCCCGTCACCTTGCCGTTTTCCACTCTGTTATAAGGCGTAAGAAGAAAACCGTATTCATCTACCGTCGCAAATATTGCCAGAGAAGAAATCAAACCGATATTTGTACCCTCAGGCGTTTCTATCGGACAAATACGGCCGTAATGGCTGATGTGAACATCTCTAACCTCAAAGCCGGCCCGTCTGCGGTTCAGTCCGCCAGGCCCAAGTGCAGAAAGCCGCCTTTCATGTGTCAGCTGACTGAGCGCATTGGTCTGGTCTACTATCTGGCTAAGCTCTCCTCGGCCAAAGAAGTAGTTGATACTGCTCGATATCGCCTTGGAATTTATCAAATCGGCAACCCTGACCTCTTCCTCGCTCTCCCTCTTGATACTCATCCGCTCCTGAACAGTTTTGCGAAGTGTTAGAAGTCCCTTCCTGAACTCGTCTCCCGCCAGCTCATCGATAGTCCTCACCCGCCGGTTTCCAAGATGGTCAATATCATCAATCTCACCCATGTTGTTTCTGAGCTTGATAATATATCTCATTGTATTGAGGAAGTCTTCCGGCCGAAGCGTCATCTCGCTACCGCTGACATCCTGCTCAAATTTCCTGTTTATTCTGAATCTGCCGACCCTGCCGAGACGATAGCGGTTCACATCGGAAAATTTCTCGTCAAAAAATATCTTTGCCTTTTCCTGATTAGGCGGATTGCCCGGCCTTAACCGCATATAAAACCTCAGCAATGCCTGCTCGTGATTTTGACAATCATCTTCTGCAACAGTATTCAAAATAATCGCATCCTTGACATCCTCGACAACCTCCACATTCTTAATCTTGCTCTGCTTTACCGCAGACAGCCTGTCTCCCATCAGGGACCCTGCCTTTACTATTATCTCCCCCGTCTTGGTGTCAACAATGTCACCTACAGCCCACATCGAAGGCTTAAGCTTCGCTTTTATTACCGTCTTCGTCGGATAAAACAGCCGGATTATCGACTCAGTGTCACCGAAATCAGCACTTATCGCCCGCAAAAACACCGTCGCAGGTATCTTGCTCGACTGGTCTATTTTGACAACAAGCGCATCTTTTTTCGTAACGCTTATCTCTATCCAGCTGCCCCTCTCAGGTATTATCCTGCCGCCGTGAAGTATCCTGTCGCCTTCCTTACTGTCGATAAGAAAGTCAACACCCGGGCTGCGGTGTAGCTGACTGACTATCACCCGCTCTGCACCGTGAATGATAAACTCACCGCCGCCTATCATCTTCGGCACTTCACCGAGATACACCGGCTGCTCTGCTACATCCTCGCCGCCGGTCCTGTGAAGCCGGCAGCAAATCTTCAGCGGATATCCGTATGTCAGACGAAGCTGACGGCACTGTGTAGGTGCATAACGAGGCTTCTCAAGCTCATAATGAACATACTCCATCCGCATCGAACCATCGTAGCTGTCTATCGGAAATATCTCTCGAAACAGTGCCTCAAGACCGATGCATTTGCGTCTGCCGGGCTCAACATCCGGCTGTAAAAATCTGTCATAGCTATTCTTCTGCATCGCCACCAAATCCGGTATTTCCAATGCATCGCCGACCCTGCCGAAATCACGCACAATTCGCACTCCCATTTATTCCTCCCGAATTAATTGTATAAAATTTAAACTAAAAAAAGCTATTTCAAATCTTCCCTTACTTTATCTCAACTACCGCGCCGGCCTCTTCGAGCTTCTTCTTCATCGCCTCTGCATCTTCCTTGCTCACAGCTTCTTTAACCGGCTTCGGCACGCCCTCAACCAAATCCTTCGCCTCTTTAAGACCAAGACTGGTAATCGCGCGCACTTCTTTAATTACCTGTATCTTCTTGTCACCAAATTCCTTCAATACTACATCAAAAGTGGTCTTCTCCTCCACCACTTCAGCTCCACCTGCAGCAGCCAGACCACCGGAAACCATAACAGCCGCGCCGGCCGCAGCAGGCTCAATACCATGCTCGTCCTTCAGATAATCTGCAAGCTCCTTGGCCTGCATCAGAGTCAATCCTACTATCGAATCACCGAGCTTCTTTATATCGCTGCTCCAGCTCTTTGATTCTTTATCCTTCTTTCCTGATTTCTCCTTTGCCTCTGCCTCTTTTGCTTTTTCTTCTGCCATTTCTTAAAACTCCTCTTATCAATAAACACCTGATGGTAGCCGAAACTACGCCGTCTCGTTTAACCCCGTAACGGGGGCAGCCACTCAGACTGTCAAAATTTCCTTTACCATAACATCTCTCTTACGCAGCAGTTTTCTCCTTTTGCTCAATAAGCGTATCCAGACAGCCGGCTATAATCGAGCCCGAAGCTAACACTGCCGATGCAAGCCTTCTCGCCGGCACTTGCGTCAATGCAACAAGCTCGCCCTGAAGCTCAATTCGCGTCGGCATCTTCGAAAGAGCTTCAGCCGCCTGCGAATCCAAAACCGAATCCTCAAGAAAGGCCCCCTTAATCTCTATTGCAGATACCTTCTTATGCCAATCCACAAGCTCCTTTGCAACATCAACTATACTGTCCGCCCCGTAAGCTACCGTACAAGGCCCTTCAATTAAAGCCACCGCAGAGCCCATCTTACAATTGCAAAGTGCCTTCTTGAACAGGGAATTCTTCACCACAATAAGCTTAATGCCTTTTGACTTCAAATCTCCTCGCATCACATTGTTATCACAGCCGTCTACGCCCTTCGTACTTACAACAATAAAATCCCTGATGTTCTCATCAGATATCCTTTTTTCTAACTCGTTGCGAAGAAGCTCTTTCACATACTTACTCATCTTTATCACCTGCCGATTAATCTTTTAAAACAATTGATAACGCACTTTCAAACAGCCGAAACTTACCCTATACATTCACCGCCACCGAAGGGCTCATCGTTGCGCTGATACTGACCTTCTGGATATATGTCCCCTTCGCCGACGCGGGCCTAATCTTCTTTATGTGTGAGATAAACGCCTCGGCATTTTCCAGAAGTTTCTGCTTATCAAAGCTCTGCTTGCCCACAACGGCATGAACGTTGCCGCCGGCGTCACTCTTAAACTCAATTTTACCCGCAGCAAACTCCGAAACAGCCTTCGCTACATCTTCAGTGACTGTCCCGTTTTTCGGCGAAGGCATCTTACCCTGAGGGCCGAGAATTCGGCCGAGCTTCCCTGCCTTGCCCATAACCTTCGGAGAAGCAATAGCTATATCAAAATCCATCCAGCCGCCGTTTATCTTCTCTATCAGCTCATCACAGCCGGCCTCCACCGCACCGCTCGCCTTTGCTGATTCTATCTGCGAATCTTCGCAAAACGCCACTACCCTCTTCTGTTTGCCTATCCCGTGAGGCAGTGACAGTGAGCCCCGAACCATCTGGTCGGCCTGCTTCGGGTCTATACCGAGATTCACCACACACTCTATTGTCTGGTCGAACTTCAAAGAGTTAAATGATTTAATCTTCTCTATAGCCTCGTCCAGCTCCAGTACCGCCGTCCCCGCCTGCTCAGCTTCTTTTTTATATCTTTTACTTCTGTGTACCATTAAAGAACTCCCTGCTTCGCAAAACTAACTTTAACAGACAACTTCGCTCCCATTGTTATGCCGTGGTACGCACAAATGTCACCCTGACTGCTCCTCCACGATTTCTATTCCCATACTGCGGGCGGTACCCTCGATAATTTTCTCAGCATTTTCAACGTCGTAAGCATTCAAATCCTTAAATTTCTTCTCTGTAATCTGTCGCAATTGCTGCCGTGTCACCTTGCCCACTTTTTCCTTATTGGGTACTCCGCTGCCCTTCGCAATCTCCGCCGTCTGCTTCAAAAGGACAGCCGCCGGCGGACTCTTAACTTCAAAAGTAAAACTTTTGTCTCTGTAAACCGTTATCACCACAGGGACAACCGTCCCGTTAAGCTCTTTCGTACGCTCGTTAAACTGAGAGACAAACTGACCTATATTGACTCCATGCTGACCCAGTGCAGGACCTATCGGCGGCGCAGGCGTCGCCTGACCTCCCGGCGCCTGAAGCTTTATCTGTATCTGAACCTCTTTTGCCATTTAATAATTTACCTTAACTGTCCTTCTGTATTCTGTGTCTTGTATTCTGTGTCCGCTTTCTATATCTTCTCGATTTGCCAGTACTCTATATCAAGAGGTGTGCTTCTGCCGAATATTGTCACGATTACCTTCACTACACCTCGCTCCTGGTCAATCGAATCAACCACTCCCTCAAAGTTCTCAAACGCCCCTTCTCGTATCTTTATCCTGTCGCCCTTCGAAAACTCCACCTTGATACTCGGAGCACTTTCAGGCTTCTCCGATTCTAAAAGCATCTTAGCTGATTCCGTATCACGCATCGGTGTTGGTATCCCTTCTGTGCCTATAAAATCACCCACCCCGCTTGTCTCCTTAATAGCAAACCACGCCTGCTCCGGTACTCTGCCGTCCTTATCAGCATCCATCTCCATAAATACATATCCGGGATAGAGCTTCCTCTGATGAATCGTTTGCTTGCTGCCCCGTATACGTTTAACCTTCTCTACAGGTACCTCTATTCTGCCTATAACATCGCCAAGACCCTCGGCTGCCACCTTTTGTACCAGGGCATCTCTGACATACATCTCCTTATTTGAAGCTACACGTAAAACGTACCACTGCATCTGCTGCCTTCCTGCAAATCAAAAAAACGAAAAATCACTCAAATTCTCACGGCATTTAATCCTGATATCGCGCCCTAGCGCCTCAGTTAACCTTACTTCAGAATAGCAGCGAAAAATACCGAAAGTATCAGATCCGTCAGACCAATAAGCACTGCCAGCATTATCACAACAACTATGACTATAAAGGTCGAAACTGTTATCTCTTTTCTGCTCGACCAGCTTACCTTTTTCATCTCGCCTTCTGCGGCAATCAAAAAATCCGCAACAACCGGCTTGTTTAATAACCAATAGACCAAAAATGCCAGGATTGCAAACAATGCCGCTGGTACCAGCCGGGATATCATAAAGCCCATCTGCTCACTCAATCCCCACCTGACATTCGCTAACATCGTATAAAGACGCCAGCAGCCGAGCCCGGCCAACACCGCTAAGGCAATGGCGCTGTACAATCTCGTATATTTGCCCAGGCCTGGTTTATAAATATTAAACGCCATATCACAGATAATCCCTTTTCACTCGTCTCAGTTACTCTCTATTTCAGAAAACGGTCTCCAGCTCAACAGAAAGCAGGCCAGGGAGGCTTCGAACCCCCAACCTTCGGTTTTGGAGACCGACGCTCTGCCCATTGAGCTACTGGCCTACATCGAATATACTCACTTCAAAAATCGCCCAAAAAACTTAAATTCCTAATCCGGTCTCTTATTTCCTGCGTATCTTATGAGTTGTATGCCGCCTTTCCTTCTTGCAAAACTTCTGCAATTGAATCTTTGGTGCTCCTTCTGCCACACTCACGTTTGTTCGATAATTTCTGCTGCCGCACTCTTTGCATTCAAGCCATACGAATTCTCTTTTACTTTTCTTCTTAGCCATAACTTATTCCGGCCTCAAAAAGCCGCCGACAACATTCTGCCCACACCGATAAAAAATCCCTCAACTTGACTACGACCTGCTGGTAATCAGTCTCAAACATAAAATCAGATTTCACTCTTCGTTGACTAAAGATTTGTAACCGGCTAAGCAAGTATCTTGGTAACCACACCGGCTCCTACTGTCCTGCCGCCTTCCCGAATAGCAAAACGAAGACCTTCCTCCATCGCTATAGGCGAAATAATTTCTACTTCCATCGCTATATTATCACCCGGCATACACATCTCTGCGGGTTTTCCTTCCCTGCTCTTAATTTCAAGAACTGTCCCTGTTACGTCTGTTGTCCTGAAATAGAATTGCGGTTTATAGTTCGGGAAAAACGGCGTATGCCGACCGCCCTCTTCTTTGGTCAGTACGTAAACCTCCGCCTCAAACTTCGTATGAGGTGTTATACTGCTGGGCGCAGCTATAACCTGCCCGCGCTCAAGCTCTTTTTTCTCAACTCCACGCAGCAGTACCCCGATGTTATCGCCAGCTCTGCCCTCATCCAGCGTTTTATTGAACATCTCTACCCCGGTCGCTATTGTCTTACGGGTCTCCTTGGCCAGACCAACTATTTCCACTTCATCTCCCACCTTGATTATTCCTCGTTCAACTCTGCCTGTACCTACCGTCCCCCGGCCCTTAATACTGAAAACGTCTTCAACCGGCATAAGGAAGGGCTTATCTACTTCACGCTTCGGCACAGGTATATACTCATCCATAACCTTAAGCAGTTCTACAATCGGCTCACAAATAGGGTCATCCAGGCTTTCTGCCTTCATCGCCTTTAGCGCCGAACCGCGTATAATCGGCGTCTCATCTCCTGGAAACTCATACTTACTCAACAGCTCCCTTATCTCCAGCTCCACAAGGTCCAGCAGCTCCGGGTCATCCACAAGCTCAATCTTATTCAGAAAAACCACAATCTTCGGAACGTTCACCTGCCTGGCAAGAAGTATATGTTCGCGCGTCTGAGGCATTGGCCCGTCACTGGCAGAGACTACGAGAATAGTACCGTCCATCTGGGCAGCTCCCGTAATCATATTCTTAACATAGTCTGCGTGGCCGGGGCAATCGATATGGGCATAATGTCTGTTTGCGGTCTCATACTCGACGTGTGCAGTGGCAATCGTCAAAATCTTGGTCTCATCTCGGCGGCCCTGCGCCTCTGACGCCTTGGCGATAGCATCGTAACTCTTAAAACTGGAGAGCCCTTTAAGCTCCATCACCTTTGTCATTGCAGAGGTCAAGGTCGTCTTGCCGTGGTCAACGTGTCCGATTGTTCCAACATTAACGTGTGGTTTTGTTCTCTCAAATACTGCCTTTGCCATTTTAATATTAACCTCCAATATTCCGTTCTATTACTTTTATCTTCCTTAATATTTATTTTTCACTAAACTTGAAACTCAATACTTTCTATCAAATTCCAGCCGGGCACCTTAATCCAAAAGCTGCAACTGATATTAACAAAGCTACGTCAGCCTTCTAATCTTCACGTCGCCAAACTTCCCGACCTTATTTGCATTTAGCTGCTGATGGGATTCGGACCCATGACCTCGTCCTTACCAAGGACGCGCTCTACCAGCTGAGCTACAGCAGCAACAAATCAATGGTCTCACTTCACTAACAAATCTGATGATGCTCTTTAAAACTAAAGCTGCAAAGGGTCTCTCTACCTTGGTATCAAGCTGCGAACACACACTTGATGCGCAACAAATAATAAACAGCACCCTCCTTTCCTGCGGAATAAAAAACCAAAATCCGCAGGAATACCTCAAAAAACCCTTCTGTTGTAATATAAACAGATTATTCTATATAATTAAAAAGGCTGCTGCAAAGACAATTTTTGCAAAAAATCAGAAAATTTTTAAAAAATTCTTAAAAATTTTGCAATTCCACCTCAGAACACCCAAAAAACCCTCAAATCACAATCTTTTCGGCCGTCCGTTGTCTATCTTCTGTCCTCCGTATTCTTTGCTCAAATGGAGACGAAGGGAATCGAACCCTCATTTCGGCGATGCGACCGCCACGTGCTCCCGTTACACTACGTCCCCAAGTAACACGGGCTTCCAGCCCGTGTTGACACTCGCCGCGATGCGTCGCAGCTGGTGGACAAGATGACTTCGGCGAGCTCAGTCGAGCCGTCCGTGCTACTGTATTCTACTCTATATACAAACGGTCTTCGACGCTATTTTTCTTCGAACTGCCACGTTTCGAAGCTGACTATCTTTTCCATCGGTACTCTGCTCGGCTGCTTCTGTGTATCCGCAGGATAACCAACCGCAAGCAGCTCTATTATTGTAACATTTTCCGGAACTTTAACAACCGCTCGAACCTTATCAGGATAAAACGAACCTATCCAGCAGCTCGCCAAACCTAATTCCGTCGCCTCCAGACACATATGCTCCAGAGCAATCGCAACATCAATCGGGCCGGCCAGCTGGCCGCAACGCATCAAATAATCGCTTATACTGCACGCAACAATAACAGCACCTGCTCCGGCAATAAAAGTTTGATTATTTGCAGCCTGAGAGAGTTTTTGTTTTTTCTCTCTCTCGGTTACTACAACGAATCGCCAGTCCTGCAGGTTCTTTGCCGA
>CAYLMG010000017.1:12796-20846 GCA_964384565.1 uncultured Pirellulales bacterium | reverse complement strand
AAAAATGGCCGTGGGTCTCACGCAGATCCACGGCCATAGAGGAGTATTATGTTAACAATCAAGAGAGAAGAGTGCTATTTATCCGCTTGTCCTCGTTTCGCTAACCTTTTGTTTAATAAAATTGCCTAAATCCTTTGCGGCGACCTTCGCAAAATCAACACATCTGTGCAGACCTGTGTTTAAGGATGTCGCAAAATCATTCGACTTTAGCGCTGAATCCGCAAAGCCGCTTCGCTCACAATCTGCAGCGTAATCCTCAGAGACAGGCGCTAAAAAATAAATGGCAGTAGCAAAACCCAGGAAATAAACAATAAGCAACAAGATAAATTTACTTCTCCAACCACCCATTCCGGCCCCCCTTATTTATTGGCCCTGAAAGCCGGCATTGGGCTTTTGGCAGGGTCAATTATTTAAGATAAATTGCCTTTACACAAACTAAACGTAAGGCAATTATCAGCAAGTTTTCAAAGCAGGCCTCCCTGCCCCCGAAATATCAAAAAGAGAAAAGAAGTTAAAGGCCTTTTATAAGACTTTAATCAGCCGCTAAATCGAGCCTTTTTTCCATAGAAAGTATAATATATAAAAGGTGTGCCGAGAAACGGCGGGCTAAATTTTATCCAGGCAATTTTTAAGAGCTTTACAGACAGTATCAACCTCCTCTTTGCTCAGGTTATTGTGAAAAGGCAGGGCTATGGTTCTTTCGCTGACAGCCTCCGTTACGGGAAAGTCGCCTTTTTTACAGCCGTATTTTTCCGCTATGAAAGGCTGTAGGTGAATCGGAGGAAAATAGTTACTTACCTGTATGCCCTGCGCAGTCATCTGCTCCAAAAGATTGTTTCGCTGCTGGAAGTTGAAATTTTCCTTAAGGCTAACCACAAAGACAAACCAGCTCAGGTCACAGTTTTCGCTTTCTTCGGGTACGATTAGTCTGTGCTCATCAGCAAGTGCCCGCTGATACCATTTTGCCACCTGTTTTCTTTTGGCTTTGATTTGATTGATGCGCTTCAGCTGAGTCAGGCCGAGCGCGCAATTGATGTCACTTAAGCGGTAGTTAAACCCGAGTCTTTCGTGGGCGAGCCATCCTGCAGCTTTTGCCCTGCCCTGATTGCGAAGCGAGATGCAGATATCAGCGAGACTGTCTCTATCAGTCAGAATCATCCCCCCTTCCCCGGTCGTTATCTGTTTGTTGGGGTAAAAACCAAAGACGCTCATATCGCCAAAATTGCCGGCTTTTCGGCCGTTAAGGGTTGAGCCGAGAGCCTCACAGCAATCCTCAATAACGAGCAGATTATGCTCCTTGGCAATCCGGGTTATATCATCAAAGCCTGCAGGATTGCCAAAAATTTCGACGGGCAGGATAGCTTTTGTTTTGACGGTTATCTTTTCCTCGATTTTTGCGGGGTCAACATTCAGCGTGTCAGGGTCTATATCGACAAAAACAGGTTTTGCCCCAGCCATCATAATCGACGTCGTCGAAGCGATGAAAGTAAAAGGAGTTGTTATAACCTCGTCACCTGGGCCTATCCCGAGTGCGAGCATACATAAAAACAGGCCGCTTGTACCACTATTGACAGCAATAGCGTGTTTTCTACCTATGTATTGAGCAAAGGAATTTTCAAACTTTTCAAGCACAGGGCCCAATGAAAGATTGGGACTTCGCAGAACCGAGCAGACAGCCTCAACTTCCTCTCCTGTGATATCCGGCCGGGACAGGTAAATATGCATAACAACGTCTCTACGAAAATAAAAATATTATCCTGCAATCAAGTGAGCGCCTCTTCTTAACCTATTAACATTTAAATAGGATTCTATCATCTTAGGCCGATAAATCAAAAACTTTTCTTTCACACCTCATATAATTTTCAAAATCCAAAGGATACAGGCGGTAACCTCAAAAACAAATTTCCTTTTTCTAATTGAAACTACTATTGCTTATGGGACGTATAAATAGATAGAGGTATTATTACTTCGGTCAGCAACCGAAGTCGCTTTTTATACTAAATAAAGGGCAATTTGAAACCGAAAAAGAGTAAAGCATGGGGCTGAACTCAGTTGGGAAGGCTGCTAAAAATGTTAAAAGGTAAAAACGTACTTACGACAGGCGATGTTGCCAAGATATGCAACGTGGCGCCGAGAACAGTATCAAAATGGTTTGACAGCGGTCAGCTAAAAGGATATCGAATACCGGGGAGCAAAGACCGCAGAATTCCTGTCAACGAGCTATTACGCTTTATGAAAGAACATGACATGCCTGCAGACTCCCTGCTCGTCGGCAAAATACGAGTACTCATAGTGGATAATAATGACGAGCGGTCATCGCCTTTATCTGAAATTTTGAGGACGAAAGCCGATTACGATACACAAACTGTAAGCAGTAATTTTGAGACCGGTGCAGTCGCCCAGAGATTCCTGCCTCACGTTATGCTTATAAACCTTCTTGCAGACGGCATCGATGCAAAAGAGATATGCAGAAATATCCGCGACGACAAGGACCTGCAAACCATCAAAATTATAGCCCTAGCGAAACATCTCAGCGAATCGGAATGCTCTGCCCTTTACCAGCAAGGCTTTGACGGTTATATAACAGAGCCTGACGACACAACGGAAGTCATCAAAAAGATTGAAGAAGCAACCGCTATCATCTATTAAAGACTTTCAACCATTCATTTTGTAAAACTGGGCATTCATCAGATCATATATTTATCCCGCCGATATAAATCCATTTTCACAACTGCAACTCTCAGAAATTATGATTGAAAAATACAGTTTCGCGCAAATATTGTTGCAATATAGAACTCCAGCGTGTAAATTGAGTATATGTTGTCAGGAGAGGTGGCCGAGTGGCTGAAGGCAACGGTTTGCTAAACCGTCGTGGGGGTAAAAACTCCCACCGCGGGTTCGAATCCCGCCCTCTCCGTTAAAAATTTCGTAGAAATTTTTAACGGAGATGTCTCGCCCGCACCACCAAATTTGGTGGGCGAGGCGGACTCTCCTTAATAAAAGATTTCGAGAACACGCGCAGTGCGAGACAATGTACAATAACATGGGCCTGTCCCTCCTCAGGACAGGCCCAATATCTATGAACACTAACTGCTTAAGACGCAGTTAGTCTCAATCGACTTAATAATCCTCACCAAACAAATATGGCTCTTGCATCCAGTTATTGCCGAGTACCGCAAGGTCCCCGAAGTCAATCTTGTTGTCAGGCTTCACGTCAGTCTCTGCATTCGACAGGCCGGCCAGGCTTGCTGTTAGTATAGCCAAATCTCCCGGCGGAATAGCCTCGCCATAAACCTTAATCGAAGCAACCGAGCCTGTGAAAGGATAACTGCCATACGTCGGAACAAATGTGCCGCGTATATAGGCAGCGTTAGGATCAGAGGGCACCTCAAAAGGAGCACCTATGGTTACCGGCTGGTCAGCATAGATAGCGAGGTCTTTGTCTTCGAGGTTCTGTATCGCGCCATCGGTTGCAAGCGTTTCAGTCATGCCGTCATAAGTAACACCGATGACATGCCACTGTCCGGCAACAGGTACACCACGGTCAAAGCCCATATCAGGCAACTGGTCTCCTGCATTCCAGTGAACAACCGCCGCATAGGCAGCGTTGGAACCGTAGCCAAAACCTGCAGTAGTGCCAGCGGGACCGCCACGCTGTGCCCAGGTTAACAGCTGTTCTTCGTCGGCTATCTGCGGGTTGTAAACCTCATAAATCACCGTAAAGTCGTTGGGCTCGCTGGTATCGCTCGTGATTGTTGCGGGTGCGTTCTGGTCCCAGACCAACATATCATTAGTATCGAAGGTTACACACTTTTTGCCGGCGACCATCTCAACTACCGGTTCATTGCTATCTAAAGAGTTGACATCGACAAATGTGCCGCCACCGGAACCGCTGCTGTTCGACCAGCTTGAAAGCGGACCGGTTCCAAGAGAAGCAGCACTCAGATTGATAATCGGCGTTGGTAACGTCGGCATCTCACCGGGGAAGCCGTATGTGAAAATCTCAAGGTCAGCGTAATCGACTACACAGGTATCGTCAAAGTCACCTGTAACGCTGCCAGGAATACATACACCGGTAAACAGCTGAATGTCATCAAAGAATACTACTCCGGTGCCGCCCGAAGCAGGGCTGTCTTTATCGCCGAAGCCAAGGTAAATCCTGACAATATTTTCAAGGTCAAGACCGGCATTCTTGTCGGTAAAGTCGCTCAGCTTTATGTACCAGTCATGCCACGACTGTTCGGTCAAATCGGGGTCAGGATGCTCGATGGTAACCAAAGTGCCGTCAGCATCCTTAAGGCCGACATACATCGGCTCTGCATCATTGTTCGGGTCGCCATGGAATGACAGACCAAGCACGTTATAGATGCTCCAGTCTCGCAACAAATCCAGACTGTCAAGTTCAGGGTCTGTTTGCGCAGCATCATCTACAGCAGCGTATGCCTCGGAAAGGTACGTGTCAGGGCTCGGAGTATAAACGTATTCTTCCCCATATCCACCATACAAATAGACCTCCCACTCGATAGTGCCGTCATTGTCATAATAGAACTTCATCGACTGGGCACCGGATTGTGCTATATCATTATCACCAGGAACGTAATGTTCACAATTGGGAAAGAAAACGCTATAACAATCGTGAGTATCCGTATTTAGCTGGACAAGAGAGCCGGATGTACCGGGTATCTGCATTATAAACACAAATCCGTAGTTGCCGTCAACCCAGACACTCTTCAAAGTACCTTCCGGCGGCGGCTGAGACTTGCCTGTATCTGTGTAAAGCTCAAAGTCGTCAATAACCGAGTAATCTTTAATCGTAAACGTCCACACATCACCCGGCCAGTTCACATCCGGATGAGAATCATTAATCTCATCTACAGCCCAGTATATAACCTGGAGCGACTCATACGGAGCATTCGGAGAGGGAATGGCAAAGCACGGGTCGTCCAGGACAATCGGGTCGCCGACGCGTCCGTTCACATCATTGAACTCGGTGCTATAATACAATTCGTGACCAGCGGTAGCTGCAGCATATTTCCCCGCCTCCCACGACAGAACTGGGAAACGTTCTACACCTGTACCATTATTAGGTGGATCCGGCAGCCAGGCCTTTTTCGAGGTTATTATCGTCTTCAGGTCCTCCTGCGTCATCGCATAGTCGTAGATGCGGAAGTCATCCAAAAGACCGATGAAGTGTCCATCAGCTGCCCATTGTGACTGGCCGAGCCAGTTATTATTAGTAACGCCAAGATCGCTTGGAATCGTATCCGGGTAAGCGTAATCCACTTCCACGCCGTCAAGAAATAATGTCATCTCCTCGTAATCTCCATCTATCGCTACAGCCACATGATGCCACCCAGGCTCAAGCACGGGACCGGTCAATTGAGACTCACCATCGGGGCCCCCAGTCGTGATACCGAACACCATAGGCTGGCCAATATCGCCGTCATTCGCCGACAGGCGCATATAAATATTGGGGTCATCTTCACCCTCCGGTTCGACACCGAAATCGAAGATTCGCTGCTGAGGGTAACCGACGCTTCCAAAGTTCACCCAGGTCACAATCGTACAACTGGTCAGCGTACTTATGTCATCACCGATTGGTAAATCTACATAATCATCGATGCCGTCAAATCGCACTGCACCTTCTGCATATCCTTCTGCCCATTGCGGGCCAATCAGTGAGCCGTGATTATCGTGGCCTGACCAGTCAAGCGCCAAAGCGCCCTCACCCTCATCAAACGTCCAATATGCAAGAAGTTCAGGCTCTTCAATCGGTATGATGGGCATGGTCTCGAAACTCCAGACATCACCTTTCCAGATATTTGTATCGTTGACCTCATCAATACGCCAGTAATAGGTTTTATTAAGCTCGAGTGTTCCCGGGTCATAAGAATTGGAATCATGGTTTTGCTGGAGCAGGACGCCCAAAGGAACGGACCTTGTAGCGTTATTTACATCGTCAAAAACTTCGCCGAAATATACATCATGCTTGTCCGCATCTGCACCTGCTTGCCAGGCAAGGTCATGGTCAACAGTTATGTATTTTGCTCCATTAGCCGGGACAGGATTATAGGCGGTCAACGGCTCAATCATAAAGCTCCAGACATAGCCTTTATATATCGGTGAGCCTCCGCTGCTGACCTCATCAATACGCCAGTAATAGGTTTCGCCGGGCGTAAGACCGTTAGCATCATAATAGTTGGGGTCCTGTCTTCCTCTGCCCGGTAAGGTATTGGGGTCAGTGTCATCATTGACATCGTCAAAATCAGTGCCGAGATACACATCGTGCTTATCCGCATAATCTCCCGGCCGCCACTGAAGGGTCACATCCGTGCTGAATATCATCGCGTCGTCTTCAGGACTCGGATTCAAAGCCTGCACCGGCACATATTGTATCAGCGCAAATTCTTCAACATCACCATCACATCTTGCCGTGGACATCGCAACATACTGGAAGTTTGTCTTATTACCTTCGGTAACATTTACCGTACGTTGCGGAACACCCTCGTAATACCACTGCACCACCCAGGTATCTTCAGTAGTATCGAGGACAACCTTGACAGAATCGGCGCTTATAGTCGTAGAAGCTGCACCGCCGGCCGTCTCCGGTCCAACAAAGGTCTGATCATTTGAATTTGACATATCAGTGCGACTCAAAATCCAGTAAACGGGAGTACGCGTTCCATTATCATCAAAAAACCGGCTTTCCGGGTTGGTATTGCTCTGCGTAAAACCAAGAGCCATCCAGTCATTATAACCCTGCGTTCCTCTATACGGAGATGGATGGCTGTCAAGTATCGCAGACAATTCGTAGATATAACCATTTTCAGGAACGAAAGGCAGATATGCACTGTCGCCCATACCAGCATTATTCCAAGTAACCGTTCCGTCCCGGTCGAAGTCGGAACCTGCAACCCAAACTTCGTCATCAGTAGTAATATCAGGAGTGCTGCCATTTAAATCCACACCAGCCGAGCCGTCAAAATCATCGTAATAGTGATAGATAGAAACAACACCGGGCTGAAGCATTGTCTTGAAACTCCAAACCGGCCCTTTGTATATCGGAGAACCCCCAGCACTGACCTCGTCAATCCGCCAGTAGTAAGTCTTGTTATATTCAAGAAGACCGGTAGGGTCATAAGTGTTAGCGTCATGGTTTTGCTTGACCAGTACGCCCAGCGGAACGGCTCTGGTAGCGTTATTTACATCATCAAAATCTGTGCTTAAATACACATCATGTTTATCAGCATCCTGTCCTGGCGTCCAGCTAAGAACCACTTCTCGCACGATACCCTGCGCTTCATCTGCCGGGCTTGGGTCCGCGGCCCTAAGACCTATCTGTTCTGTAAGCGTAATTTCATCAATGAACGCATCACATCTATTCGTGGAAACAGCAATATACTGGAAGTTCGACTCAAGAGCTTCAGAAACATTTACAGTGCGCTTCAGATTATTATTGTAATACCACTGTACCACCCAGGTAGATAATGTCGTATCAAGGACAATATCTATGCTGTCCTCGCTTATGGTATCGGTATCTGCACCACCGGTCGCCCCAGCACCGGTAAAGGTCTGATCATTAAGAGTACCTGAGTCAGTACGAGTAGTCGCCCAGTAAACAGGATTACGTGAACCATTATCATTATAAAATCGAGACTCAGGGCTGGAATTGGACGGCGTAAAACCCACAGCAACCCAGTTATTGTCAGGTACGTTAGGCCCCGAGTAAACGTCAATAGTAGCGGACAACGTATAAATATAACCGCTTACGGGGGTGAAAGGCAGATAAGCACTGTCACCAAAATCATTACCGTCCCAGACAATGTTTCCGTCCGAATTAAAATCTGCTCCCGCAACCCAGACATTACCGCCTGTGGTCGTATCAGGTGTCGTACCATCCAAATCTACACCAGCCGGGCCGTCAAAATCATCATAATAGAGAGTATCCGCCGCCGACTGATTGCAGACTGCCAGAGCTATCACCAAAACAAAAGAGATTAAAAAATACAATTTTCTACACATAATATTCCTCCTTTAATAAAAGTTATTA
>CAYLMG010000017.1:0-12696 GCA_964384565.1 uncultured Pirellulales bacterium | reverse complement strand
TAATTACTTCGCATACAAATACATTTTATCTCAACGAACGTTTATAAATCGGTATTTCGGTGATAAAATAAGACTTTCACACCTAAAAAATTATGCCTTTCTTATAAAATATACTCCTGTATCGAATAGTTGTTTGCCGGTGATTAGTCAGAAACAAATAAAAATCTTATGCTACCTTAAATTTGCGCCCCGCTACAACCTCCTTTCTTTTGAAAGCCCAGTTAAAGCGGTTAATTAAGATGAAAATCCCTTCCTTGCGAAGCACAAAACACGCACTAAAATCCTTTACCTTCATCATTTTATTATAAAGCACTCCCCCTCCTCAGTGTGTCTGCTCCTCCGAAGAATAAATTTATCGCTGATGCGAACCTCAGGCGAATACAAATGAATTTCGCATAGAAAAATACCCTCCCCTATCCCTAAACTTTCCAAAAAGCTATAAACTGACAACTTATTTATACCACATTGACCTGCTCTACGTCAAGAAAAAAAACGCCATTTTTCGCTTAGAAATAACTATTAAAAATGTCCCTGACAACTCCTAACATTAGAAAATAGTCAACAAATCCGGAATTGAAATGAACCGATAAAATGCTAAAGATGTACTGTTTAACAGCCGAAAAAACGTATATGAAAGCGATAAACCTAATTTTAACAATAGTTCTCATACTGTGCGGCCTGCTTTGCGGCTGTTCAAAGAAAAACAAGTCCGAACAGCAGCAGCCGCAGACCAACGAAGAAAAAATCGATACTCGCCAGCTCGATACCAAAGACATACCCGAAAATGCTGACCCAAAGCTCAAAAAGGCAATAGAGAAAACACTGGAATCGGCCACTGGCGAACGAAGAAGCCGCGAAGATTAAATTCGTAAACTGCTCTTATTTCAACCATTGAAAGTTCAATAAAGACTCCCTGCCGGTCGCATTAATTCCTTATTACACTCTCCGTCCGAGCAAGGTAAATCTCTTGAAGTACAAAGTCTGTAAGCTATAATCCTGGCAATGAATACAATATTGGCGAGCTTATTTTTAGCCAGCGGGCTTTGGGTGCTGTTCAAATCTGCCGAGCTGCTGGTTGACGGTGCTGTTTCTCTGGCACAAAGGCTTGGTGTAAGCAGTCTTGTCATCGGCCTTACTGTTGTTGCGATGGGTACATCGGCACCGGAAGTTGCGGCGAGTATAGCAGCGGCAGTCCGCGGCGCAGGTGACATCGCAATCGGCAACGTTTACGGCTCAAACATTGCAAACCTTGCACTTGTGGGTGGTCTGGCTGCACTTATCAATCCCATCACCGTTAAGAAAACAACCCTGCTGCGTGAGATACCAGTGATGCTTGTGGTGGCTTTGATATTATGGCCGATTCTTGACGATTTGAGCCTATCCCGGCCGGAAGGTGCCCTGCTGCTGCTGATATTTCTGCTGATGCTTGTTTTGACCATTCTTTCAACAAAGAAAAAAAATAGAAAGGCAACAATCAAACAAACCAATCATGGTTCACAAAAAAAAATAAGTTTACACAAGAACATTATATTTATTGTTGCAGGTCTCATTGGCCTTGCATTAGGCGCAGAAATAACAGTACGCGGAGCGGTATTTATCGGCGAGCAAATCGGTTTAAGCCAGGCAGTAATCGGCCTGACAATTATCGCCGTCGGCACTTCCTTGCCGGAGCTTATCACCTGTGTAATAGCTTCTTTAAAAAAGCAGTACGATATATCTATCGGAAACCTCGTCGGCAGCAATATTTTCAATACGCTGCTCGTAACCGGTATTGCCGCTACTATCAGTCCATTCGGCATCGAGGCAAGGCTCATCGGGGCTGACTACTGGATTATGGTTGGTATAAGCGCAGGCTTTGCGTTGGCAATAATCATCGGCAGACGTACTATAAACAGGATAGAGGCTCTGCTGCTTACCGGCTGCTACTTCGGATACATCGCATATCTGCTGGCATTTAACAGATAGAATTGCAAATGGTGATTCAAGCGTCAATTGAGGCGAGGGTCGCGGCAACTCTTTCATAAACCATATCTACAGAAACATTTTTGATATTGTGTTTAGGATTAATGCTGTCAGGCTTTAATCCCCTATCGAAAGGCTCAACAGCAACAACCGAGTGCGGTTTTTTGTAGGGAGCAACTCTTGCAGGATTTGAGCGGCCGAAAATTATAACTACAGGTACATCAAATGCAGCAGCTATATGGCTTGGGCCTGTGTCGTTTCCTATGACAATCTTTGCAGATTTTAACAGGGCTTTCAATTGATTGAGGTCCGTCTTCGCCGCCAAGTCGGTGACTGGTACTTTTGTCAGCAGTTTTAATCTTTCATTAAGGCTTCTTTCAGAAGCTTTACCCGGTGTTACGATTTTCAGACCGAACTGAGAGTAAATCTTCTCAGCGAGACTTGCGAACCGCTCGATTGGCCAGCACTTGTCGGCATGTGCCGAGCCTATAACAAGGCAGGCATACTTTTTAGGCTCAATACTATGAGAGGCTAATAGTTTATTCACAAAATCAAATGCCTTGTCATCCGTAGGCATAATGAATTTTGGTGCAACATTTTCGCCACCGGCGGATTGGACGATTTTAATATAGAAATCGACGAGGTGGATACAGCTTTTGTTCTGGCGGACTGTCCGGGTATAGAAGAAATGAGCAAATTCTCTGGCGTTATCCATACCGAAGCGTTTTTTGCAGCCGGAAAGCCAGGATAAAGCAGCAGTTCTGAAAAGGCCCTGGAAGTCAAAGACGGCGTCGAAATTTTCACTTCGCAGTTTTTTTATAAGAGTAAGCAGAGCATTGAGGGCTTTGGGATTATACCAGGCTTCGCCGAGGAATTTGCGGTCGAAAGTAATCAGCTCATTTATGTGGGGGTGATTTTCAATCAGGGGTGCAAATTCAGGGCGGATTAGCCAGGATATTTTTGCGTTAATAAAGCTTTTGCGCAGAGCCGACAGGGCTGGTAAAGCCTGTATTATGTCACCAAGTGAGCTCGGCTTGATTATTAAAATTTTTTTGAAACTTTCGGCCATATATGGATAATTGTAAGAAATAGACAATTATTGAGCAATCGAATAATGAAGAGGGCTCTATATGTCAGAGAAAGGGAAATACATATACGATTGGCCGAGGCCGATGGTGGCAGCAGATGCTGCTGTTTTTCGGCCATTCGAGGATAAATTATACATTCTGTTGATACAACGAGGTAAAGAGCCGTTTAAGGGATGCTGGGCACTTCCAGGCGGATTTGTGGAAATGGATGAGGAGCTCGATGATGCGGCGGCAAGAGAGCTTTCAGAGGAGACAGGGCTTCGCAACATCAAGCTGGAACAGATTCAGACATTCGGGGGAATTGGCAGAGACCCGCGAGGCAGGGTCATTTCAATATTATATATGGGCAAAGTTAGAGATGATATACCAGAGTTGAGCGCAGGAGATGATGCATCTGCTGTCCGGTGGTTTAATATTTGCCGGCTTCCCGAAGAAATAGCTTTCGACCATCGGAAAGTAATCGAGTTTGCAGCAGGTAAGTTGTATGAGAAGAAGCTCCAGTGAAAAGCGTTGATTTTTTTGGATGCGAAGGTTATAGAAACCGAGTTTAGATTTTTGATTTTGATTTTCTAATCTGCTGATTGAACATACGCAGTTGAATATTTATAGTACTTATTGCCCAGTCTATATAGTGTAGTTTGTGCGCTGGACGCCGATGGCCTTCATTCATCAGGCCCTGCTGGACGACCTTGAGAAAGCGGCTTATAGTCTGTGGGCTGATTTCTGTTGGCTCATCAGACCATCTTTTCAGCTCTTCGTATTCTCTTCTTAATTTCCCGCTGTTTTTTAACTGCTCAGCGGTGAGATAATCGGCGGGATTGTAGCCGAGCTGTAATCCCTTCAGGCACATAATAAGCGGTTCGTAATTGGCTCTCTGTTCGAGACGGACGAACTTGTACTGCTGGACATAAGCGATTGCCTGAGCGGGAGTTTTCTCAGCGACCGAGTCTTCGGCAAGATACCATTGTCTCTTACTTGTCCGGGTGAAGACGAGCTCTTCTCCACCTCTGTACTGTTTTATCTCATCATAACCCATCCTCGATACCCACAGCCTGCCTGCCCGTTTCATTTCGGTGCCTCCGCCGAGAGCGAGCAGGCACTTTACAAAACTCAATGGTAGAATTTTCTGGCGGCCAATTTGATTTTTTCTCAGCTGGAAAGACAAATGCAGACTATGAGGACGAATATCGTAAAATCTGACGATTTCATTTATGATCTGGTTCAGGGTCCAGGGGTCGGCAGTCGCAGGTCTTGAAAGCTCTCCTTCGATGTTCAGTCTTCCGGGGGCAAGTTCAAGAAATCCGGAGCGTCTTTCAAGAAAAGTTGAGCCGGAATGGTCATCAATGTATCCGCCCAGTTTCCAACTGAGCACGTCGAGGCAAAAGTCGGAAAAATACTTGAAGCCGTTATACACAGAATCAGTCTTCTTCTGAATAGACCTTTGCGGCTCGACCGCTGCGGAGCCAAGGTTGCTGAATTCAAGCTCGACACCGAGGGGAACCAGGCCCGGATTGAAGTGCGAGCGTATATACACAAGCTGGGCACGAGCGATGCGATATTCGAAAATACTCTGGGCAGCTCGGACCGCATACTTTACATAATCGATGAGGTCGTTTTTCTCATAGGGCATTATGTTGAGACACTGTTCCACGATAAGTTCCACAGAACGATTGTTTGCGTTAATCATTCTGAGGGCGGCAAGCAGACTTACTAAACGTTTGAAATACCTTTCCGAGGTGCGCATACGTTCCAGGTCAAAACGAAATTCTGTCTGGATTTTTTCATCAAGCTGATTAAGGAGGACCTGTTTTACGACAAGGCCGAGATATTGTTTTATAAAAGGCCTTGCCTCGGGGTCATCATAAAGATGTATTATACTCCGTCTCGGCCTGTCAAGCTCGTGCTCAAGATAATAGTCACTGACAGCGTCTGTATGATAATGAGTTATAACAAGGTCTCTCTCAGTTGTTGCAAGCAGCTCTCTGTCAGCAGCACGCTCGATTTCAGCATCAGCGGTCCGGTCACCAGGTCTTGTTTTTTTCTCTAAAAATTTCTCAATCCTTTTTCGAAGCCACAATTCATGAATAATATTGACGTGCCATCTGTCGCCGAAATGTCTTTTCATAGCTTCGCGACTGACCAGATAAGCCTGTGCCCAGACTGCTCCCTTAGCAGTATTTACCTGAACGGCCTCTCTGTCGTATCGTTTTCCCTCATATTTGTCGATTTCAGCCATTGCCGAGGCAGGGACACCATAGACAACGAGGCCTTCGATTTTTGAGGATGGGTTTTTAACAGCATAAAAATAGACGTTGTCGGGGCTTACGCTTCTGTACTCAGCGAGCATAGCAGGCTCGGCAAGGAGCTGGTCCTTTCTTACCCTTGCTGAATCGAGGGTGAAGCTCAGTCCGCTGACCGACTGAAAGACCCGGCTGTCGCGCAAGGAGCCATAAACAAACAGGTTATATCCTTCTTCATCCATACTGGTCGGTCATTATAACAAAATTTTATTTTGATGTGTAAAACGAAACAAAAGTCAGGAGTGTTTTATTTTTCGATATAACTTAAAAAGCTCTATGAATGCTCTGCAAACAACTTTCAAGCCCGCCCCTGTTTGAGTTCCCGCGGTTCGGGGATAGTGATGGACGCCTTCTTGTGTAATTCTGTACCCTTTTTTCACCGCCCTGGCGAGGATTTCCGTATCGACAAGTGCACCACTGCTGCAAATAGTAATATTATCGAAGATTGGTCTTTTGTAAAGCTTAAATGCACAGTCGATATCCTTTAGTTTCAATCCGAACAGCAGGCAGACGAGTTTTGTCCAGCAATAGCCGTTAATCTTTCGAATGATATTGTCTCGGCGGTTTATGCGGTAGCAGCTGACAATGTCATAGTCCTGCATAAGCGGTATAAGGGGCGGCAATTCTTTAATATCAAACTGGCCATCGCCATCGGTATAAAAAACGAGGTCTTTGGTCGCAGCTTTGAAGCCCGATTGTAATGCAGCGCCATAGCCGAGATTGGTTTTGTGGTGGACAACTTTTATGTTCGGATTTTGTCCAGCGATAGCATCGGCGATTTTTCCAGTTTCATCTTTACTGCCATCGTTCACGATAATCACCTCAAATTCAGCACCAAGATTTCGCAGTACTTCAAGGGCCTGATTCACGGTGCGCTGGACATTCGCCTGCTCATTATAGCAGGGAAAAAAAACGCTGATTGAAAATGCAGAGCTTTTATTTTGCTCCTGTTGCGAACCGGATTGAGCAGATTTACCGAAGTGCTGAGATCGATTTTTTTCTGCCAATAGCTACCACCTTTTACTGTCAATCACTTCCTTTATGCCTTTTTCCAATTCTCTGTACGTAACATTGTAATACTCGGCTTTTTCATCGTTGCCGAGTGCTTTTTCGACTGATTCAAGATACCTTCCGGCATGCACTGCAGCAGCAGCTCTGTCGTGGTAAGCATTTTGTTTTTTGTATTCATCTATATTATCTTTAAAGTCGTCAAAATATTGTGTGCAAAACTGTATGACGCGTGGTTTCAGGCCTTCGAATCTTGCTGCTAAGATTATCCATTCCATTGATCTCTGTGAAGGATAGGCGTTGCAGGTTCTTATGGCAAGTTCAAGCCCTTCTTTCTTGTCTTCAGATTTGTTCGAGAACAGCTTATAATAAGACAATACGAGATCTTTCGAGAACTGGTTCGGGTAAATGGTCTGGCCTGTGTCAATACCTTTGATGAGTTTTTGAGCCTGCGGGTGACGCTGGTTGATATAAAGCCTCTGCTTGTTATTAAAAAATACAACAAACCAGTCTTTATTAGTTTCAAGACCTCTTACGAAGTCGCTGCGGAATTGAGCGGCTGGCATAAGGACGACCCAGACTTCATGTTTTCTCAGCTGTTTATCAAGCCATATACCGACTTGTTCATAATCAACACCTATACCTCTGACTCTGGCGCTTCTTACATTTGGTCCGCCGGCCATAATGGTTGACCAGAGCCTATAAGCTTCGGGCTCATAAGCCGCCTGTGCCCTTCCATCCATAAACAGCTGCAGAGGTGTTTTTCCAGTATTCGGGTCCGGCTGCTGTCCCCACGCGATGAAACCGCCCTCAGTCCAGTAATTAAACATTTTACCTTCTATCTTGTTATCCTTTATAAACTTTAAGGCATAAAAGGGCTTGGCGTCTGAGGCGGTCATTCTCATAAAGACGCTTGTCAGCTTATTATCCGTCGGCCAGGCATCAAGATAAATCCGTTTAAATTTAAGAGTCCAGTAGGTACCGAGATAAGCAATGATGGCAGCTGATATAATGATGAAAAAGCTGCGAAGGTTATTTGACATTCGTGGGACGACAAGTTTGCCTTTTTTGTGGAAGTTGACAGAAGCAGAAAGGCAACGTATCAGTTGGACGACAAACAACGCCAGCAGCGGGCAGGCGGCAATGGCAGCTATCGGGATGAATCTTCTCATATCTGCAGCCATATAAATTGTAAGAAATGCAATCGCAATCAAGGCTATATCTATTTTAGGGAGCTGGAAAACATTGTAATTATCGTTTTTATCAACAACTCTGCTCTCCGGAATCTCAGAGAGGATTTTTTTCAAATAAGGTACAAACCACCAGATACATATAACAAGAATATTAACAGTATAAAGGAAGTAGAAAAGATATTCATATGAAGGTCTGGCGTTATTAATAAATTTCGGCCTCCACATGACTCTCGCGTCCGGCAGGTATTTCAGAGCTAAAAATCTTGCCCATACCCAGTCAAAACAAGAGCGAAACCACGCACCAACAGTGGCCAGGAAAGAATCAGCTTCTTCAAAGTGCCATTTCGGCATTTGGAATCTGAAAGGATTGAAGATGAAAATCATCAATATTAAAGAGACAACCGCTGATATAGTCACAGATACAATATAGACCGGCTTATTCTTAACCTTCTTTGAAAAGAACGAGGCAATGGTATGCATAATCATATACGCCGGCAGGATAAGAAACGGATAGATATATCGGCCAGCGTAAACCGTTCTAATTTTCTCATTCGTAAACCAAAGAAGCGACCCTCGACCCTCGGGATACGTAGTCCACAATGCGAAGAGCGCAAATAAAGGCATAAGATAAATGAAGCGGATACTTTTATAGATACTTGCAAGCAAAATCATTACAAAAAAGGCACAGATTATAAAACTGACAGGGTCGTAATCGATGAATGAAAAGGCCAGTAAGGTTGTCCAGCAGATAACAAAAGCCAATATAAAACCAAAAATCTTAATTTGAACATCAAACATACTTTTCTGTGCATCCAGCTGTCCCTTGGGTGCAGTGAGCAATCTCGGCTTCACAAAACGAGAAAAGAACCAGAAAAGTGGAACGGTAATACTCAAAATAAGCATAATAAAAAACGGATAACTTGTACCGACGGGATTCATCCATTCAAAACCCGCATGCCATTCATTGACGTTGCGCCACATTTCGGCGTGCTTGCTAATGCTGATAACGAAGGTATGCGTGAGATTGGTTAGATGGAAGGGGTTGAAAATAATCATCGCAATAAAAGCAACAACAGCCGCTCCGATTGCATGATAGATGCCTTTTCGCTTGATTGAGACGAGTTTATTTTTAAAAACGATAAGCAAAACATCGATGAAGGCAACAACAAGAAAAAGAAAAAACAATGCGAATTTTTTCGGACCCACTTCATCCGGCCTGAGCATATCCCAATTGATTCTCTTCAAAGTCATATAAAATACCGGCCAGGCCGTAATATTATATAATAGGATAGCCCATATTTTCGGCAGCAGCCCCAAAATATGAAGACCTACAAAAGGTACCAGCATCATGAACACATAGAGGTATCCGCCGTGAACATTGCACCAGAAAATTGTTATAGGAACGATGAGCCAGATATAAAGAATATTACGATACGTTGTAAGTACAAGGACAAGCAGATAGACGGCAACAAGCAGATTTGAGAACCCGGCGGGCCTGACATCGAAGTATGAACGTCCGGTGAAGATTGCAAAACAGGCAAATGCTGCGGCAAGCATCGGATTGACGCCCAACAGCCGAGCAGTGTAGTAGACACAAATAATAGTGATGATGTAGATTGCGAACTTCCAGTACACAAGAGCATTCGAAGTAAAAGTATCAGAAGGTGTATATGTTGATTTCGGCACAAGGCTGTAGAAAATGACGTGTGTGAGCCAGTTCTGGTTTATCCAGCCGGTAGGGTGAATCCACTTTACAAATGATTTTTTCCACTGCGGCCAGTTCTCGTAGTTTTGGCACTTGTCTGCCCACCACCTCATAAGAGAATTTTTTACACCTTCTTTGCTTCCGGCTTCGCTTCTAAGCAGTTTTGCATATTTGTCCATAGATTGCTTTGTTGGGCCCGGCCTGTGAGAGTTCGCACTGAAAGGCTCGTTCGTATCAACTCCGTGATTAACGAAATGTCTGCCGCAGCTCATAGCGACCCAGGTGTCACCTGCTCCAACCATATGAGTGCAGGCATGAATGGCAAAAATGAGCATGGCAATCCAGCCGATGACCATAGGCCAGCCGGAAAACGCAGACCTGATTTTAATTTTTTTGTCGCTTTCTCTCAATATCTGAGTCATTTGCTTAATCCTGAAACTACTTTAGCTGCTATTAACGTACATAAAAAAAGCACCATCAAAGATAAAATAATAATTTCTAAATACAATATCGTCAAGTACAACCTGTTATCTTGCGAAATTCGTCATAAAAATAGACTTCATTTGTGAATTATCTAAATGTGTATTTTTTCAAATACGATGATATATTGCATCAGAGCAAGTTAATATTTACGAAATGTGAGCTGCACATTTTTTTACGCTTCAGCAGCAGAAATATATTTAGATAGTACCGTACAGGGGATTATTTTTTCAGCCAGTCTTCAAGCCTGTCGAGGCCCTTTTCAATCTGCTGCATCGATGTTGCAAAGCTCAGTCTGACATTATTATCACAGCCGAAAGGCTCACCGGGAACAAGAGCGACATTCGCCTGTTCAAGCAGAGCCTTGGCAAAATCCATACTGCCGTTAATCTTAGCTCCGTTTATGGTTCTGCCGAAATGTGCAGAGACATCAGGGAAACAATAAAAAGCACCCGTAGGTTCGGTACAGGTAATACCATCGATGCTGTTTAGTCTGTCGGCCATAAGCTTGGCTCTTTTTTCGAATTCGCATCTCATTTTTTCGATAGTTTCAGCCGCTATTGGATTTGTCAAAGCCTCGATAGCTGCATCCTGAATAAAAGTAACGGCATTTGATGTCATATGCGATTGCAGCCTGCCCATAGCCTTTATTACATCGAGCGGCCCTGCCGCGTAACCAAGCCGCCAGCCGGTCATAGAAAAGGTCTTGCTGAGACCGTTAAGCGTAATAGTTCTATTGTAAGCATCTTCACTTAGTGAAGCGAAGCTGACAAACTTCGTGTCACCATAAATCAGTTTTTCGTAGATTTCGTCAGAGAGAACAATAACATCAGTACCTTCGAGAACCTTCGCAAGCTCCGCAAGCTCATCAGGGCTGTAGGTGAAACCGCCGGGATTGTTCGGTGAATTCAGCAGGAGCATTGCGGTTCTTTTTGTGATTGCAGCCTTCAGCTGAGCCGGGGTAATCTTATAATCTGTTTCTTTTGTTGTGTTTAAAAATACCGCTTTAGCCTCGGCGAGCTTTATTGTTTCTGTGTAAGTAACCCAGTAAGGAGTCTGCAAAACGACCTCGTCACCGGCATCGAGCGTTGCCTGCATTGCCTCATAGACGGAGTGCTTGCCGCCGATATTTACAACAATCTGTTCGCCAGAATAGTTCAGGCCGTTTTCTCCTTTCAGCTTTTGTGCAATGGCAGCTTTTACTTCGCCAGTTCCCGAAGCGGCGGTGTATTTTGTCCTGCCCGCTTTCATAGCTTTTATTGCAGCTTCCTTGATAAAATCAGGGGTATCAAAATCAGGCTCGCCCGCACCGAAACTTACGACATCGACGCCCTGCTTTTTCATCTCTTTTGCCCTTGCACTAACTGCGAGAGTCGCCGACGGGGGAACAGCCTGTGCTCTTCGACTTACCTTCATTTTTTTGCCTTTCAACCTCAGTTTATAGGAACAGTTTTTAAAGAGCAGCCACTCAGAAGCTTTTTTTTGCGCGGTTGTGTATTAAAACAAAAAATTTGCAAAGGTCAAGAACTTTGATTTATATCGCGGAAAAAAGTAAAATAACAGTCCGCAGTCTGGTTAAATATTGAGGCAGATATGTTACTAAGGATATTATTAGTTAATCCGCCGATATACGATTTTTCAGCCTATGACTTCTGGCTGAAACCTTACGGTATGCTCACGGTTGCGGGTTTCCTGCGGGGCAAGGCAAACTTCTCGCTTTTTGATTATCTTGACCGTGAGAACGAGTTTATGCTTAATCAGCCGGAGCTAAAAAGCGATGAATGGGGTCGAGGCAGATTTTTTGAAGAGAAGATACCAAGCCCGCCCTGCCTTTTTAATATACCGAGATATTTTCGCCGATTCGGCCTGCCGAGATATATGTTCCGGGATTTTTTGAAAAGAAATGAGCCGTTTGACTTCGCGCTTCTTTCAACAACAATGACTTACTGGTATCCGGGCGCAAGAGAGGCGATTGAAGATGTGAGAAGATTGCAGCCGAAAGCGAAAATCGTTCTTGGCGGCAACTATGTTACCCTGTGCACCGAACATGCAGGAAAATTAGGTGCGGATTTGATTGTCACAAACACTGAGCTTGAGCCTTTATGGAAATATTTAGCTCTTGAGCCTGATATGAACCAGCCGGCACTATGGGAAACTTACGATAAGCTGAGGACAGGTGTTTTGAAATTAAGCGACGGATGTCCTTTTAGCTGCACATATTGTTCGGTACCGAAGGTATACGGAAAATTCAAACCGAGGCCGATGCAAAGATGCCTTTCGGAACTGCAGCTTCTTATCAAACTCGGCGTTAAAAATATCGCCTTTTACGATGATGCTTTGTTATACGATTCAGAAAATGTCCTTATGCCCTTCTTGAATGAAGTTATCAAGCGCGAAATCAAGGTCAACTTTCATACACCAAATGCACTTAATGCCCGGTTCATAAATAAGCAGGTGGCAGAGACTATGGTACAAGCTGGCGTTAAGAGTTTCTACCTGGGCTTTGAGAGCAGCTCCTTGAAATGGCAAAAGAAGACAGGCTCGAAAGTCTTCGCAGCAGACTTGAATAAAGCAGTACATTTTCTTAAAAAAGCGGGAGCGGAAGGTGAGAATATAACCGCCTACCAGATAATCGGTCATCCCTTCAGTGACATCCAGGAGCTTGAGGAGTCTATGTTTTTCGTGAATCGGCTGGGTATACGAGGGATGCTGGCAGATTTCTCGCCGATACCTGGGACATCAGATGGGGATTACTGCAAAAAGTGGGTGAATATGGATGAGCCTTTGATGCACAATAAGACGGCGTTTACGATTATTCGGCTTGGCTTTAACGAATCCAATCGTTTAAAAGAGCTGCAGCGTGAGCTTAACAGGAATATACCCTATGCCATATAAGTTGTGAGCTAAAGCTGATTCAACAACTGAATCCAATGCGGGCAAGGTGAATTGACTTTGGCAGC
>CAYLMG010000016.1:9907-20886 GCA_964384565.1 uncultured Pirellulales bacterium | reverse complement strand
GAGATATTCAGGGCAAGTTCTGACGGTGTTTTGCAAAAACGGCTTGCTAAGATAGAATATCACTGGTAGTCGAGGCAGATTCAAGACTGCTGAGCAGGGCGGTCTTAAAAAACAATAACAAGCTTCAGCGGTTTGCCGGGGCTTTTTTTGTGTGAAATTCTCAATTATTTTTGCACGTAATTATTTTTACCTGAATGATTTTGATTGTCGAAGTATGCCCATCCTTATTTATCCCCGGCTCTTTTATCTGTATTGCCAATTAAAAAATTATCGGTCTTGGGGCTTTGAGAAAAATGGGGTAAAAGTGGACTCGAATTTTGTCTTAAGTTTATGGGGTTAAAAAAGTTAAGAAGGCCTTATGTTAAACCGATAAAAAATTATCGAGTAGCTGTAAATAAGAGATTTTGGCTTTGTTCTGCTGGTTCGGGACAGGTCCTAAAAAGAATTATAAGGAAGTTTGGGATTATGGAAAAGATACGGAATATACCGTTTGTATCGGCTGGTAATACGGTTTTTCAAAACGTTTTTAAGTATTGTATAATTTTGGTAATTTTCTGTGGATTTCTTTCGGGTTGTGACCATAACAACAGGATTCTTGACCCGACGCAGATAGGCAGATTTCGCCCAGTGCCGGCAGTAAATGTAATACTTGATTCATTGGGTGTTGAAGATGAGGAACCGTCGGCTTTTGAGGGAGCTGAGGAACCCCTTCCATCCGATATTGTTGTAGATGAGATTGACTATGCGTTTAGTCCGGGAGATGTTTTAAGAGTACAAATTTTTGAATTGCTTGCGGATAATGTGACTTTTACACAAGATTATATGATAAACGAAACCGGCAAGATAAATATAATGGAAGCGGGTGTGGTTGAGGCAGCCGGTTTGACAGAAAGACAGCTTGAAGAGGAGATTGGAAATATCCTAAGACCGAACTTATTAAAAGAGCCATTGGTGAATGTGATTTTGTTGAGTTCACAGAAGCGTACATTTTCCATCTCTGGACAGGGAGTACGTACTGCGGGCAGGTATGCAATTCCTCGTTATGATTATCGCCTGACCGATGCTATTGCCCAGGCCGGCGGGGTAGGTCAGTTTAATATAAGCTATATTTATGTTTCTCGTCGGGCTAAAGAAGTAAGAGGAGCAACTCAACCCATAGACGAAGAATTGCTCGGGCCCATCGACACCGAGGAAATGTATATACCGGAACAGGATATGCTTAGAATGATAATGCCGAGGAGCAAGGATGACAAAGGCAAACTTGATGAACTTGTTATGACTTCTTCAGAAATGGTAACTGACCAGGAACTTCTTGGTGCGGTATCACCCGGAGGAATTGATTTGTTGAGTGAGATTTCAGGCTTTGAATCCGGTTTGGGGCAGTCAGAAGAAGCCGGCCGGATTGAATGGATATTCAAGGATGGAAAGTGGGTTCCGGTTGAGGTTGGTAGGCGGCCTGAAGGAATTGGCAGAATAGAAGAAGAGCCGGTCCTGCCTTATGAGTTTGAATGGGAAGCCGAAGAGCCACAAGAACCTAAGGTAAGACTTATTAAGATTCCGACAGATAAAGTATTGGCTGGCGATCCCAAGTATAACATTGTGATTAGGGAAGGAGATGCAATTCATGTGCCGGTGGACCTTGTCGGAGAGTTTTATGTTATGGGTAATGTCAACCGGGTTGGTGCTTTCGTAATAACCGGCCGGCCTTTAACATTAAAGATGGCAATAGCAGCGGCAGGAGGTCTTAGTCCGCTGGCCTGGCCAAAACATTGTGAAGTAACAAGGCGTATCGGAAAAAATAAAGAAGAAACCGTAATGGTAAACCTGGATAAAATTGCCAGAGGCGAACAGCCGGATTTCTTCATAAAGCCGCATGATTTAATCAATGTAGGCACACATCCGACATCTTATTTCCGTCAGCAGTTGCGGCAAGCTTTCCGAACCTGGTATGGATTTGGCTTTATTTATGACCGCAACTTTGCTAATAAAGATTTTGGTGCCGTCAGGAACTTAAATCCAGAGAGTTGGGATATTCAGTGGTAAAAATATCACATGGTTATGGTGTATGCTGGACGAAGTTGATACGCTTTTTGTGCAACTTATAGGTTTGGCTTTATTTATGACGGCGGTTTCGGCTTTCGAGATTTCGGTTTTGGGGTGCTGTTGAGGCCTTTTGGCTATTAAAAGCTTGGAAATTTTGGTATAATGCTGAGATTATGGCAGAAAGTTTTGAAACGGTTGGTTCACAGAACAAGCAAGCAGATACGACTCGGCTAAGCTGGCTTAAGCTTGGCTTGCACAGTTACATAAAGGTATTGATAATCGGGGGCTTGTTCTGGTGGGCTTTCCGGTACGAAATAGAGCGAATCGTTTTCAAATGGATTTCGGACCCGAGCTGGTCTCACGGATTTCTCATTCCCTTTTTCAGCTTATACTTTATAAATCAGCGTAAAAAAGAGATATTGACTGTGAAGGCCAAGCCGAATTACCTCGGTTTGTTTTTTTTGCTATGCTGTCTTGGATTTTATATTCTCAATATGTCCATCCCGAGCCTCAGGGCTACCTATATTCGCCAAGTGTTGATGGTTGCAATTCTTGGAACAATCGTGTTGTTTATGTGCGGCTGGCAAATGGTTAAGTATACCTGGCTTGCTGTATTGTTTTTGATATTTGCGATTCCACTGCCGCAGGGATACTATATTCAGCTTACTATGCCAATGCGAAAGCTGGCAGCTGCGGTTGCAACAGCTTTGCTTAATTTGGTTGGTGGTTTAGATGCTACGGTCAGCGGAGTGGTTATAGATGTCTTTTACAAGGGAAGGCACATGGAGCCGGCATTAAATGTGGCAGAGGCCTGCAGTGGCATGCGATTGCTGATGGCCTTTTTGGCTTTGGGTGTTGCGATGGCGTATTTACACTACAGGCCGATATGGCAGCGAATAGTCCTGCTGGCATTTACTATACCGATAGCAATATTTTGCAATATTGTACGGGTTACAGTTACCGGTTTTATTCATGTATTTATAGCCCCTAAGTATACACAAGATATTTATCATGATGTTCTCGGTATGGGAATGCTGGTTTTAGCATTTGGGCTGTACTATTTTATAGCCTGGTTTATGTCAAATTTATTTGTTGAACAAAAAGTGACTGACGAAGAAGGCGTGATTGTGCGTAGAAGCCCATAAGCTATTTTTTTGTAAATGGTTGATTATGAAAGCTAAATCTGTTATAAAATTATATGTACAACCAGCTTTTTTGATATGTGTTACGGTTCTTGCAATAAGTGCGGTTGGGATGCCGATTTTAATACAAGGTCTTGGCGGGTACCTCAAAAAAGAGCCTCTACCTCTGAAGAAGTCTTTGGATTTTCTGGATGAGAACACTTTAGGCTCTTATAAAGTGTTTTCCAAAACGAAGATTCCATACGAAGAGGTTATTGAAAGCCTTGGTACAGAAGACTATATCCAGTGGATTTTGGAAGATACACAGGTGCCTGTAGAAAGCCCAGTACGTAAATGTTTATTGTTTATTACTTATTATGAGCGTCCTGATATGGTACCCCATGTCCCGGAAGAGTGTTATGTAGGTGGAGGTAATCAACTACTTGATAAAAAAAGTCTCAGTCTTGAGATAGTTATAAAGGGCTCCAAGAAGGAAATTCCTGTGAGGTATCTTGTTTTTGGCAGTAAAGAAGAGAACCTGTTGAGCGCTGAAGTGCGATATCCGGTGCTTTACTTTATTAATGTTGACGGTCTTTATGCAAACAGCAGAGACAGCGCAAGATCTATTCTTAGCAAGAACTTTTTTCGGAAATATTCGTATTTTTCGAAAGTTGAGCTTGGATTTTTTAACAATACCGATTTTGGAAAGCGGTTTTACCCAAGCCAGCAGGAGGCTCTTTCGGCAAGCCAAAAGCTTTTAGGCGTTATTTTGCCGATATTGGAAGAGAGACATTGGCCTGACATAGAAGGACAAGTTATAAGCAGAAGTGATTTGATGTTCAATAATACTAATGCGAGGTTGGATTATGGCAGTAAGAAGACTGAATAAAAAGGTTGCGATTATAGGCTTGATTATATTTTTAGTTGTAGTACTTGGCGCGATTATGTTCATTCTTCAATTCCGTGGCGATCCTTATAGTTTTATTTCGGATGGTGAAAGAGCAGCAGCGGCGAAGGATTATGAATCTGCTGAAAGAGATTTTATAAAGGCCGTTGGTAGGGCCAGAAAAGACTCATTGAAGATAGAGATACTTTTTAAGCTTGTTGATGTTTATCTTGCACAAGAGGATTGGACAGGAATACGGAGTTGCTGGGAGAATATCGTCCAGATAGAGCCGACTAATGTCAGAGCTCGTCTTGAACGTTTAAGATATAATTACATAGTAGCGAACAGCGGTGTAGACAGCTTTTGGCAGAGAATCGAATCAGAGGTTTCTGAATTCTTGGAAACTGTAGATAGAAATCTCTTTTCTGAAAGCCCAGCCAGGTGGGAGACATTTGATGAACTTCAAGAACCTTTTTCAAATCGTCTTGACTGTTATTTGTATTTGCTTAGAGGTAGAGCCAGATTAGAAATGGCAATGAAGGGAATGGTAAGTATGCCGGAGGAGGTATGTGAAGAGGCAATGGAAGATTTGAAACAAGCTAAGGAGCTTGAGCCGGAAAATGTTAAAGTTAATTGGTATATGGCACAGGCAATACGATTTCAAGGTGAAAATCAGGCCGAGAAAGGTAATTTCGAAGCAAGAGAAAATTCAATACAGCAGGCTAAGGAGCTTTTGACCGAATGTATTGAAGCTGCAGAGGATAGTGTCGATGCGCATATTAATCTTCTGAGTCTAAAACTTACGTTAGCGGACAGAGAGGGACGGGAAGCGGTAAAATCACTTGAACCTGAGTTTTTATCACTGGTAGAAAAGTTCGATACAAGTCCACGAGCATTTATGGGATTAGCGAATTATTATTCGTTGTTGGGCCCACAAAATATCGATAAAGCCGTGGATGCTATCGACAGGTGTGTTTCTCTGGATAGGGAGGAAATTTTTCATTTAATAAGGGCAGCGACATTATCTTATTATAAGTTTTCAATTCATGGAAGAAAAGACGCACAGGATTTTGAGAAGTCGATAAGTTTGGCAAAAAGTGCGCTTAAACTTTCAGGTGCACAGGAAACAACGGGGCCTCGAACCTGGGAAAATAGAATGAATCGTCTTACCCTTTATAGTTTTCTTGCGAACCGTTATATCGAACAGTTGGTTGAACCCTCTAAGCCTATATCTGAGTCTGAGAAACAACAATTTATCGCTTCCGCTGAAGAAGCTGTACACCAGATTGAACAAATAATCGGCAGTGGTGAAAACATAAATGTTACTAAATGGGAGGGGATGCTTGATTTTGCGAAAGGCAATAGAAGCGTTGCTATCAGAAAGATGTATACAGCATATGAGCAAATAAATGCCTCTGAAGGAACCATCCGGATGGACCCTCATCTTCCTTATCTGCTTGCCAAGGCTTTTGAAAATAGCTCTGAGCAAGGCGTAGTTGTAATGTTTCTTGCCAATGCGATACAATCCGGTATTGCCAGTTGGGCACGACCTGAGGCGGTTCTTGACTATGCTAAGACTCTTCTTAGACTGGAAAATTGGGCAGCAGCTGCAGCGAACATAGGTTATTATGAACAGTTATTCGGTTCGAATCAAACAAGTCGTTCTCTCAAGATTCTTGCTTATATAGGAGCCGGTCAATTTGAAGAGGCGTCAGAGGAATTAGCTTCCGAGCCACAGGAAGATGTTAATACAATCAAGCTCAGAATAACATTGGAGCAGGCCCAAATAAGGCAAAACCGAGCAGCTTTGACCGAGATTCGGTTAGAGAGCTTTGCGGAGGGTCTTTTTGAAGCAGGACCAGAAGCAAGTGAAGACCAGCCCGCAAAGTCCGAGGAAGTGTTGTTGGCTGAATTGTCCAGCTATGAAGACGCACTATCTTCTCTTATAATCAAGTTGTCGACCATAGAAGCTTCGGCTGTGGCAGATGCCTATATTTCTACATTTTGTGAGGATAATGTATTTTTGGGAAGGGTTGAAGAGGCAAAGAATTTGGTAGACGTGATTTTGCAATCTTTACCTGATAATACTACCGCCCTGTTTTATAAAAGGTTGCTTTCTGAACCTGAGCCGGGCAAAGTTACTATCGGCAGGCGTAGTGAAATAGAAGAGTCTGTTTTGAAGCAGATATCTGATCCAATGAGCAGGGCTGTCGAACTTGGTTCTTTATACAACAGAACCGGACAATTGGACAAAGCGGAACAGGAGTATAAGAAGGTAATAGCAGAATATTTGGTTGGAGAGACTATTCCGGAGATTCAAGGCGAAAATGAGCAGGTAATAAGTAGAAAGCGAATAGCTATTTATGACCTTTTTGGGATTGCTTTACAGAAAAAAGACTGGCAGATAGCGGGAAGGTTGAAAGATATTGTCAGGGTTAATAACCTTGACGACTGCGAGGGCAATTTTTTTTCTGCTCGTCTTGCTGCTTCCAAAGGGGAGCCTGAAGCCCTGGCATTGTTTAACGATTGTTTAAAACAAAGGCCTATTTTTTCTTACGGCTATTTATTAAGAAGTAATGTTTATACTTTTCTTGGGAATGAGCAGGCAGCCCTTGATGATGCTCGAAAAGCGTTGTCCTTAAATCCTCTGGATGGTTCTATTTCCAAAAATCTTGCTGCGCTTCTCAATCAGCGTAATCAAAGACTTGTAACTGTCACGCTTGAGCAACAGGAAGAGCTCAAGAACACTCTTGCTTTAGCAATGAAGGTTAATCCCGGCGACTTAGATTTATATAGATTTTATGCGGGCTTAATAAGGTCTACAGAGCCAGATAGAGCTATATCGATTTTGCAATACATCCGTAGTATTTCTCCGACTGTACAAGATTCGTTTTTACTTGGTGAGTTGGCGGGGGATATAGCTGTTGAGGAAACAGATGAGCTCCGCAAAGAAGTATTGATTAGTATGGCGCTTTCGGCATACAGAGATGCTTTATCGAAAGAACCTGATAATCGAGAGGCGACCTATAATTATGCGAATTTTTTAAGAGCTATTGGGCGGGAGAAAGAGGCGGAAAGGTTGTTAACAGAGTCTGAGAGCCAGGATTTACTTTGGACATATTATTATCAAGTTGGTGAGTATGAAAAAGCCGAAAGCATTTTAGAGCGGTCGTATGCGAACGATAAGACAGATGTAAGTGTGCTCAAAGGGCTTTTGCTTGTTACTGGAAAAACTTTGAACAAGGAAAGTGCACAAAGATATTCTGAAGAACTGTTGGCCCTTGAGGATAATATAGAAAATCGACTTATGCAGATTAAGATTTACCTCAATGTAGGCCTGATTCGGGAAGCAGAGTACAAGCTGCAAAGTTTTCGGGAAAAGTTTCCTGATGAGCCGACAGCACAATACATTGAGGCGTGGTTGCTGATGAAGCGCGGCCGTCTGAAAGAGGCGCTTGATATGGCAAACCGAAGTATTGAGAGAGACAATAATAATGCATTAACCTGGCAGTTGAGAGGGCAGATATATCTATTAATGGCCGATTTCGATAAGGCAATCAAAGATTTTGACAGAAGTGAGCTGCTAGCGACCGACCCGGAAACAGACCTTTTCCGGGCAAGGGCTTATCTGTCACAGGGTCGTAATGAATACGCTATAGCTGAGTTGAGAGGTATAATTAATTCTCCAGAGACTTCGCTCGAAGCGCGGTTTTTGCTTGAAATGATTTATTTGAGACTTGGCAGAAAAGAGCCTCTTAGAGAGTTGTATGATGATACTCGTAAAGAATTTCCAGACAATCTGTACTGGCTTGATCGAGCCGCCGGATTTGCTATGGAAGATGGTGATTTGAGACTTGCAGAGCAGTTGTTTAGCCAGGCCTGGAACAAAAGCAGGGAGAAGGGGCAGGGTGCTCGGACAGCATTGAATGGGTATTTAGAGGTCCTTTTAAGGTCTCGACAATTAAATAAACTTTTTGAAGAAGCTGGAAAATATGTAGATACGGAGTTTGCTCCGATAGCATTGATAGAGATGGCGGAGGCGGAAATGATGCTTGGGAATAAAGAGAAGGCTGTACAATATGCCCACCAGGCAGCTGATAAAACCGCAGGAGATGAGGGCCTCCAATATGAAATACTGAGGGCTATGCATCAGGTTATCGGCAGAGAGCAAATCGAGGCGTATTGCAATGAAAAGATCCGTCAGGCCCCGGAGTCATTATCAGCGAATTTATTTATGTTTAACCTGTACTTTTTTAACGGCCAGTATAATGAGGCCCTTGAGAGTATCGATAGGTGCCTTGATATTATCGGGTTAGACAAGCGAATGAAGCTTAGTTGTATGAATAAAAAGGCAAGTACCCTCTACGCGGCTTATAAACAAACTTCCGATAAAAGTTATCTGCAAAAAGCTATCGATGAGTACGAAAGTTTGCTTAATGAAATGCCGAAAGATAGTAGTGCGGATGTTTTGAATAATCTAGCTTTTATGCTGGCAGAAGGTGGTCAAAAGTTAGAAAAGGCCCTGGAGTATGCAAAGCAGGCTTATGAGACGAGGCCGAACCACCCGGAGTATTTAGATACTTATGGGCATATTTTATATTTGAATGGTAAATACTCCGAGGCAGAAGAATATATGTATGAAGCTATACAGCAATTTCAATTGCGTCGGATGAACGTATCGTGGGGTGTCTATGAGCGTTTAGGAATGATACAGGAAAAACTCGGCGTGAAATTACAGGCTGTCGACGCTTATAAACAGGCGCTTGCTGTAGGCGGCAATAGTTTGTCAGAGGTAGATAGTGAAAGGATAAAGTCTGCGATTGCGCGGCTTTCAGAGGAATGATTTTGTTTGAAGAGATTATATGGTTGCTATGGGCGGCATAATAAGGTGGGTATGAGACGAAAATGGCAGAACAAATACAAACACAAGTAGCAGGTAAGGTCGTAAGACCGGTTCCTGGATTTGCTGCAGGTTTGACAGCTGGTGAAGTTTTAGGAATGCTGCGTCAGCACATTTTTCTTATAATTTTGTTTACCGTGTCTGGTTTCATCTTTGGTGGTACTTCCTGGTTTTTACTGAAAAGGTATTCTCCAGAGTATACGGCAACTGCGTATATCGAAGTTTTATCGGCTGCGGAAAGGAATCCTATGCAAATAACACCTTATATGGTAGGCCAAGATATTCAATATTCTTATCGCAGGACATTAGCTTCGCGATTAGTCCAACAGGGTTTTTTCCGTGAATTATTGGGTAGAGACAGGATTCGAGAAACTGATTGGTTTAAGAATTTCGGCAAGACCGAAAGCGGTGCAGGAGAGGAAATAAGCATTGAAAAAGCGATTAGAAAAGGACAACAGAATTTAAAGAAAAATCTTAGTGCAACACCTGAAAGGGATAGCGACCTGATTACTGTTTCTATGACCTGCCATGATGAAAAGGAGGCAGCATTGATAGCAAATGAGGTTGTTGATTTGTTTGTCAGGGAGCGTGGAGAGGGAGAAGCTAGTGATATCAGAGAAAGGATAAGGATCTTTCGTGAGCAGCTAACGAGCGTTCGGAATGAATTGACGACTATTCAAAATAACCTGAACACTCTTCGCGTTAGGTCTGGTTTTACCGACCTTGAAACGCATAATTATATGGATGTAATTACGCAAAGAGTTGCTGATCTTGAGCTGGAAAATAATGATTTAATTCTCGGTATTACAAATACAGAAACGGCTATAAAAACCCTGGAAAGACAGGCTACAGGTCCAATAGCGGAGCAGGTTTCTAGGTTGGTGGAAAATGACCCTGTAGTGACTGCTCTTCTTCAGACTCGCGTGGCATTGGAAGTAGAATTAGCAAGCAGGCTTACAAAGTATGGCCAAAATCACAGAGTGACGCTCCAGATACAGGAGCGGATAAATGAGATCGATGAAAAGAGATATGAAAGGAAAATTGAGATAGGCGATTTGATTAGGCAATCAAATCTGAAAAATGTACAGGATACACTGGAGATATTGCAGAGCAGTCTCGATGAGTTGCAAAGACAAAAACAAGAAGCTGAAGCAGCTAAGGAGCAACTTGATTTAGCACGGGTTCAATTTGTAGATCTACAGATTCAAAGAGAAGAAAAACAAAAAGAACTGGAAGAGATTAACACTGCTATTTCGACGTATAGTATAAAACTCAATGACCCGGAAACATCAAAGGTTATTAAAATGGGCGAGGCTCCTGTCCCGCTGGATTTAAGTTTTCCGCAATGGGAGATGTTTTTCTCTGGTGGGACGCTATTAGGACTTTTATTAGGAATTGGCATTGCATTTCTTATAGAGCGTTTGAATGATCTTGTGCGGACACCTCGAGATGTTGGCAGATATTTGCGTGTACCTCTTTTGGGTGTGGTACCAGATGTTGCCGAAGATGGGCAACTCAAAGGTATTGACCCTGTTATGGTAGTGAATAAAGCACCCTATTCGGTGATAACCGAGGCTTACCGGAGATTCAGGAGCAATTTGATATCGTCCGCGCCTGACTCCAGGATTTTTCTGGTAAGTAGTGGTATGGCTGGTGACGGTAAAACTTCTGTGACGGTTAATCTTGCTACGACATTGGCCGGTCAAAATAACAAGGTGCTGCTTATAGACTCGAACTTCTGGCGTCCGAATATAAATACGATTTTCCCACCTTCCGAGCCCGTGCCTGTTCTAAAAGCTGAAAACGACACTGAAGAGAGCGAGGAAAACAGCGGGTATGAATTGGGTTTAAGTACCGTGCTTTCCGGCCTTTGCGGTTATCATGAAGTTATTAGACCAAGCAGCATTGAGAACCTTGATGTGATTAGCGCAGGTATGCTTCCGCCGAATCCGGCTGAGCTGCTGGGTGGTGCGGCAATGGAGCAGTTCATCAAATATCAGCGTGAGAAATATGATTATGTTGTGATTGA
>CAYLMG010000016.1:2023-9807 GCA_964384565.1 uncultured Pirellulales bacterium | reverse complement strand
AGCAGCTCTTCTGCTTATGGCGATACGCCTACTCTGCCGAAGGTTGAGACGATGCGGCCGGAACCGCTATCGCCTTATGCGGCTTCCAAGCTTGCGGGTGAATATTATTGTAAGGTTTTTTTCACGGTTTTTGGACTTGAGACCATATCGCTGCGTTATTTTAACGTTTTTGGTCCTCATCAGGACCCGACCAGCCAGTATGCAGCGGCAATACCTGCCTTTGTAACAGCGATATTGAAAGATAAGCCGCCGACAATCTATGGTGACGGTGAGCAAAGCCGTGACTTTACTTATGTTGATAACGTCGTGGATGCCAATCTGCTCGCTGCGAGGACTAAAAAGACAAGCGGCGAGGTAATAAACATAGCCTGTGGAAAAGCTGTGACTGTTAACGAGATTATTGGTATGATAAATAATCTTACAGGTAAAAATGTCGAACCTGAATATACAGACTCGCGTCCGGGTGATGTAAAGCACTCTCTTGCAGATATTGGCGCAGCCGAGAAGCTTATCGGCTACAAACCAAATGTTTCATTCGAGCAGGGCCTGCAATTAGCCATAGACTGGTATCACAAAAATCTTTTATAAAAAACAGTTTGATTAAAAAAGCAGGTTCGAATCGTCTTAATTTGCGAATTCTTTTTTTAAGCTTATATTACTGCAAATGCTCTTTTAAGTTTTGGGCGTCCTGGAGGAGCTGTTCTCGGTTGACTTCCTTTTTTGGTTCGAGCTCGAAGTCCCATTCGTATTTGTCGACGATTTTCTTTGGATTTAAAACCTGAGCAAAAAAATCGAAGGGGAATTTATCATACCAGGGGCCTTTTAACTCGCGGTGTGTTTTTAATGTTTCGAAACCTTCCTTGCGAACAGTAACATTGTAGTCGCCATACCAGTTAAAATTGACCGTAACAGGAGATAAGCCAATCTGTTCATCGTTAAGCTCTATCAGCGCACCTGAAGGTACAGTGTTTATTGTAAGCTGTCGCTCCACACAGCCGGACATCGTAATACCGGCGAGCAGAGAAACTGCTAATAGCCAAAATGAATTTACTCTTCTCATAATAGATACCCTTCAATATTAGTTTGTCATATTATAAGCAAAAAATGAAAATACGGAAGAGTAAAATTTGCCTGCAGAATATTTTATGTGCCTTCCCTTATAGTCTGTAAATATCGCATTATAAATCGGTTATTGACAGCACAAGAGCTCGGCAGTATCCTATTGGCTAATTCAGGAAGATAATGAAATTTATCCGGTAATCTTAATCGCCGGTTTTTTTAGCTTTTGAGTTTTTTGCGGTTTTTTGATTATGAAAATCCTGTTGAGCTGGTTGAGCGATTATGTCGAGGTTTCACAATCTGCTGAGCAGATAGCAGAGATATTAAGCGATCTGGGCCTTGGCTGTGAGGCGATTGAGCATTTGGGGGACGATTCAGTAATCGATGTTGAGGTTACAAGCAATCGAGGGGACTGTCTGAGCTATATAGGCATTGCGCGAGAGCTGGCTACGGCAACGGGTAAGGAGCTGAAGCTGCCCGCTATTGAGCTGGCAGAATCGCAAAAGGATGCTGGCGAGCTTGTCAGTGTTGAAATTGAAGCTGCTGATTTGTGCGGCAGATATACTGCGAGGATTATCGAAGGCGTAAGGGTCGGTCCTTCGCCGGATTGGATGAGAAAACGGCTTGAAGCGGTGGGGATGCGTAGTGTCAACAATGTTGTGGATGCAACGAATTATGCGATGCTGGAGACAGGCCAGCCGCCGCATGCCTTTGATTATAAAAAAATTAAAGAGGGCAAAATAATAGTAAGAAGAGCAAGGGCCGGCGAGATGATAGTCAGTATCGATGGTACAAAATGCGAGCTTACCGGTGATATGCTTGTTATTGCCGATGCTAAAGAGCCTGTAGGCGTAGCCGGTGTGATGGGCGGTTTATATACGGAGGTCGGAGCCGATACCGATACTATTCTGCTTGAAGATGCGTATTTTGACCCGGTTACGATTCGCAATACAAGCAGAAGACTTAATCTTCCTTCCGAGGCGGCTTTCAGATTTGAGCGTATTGTCGATATCGAAAATATTGACCAGGCTTCCAGAAGGACCGCACAGCTTATTGTGCAGGCGGCAGGTGGTAAGGTTACAAAGGGCGTGGTCGATGTTTATCCCAAAAAAGCCGAGCAAAGAAAAGTGTCACTGCGGCCGGGCAGAGTTAATAAGCTGCTTGGTATTGAAGTAGCTACCGATGATATAATAAGGATATTGTCAGCGTTAAGTTTTAATCCTGAAAGAAAAGATGATTTTATAGAATGCAGTGTTCCTTCCTGGCGGGCGGATGTTTATCGCGAGGCTGATTTGATTGAGGAGGTTGCCCGTGTATATGGTTACAATAAGCTTCCGACCGAAGAGAAAATAAATATCGTGGTTGCACCTGTTGATGAGCGTCAAAAGCTGAGAGAAGTTGTTGGTAAATACTTTAACTGCTGCGGTTACTACGAAACGATTAGTGTGACGTTTGTTGCAGATGATGTTGCTGAGCTTTTCAGCGTATCTCGCGAAGATGGACACCTGGCTGTCAGAGATGAATCCCGAAAAAGTGTGAATCTGCTAAGACAAACCCTGATTGGCTCTTTGCTGGGCGTTGTGAAGACCAATTTGAATGTTAAAAATACTCCCTGCAGGATATTTGAAATTGCAGACACCTTCGTTCCGAGGGGAAAGGGCGGTTTGCCGATTGAGAGGACCAGGCTAACCCTGGCTTGTGATGGTGAATTTCGGGAGATAAAAGGTGTAATAGAAGGGCTGATAAGAACGCTTGATAGTGATGCAGAGGTAGTTTTTACCCGAGAAAATTTAGTTTGGGCACAGGTGGCAACTGTGATATCCGTGAACGGCAAGCAAGTCGGGACCGCAGGCGTTGTTTCGGATAAGTTAAAGGATAAGTTCGACTTTACGGATGTACAAGTCTGTGCAGCAGAGATGGATTTGGAAGAGCTTGGAGCTTTGCAGACTGAAGCAGTAAAGTTTACCCCGATACCGAAATTCCCCGCCATAGAGCGTGATTTGTCGCTTGTAATTGATGATGAAGTTATCTGGGCTGATATCGCAGGTGCAATAGACAGGCAAGCTCCTGTTGAGCTGGAAGAGGTTAGATTTGTTGGAATATATCGAGGTAAAAGCATTCCGGGCGGGAAAAAAAGTGTTACTCTTACCCTGCGGTTCAGAGATGAGCAGGGCACCCTGACACATGAGGCTGTTGATAGTTTCCAGAATGATATAGTTGCGGAATTGAAAAAAGCTACCGGAGCTGAATTGCGGACTGCTTGATTTCAAGTCTGGATTTAATCATATTTTTGGCGGTGCAAGATGAACGATTACGAGCGATTTGAAAAGCTCATAGCCGGCGGTTACAGCTGCATATCGATTGTTACGGATGAGGAACAGTACGCGCTTGATATTATCAGAAAGGCCGCGAGAAAATTCGGTCGTGATTTATGGATATGGTCGGTTTCCGAAGGTGTCAGAGAAGGATTGTGTTTGCTCGAAGATGGACCGCCTGTCCCGGATACATTGAAACCGGAAACAGGTCTTTCCAATCTCGCGGGTTCAAAGCCGGGTTCAATATGTGTCACTCTTGATATAGCCGAACATATCAAGGCAGGAAGACCTCTGCGTATTCTTCGTGATATGATTAACCGCTTCGGTAAGATTTCAAGCACTATAGTAATGATTGATAATAGTGACAAGCTGCCTGATGTAATTAAATCTTATACTCGTCCGTTTGAAATCTCTTATCCCGATGAAAAAGAGCTTGAGGAAATCATACGTGAAACCCTGCAGAGGCTGCATCAAAAAAAGCCTGTTGAAATTGGTATAACGCGAAAAGGTTTGGATATAATCATTAAAAATCTCCGAGGCCTGAACCGCCGGCAGGCTGAACAGATTATCAGTGACACTATAGCTGAAAACCGGCGGTTTGACGATGATGATATTAATGTTGTTCTTGCGAGCAAGAGAAGAATTATTCAGCACGGCGGTCTGCTCGAATACATCAAGACACCTGTTGATTTGAGCGAGATAGGAGGGATGAGGCGGCTGAAACAATGGCTTGAGCTCCGTAAAGCTGCGTTCACTTCGCAGGCTGAGCAATTCGGAATCACGGCTCCTCGCGGGCTTCTTATGCTCGGCGTTCAGGGAGCTGGAAAAAGCCTGTGTGCAAAAGCAATTGCTACGGCGTGGCATCAGCCTTTATTGAAAATGGACCCGGGGACTTTGTATGCGAGTTACATAGGTGAGTCGGAGCGTAATCTTCGCGAAGCTCTCAAGCAGACGGAGATGATGGCTCCTGTGGTTTTATGGATTGATGAAATCGAAAAAGCTTTTGCCTCGGCAGCCAGCAGAAGTGCTGATGGTGGATTGTCTCAGAGAATGTTTGGAACCCTTCTTACCTGGCTGCAGGAGCATGAGCAGCCTGTTTTTGTGGTTGCTACGGCTAATGATATCGAGGCCCTGCCGCCGGAACTTTTGCGTAAGGGTCGTTTCGATGAAATATTTTTTATCGATTTGCCCAAGAAAGATGTAAGGAGTGAGATTTTCGAGATTCATCTCAGAAAACGTAACCGAGACGCAAAAAAATTTGACCTTGATAAGCTCGCTGATGTTTCAGAAGGTTATAGTGGTTCTGAGATCGAACAGGCGGTTCTCTCAGCTCTTTATGGGGCATTTTCGAGCAAAACTGAGCTTAATACTGAAAAAATCCTTCTTGCCTTAAAGAATTCACCGCCTTTATCGAGGACAATGGCAGAGAAGGTCAAATCCCTTCTTGCCTGGGCTGAGGGAAGGTGCCTGCCGGCTGATTAAAATATTTTTTAACAGGAACTTTTTTAAATTAAATGGCTCAAAGTCTTCAAGTTATTGATTTTTGTCCAAGTATCAAATTAAAAAACTATTGTTAAAAAGGCCTTTTTACGGCCGATATAATGTTAGTGAGTTGTTTTTCTCTAAAAAATTGTAGCTGTTGTGTATTTAAAGAAAATTTACTTGAAATTCTTTTAGTATTTTGTTAATATAGGCAATGTTGCAGGTTGACCCCTGCGGTGTTCGTAGAGGAAGCATTTTTTGAAAAAACCGATATACCCATATTCAGGGAAGTCGGACCTTGAAGTATCGGAAACGCCTGCTTTGATGGGACTTTCGGTCACAAGTAACGATTACCCACTTTGAAATACTGGGTTTATTCAAGATTCTTTCTTACGGCACCTGCGGAGGAAAACCTTGCTGTCAATAAAAGGCCTGTATAAATACAGGCCTTTTGTTTTGCGCTATTGACCGCTGATTTTCTTTAAAAATCGCCTCCATTCCGCCTCCAACAGGCGGAATCATCGCTAAATATCCTGAGTTGTAAGATGGATACCTCTTAAGGTCAATTTTAGTTTTTTTATGGAATCATTATAAATATCGGACTTTGGCGGCATTTCGAAGTTTCATTTGACTGCTTTTCGGATTAAGGCAGACGTTCGATTTGACGATTAAATAAGTGAAAGTAACCGGCTTTTTACAAGCCTAAAATAGTGTTCTTAGTCTTTGTGATAAAAGGATTTATAAAGAGGTAATTATGTTCGGGGTGCATGCTTTTACTGTTTTGCCGGCGCTACCGGAGTCTTTGAAGGACCTTGATTTTATCGCCAGAAATATGTTCTGGTGCTGGAATCTCGAATTTGTGCAACTTTTCAAGAGGATTGACGGTAAGTTATGGAGAGCGTGGTCTCACAATCCTGTCAGACTCCTAGGCGGTGTTTCACAGAAGCGCCTGGATGAACTCTCGCAGAATCGCGGTTTTGTAAGCGAACTGAAGCGAGCCGCAGAGAAGCTGAGAGCATATCTTGAATGTCCCACCTGGTTTGACAAAATCAGTTCTGATCCTAATAAATCGTTAATCGCATATTTTAGCGCCGAATTTGGTATTCACGAATGTTTGCCGATTTATTCAGGAGGACTGGGCATCCTGGCTGGTGACCACTTAAAGAGCGCTTCGGATATGGGTGTGCCTCTGGTAGGAATTGGGCTTTTATATCAGAAAGGCTATTTTCGCCAGTATCTGAATGTCGATGGGTGGCAGCAGGAAGTGTACAGCGAAAATGACTTTTATAATATGCCGGTCGAACGTGTTCGAAAGTCCGACGGCCAGCCGTTAAAAATCGGCGTCGAATATCCGACAGGAATAGTGCAGGCTCAGATATGGTCTGTCAATGTCGGGAGAGTAAAGCTTTATTTACTGGATACCAATATTTCGGATAACCGCCCTGAAGACAGAATGATTACCGCAAATCTTTACGGCGGAGACCTCGAGATGAGAATCCGCCAGGAGATTATGCTCGGAATAGGCGGGATGAGGGCTTTGTCGGCTATGGGTATTGAGCCAACCGTTTGTCATATGAATGAGGGGCATGCCGCCTTTATGGGCCTGGAAAAAATACTGCGATTAAAAAATAAAGTTAATATAAGTTTTGAACAGGCTCTCGAAGCCACAAAGGCAGGAAACGTTTTTACAATACACACACCTATGAAGGCCGGGAATGACGAATTTCCGCTCGGGATGGTCGATAAATATTTCACCGATTATTATCCGAAGCTCTGTATAAGTAAAGAGCAGTTTTTAGCTCTCGGTAAGATTGTAGCAAAGAATGATAAAGAACCTTTCAAAATGCCTCTGCTTGCCCTCAGGCTCAGCTCATACAAAAATGGTGTTAGCATCAAGCACGGTCAGGTCTCAAGGAAAATGTGGTCGGTTTTATGGCTGGATGTGCCTGAAGATGAAGTCCCCATAACTTCAATCACAAATGGGGTGCACGTCAAAAGCTGGATTTCTGAAGAGATGAACTTATTGTATGAAAGATATCTTGGAACCAATTGGGCCGATGAGCTTCTTGACGGTATTAGCTGGGAAACTATCGACCAGATTCCTGATGAGGAGTTCTGGCGCATTCATCAGCGTAACCGGGAAAGCCTCGTGGCATTTTCAAGAATGCGGCTCAAAGCCCAAATGCAGCGCAGAGGCACATATCATACCGAATTAAACTGGGCGGAGGAAGTTCTCGACCCGGAAGCTTTGACAATCGGATTTGCCAGGAGGTTTACACCCTATAAAAGAGGTAATCTGCTTTTCAAGGACCCCGCCAGGCTCGTTAAGCTTCTCACCGACCCTGAAAGGCCTGTTCAGATTATTTTAGCGGGCAAAGCACATCCGAAGGACAGCCAAGGCAAGGAGATTATAAGACAGCTTATTCACTTTGCAAATCAATATAATGTCAGACGCAGAGTAGTGTTTTTAGAGGATTATGATATTAACGTAGCCAGATATCTTGTGCGTGGTGTGGATGTCTGGCTTAATACACCAAGGCCGCCGATGGAAGCAAGCGGTACGAGCGGAATGAAAGCCTCCCTTAATGGTGCTTTGAATATGAGCACTTTAGATGGATGGTGGTGTGAAGGATACAGGCCCGAGGGCGGCTGGGCAGTCGGCGCCGGTGAAGTATATCAGGACCCTTCTTACCAGGATAACGTTGAATCAAAAGCTATATATAATATCCTTGAAAAGGAAATTGTCCCATTGTTTTATACGCGCTGTGCAGACGGCCTGCCGCGGGCCTGGATTCGCAGAGTTAAAGAATCAATTAAGTGGATAACTCCGAATTTTAACACGCATAGGATGGTAGCTGATTATACTCAGAAGTTTTATAATCCTGCGGCAGCCAGATTTCGATACTTAAACGACGAGGCTATGAGCCG
>CAYLMG010000016.1:0-1923 GCA_964384565.1 uncultured Pirellulales bacterium | reverse complement strand
CGATCCTAATGAATTGGGATTAATCCTCTGGGAAAAAGCATCATAGCTTTGCAAACTAATGAAATGCAATCCTTTTTTTTCAAAGATAGAAGACGCTACTGTTTATCTTTCTTGCTTAGTAGCTCATAAGCCTCATCAGCTGAGTTGCTGTTCTCAAGTTTCTCTTTAAATTTTTCATCAAGCATCAGCCTGCTTATTTGTGCCAGTGCCTGGATGTGCGGCCCTGTCTGATTTGCCGGTGATACAAGTAAGAGAATAATTTTAACAGGTTTGGTGTCAACGCTTTCAAAATCGATAGGTTCATCCGCAATTCCGACAGCCATAATTAATTCTTTGACTGCGTTACACTTTCCGTGTGGTATGGCAATGCCCGAACCAATGCCTGTACTGCGTGTTTGTTCGCGAATTAAAACCGATTCTAAAACGATGTCTCTGTCTGACAATAAGTGCTTTGAATCTAAAAGGTCCACAAGTTCAATTATTGCAGATTTTTTATCTTTGCTTTCTAAGGGGACCTTAACACAACTTGGCTGCAAAATTTCTGTAAGCTTCATTTCAGTTATTAGAGAAAGTCAAAACCTGAATTCTATTGTTTCAATATTTCTATAAACCCTTCATTGTACTTAAAAAAATTTTTATGGTCAAGAATTTTATAAAAATTCTTTTTTTTATGAACTGGTGAAGGTTAGCTGTAATCTGCAGTTTTAGGATTTGATTGGGCCTTGGTGCTGCGAGAGCTCCCTGTTTATCTCATCGATATAAGAATATGTACAGTTATTTTGCTCTTTACAATTGCAAAGGCTGTAAATACAATCTAATACTTAATTTGCCAGATGATAGCTGGTGGTTTTTTACAGGTTATCAGGGTAGTTTTTGGATATGTGGCTATGGAAAAGGTAAGGACTTATGATACTACTCTTCGCGATGGGATGCAGACTGAGGGAGTAAGCTTCTCACTGGAAGATAAACTATCTATCGCCCGGCGTCTTGATGAGCTTGGTCTTGATTATATAGAGGGAGGATACGCCGGCTCTAATCCCAAGGAGATGCACTTTTTTGGCGAGGTCAAAAAACTTGAGCTGAAAAACTCCCGAATTGCAGCCTTTGGGAGCACGCATCGCGCTGATAAAAAGCCTGCTGATGACCTTTCTCTGAATAGTATTCTTGCCTGCGGGACAAGTACCGCTACTCTTGTTGGTAAAAGCTGGGATATGCATGTTGAGGCGGTGCTTGGCTGTTCGCTTGATAAAAATCTATGCATCTGTGCAGACTCTGTTAAATACCTTAAAAGCAAAGGGCTTGAGGTAATTTTTGATGCTGAGCATTTCTTTGACGGCTACGAGGAAGATCCTGATTATGCTGTTAAGGTTCTGGATGCGGCTGCAGGTGCGGGTGCCGATATCCTGGTACTTTGCGATACGAATGGCGGTTTTTTGCCTGAGCAAATATACGAGATTACAAAATATGTTTGTGAAAAATTCAGTACTGTCAGCGTTGGTATTCACACCCATAATGACAGCGGATGTGCCACAGCCAATAGTCTTGCTGCGGTCCGGGCCGGTGCAAGACACGTACAGGGCACGATGAATGGCCTGGGCGAACGTTGCGGCAACGCAAATTTATGTACTGTAATACCGGATTTGATGTTGAAGATGGGCTTTAGTGTCCTTGAGCAGCAAAAGCTGAAAACTCTGACTGAAGCTTCCCGTTTTATGTTCGAAATTGCAAATCTTTCACCTGTTATGAATATGCCTTTTGTTGGTGAAAGTGCCTTTGCTCACAAAGCCGGTCTTCACGTTGACGCGATTCGTAAAAACAGGCGAACCTATGAGCATATCGACCCGAAACTGGTAGGTAATGAGCGCCGTTTTCTTATTTCCGAATTGAGCGGTAAATCAAATGTCCTCGCAGAACTGGAAAAAT
>CAYLMG010000015.1:11419-22974 GCA_964384565.1 uncultured Pirellulales bacterium | reverse complement strand
AACTGCCGGCCGGGCAAAAACTATACACCACAGGCAAAACCCTTTAAGACTATGCTGCTGTTAAAAAAACAAAAACTGTTAAATAACGAAACTCTCGGCCGCTGGGGCGAAAAACGCTGCGAAAAATTCCTTAAAGCAAAAGGCCTTCTCCCGCTTGCAAAAAATTACTCCTGCAAAACCGGCGAAATCGACCTGATTATGGTAGAGCCCAACCGCACAATTGTCTTCGTGGAAGTCAAAACAAGAACAGACGAATCCTTCACACCTGCCGAAACACTCATCACAACCGAAAAACAACAAAAAATATACAGAACAGCCCGCTACTTTTTAGCTGCCCACGACATTGAGAACCGTCCCTATCGTTTCGACGTCGTCACAATCACACTTGACAATGCAGGCCGGGAACAAATTAACCATTACAAAAACGCCTTCGTAAGATAAAATCATCGCTTATAAATTTACCTTTACCGGCACATCTCATCAGGTATAATTGACAAGGCCCTATGGAACTGATTGATACACATTGTCACTTAACCTTTCCGGAGCTTGTCGATAACATCGGCGCCGTCCTGCATCGCAGCAAAGCCGCCGGTGTAACCGCCTGGATTACCGTCGGCACCGAAACGGCTGAAAATCAAAAAGCCGTCGAGCTCGCTGAAAAATTCGACAACCTTTACCTCGCCGTCGGCATCCACCCTCACGAGGCAAAAAATGTCACTAACGACGACATAAAACAGCTAAAGCGGTTTGCCCAAAACGAAAAAGTCGTCGCAATAGGTGAAACAGGCCTGGATTTTTACTACGATTTTTCAAGAGCTGCGGAACAGACAAGACTCTTCGCCGCACATCTGCAAATCGCCGCCGAATCGAACCTGCCCGTAATCATACATTCGCGAAAATCCTTCGAAGACACACTCGATGTCCTTGACAAACACGGCGCAGGCGTCAGGAAAATCCTCTTTCACTGTTTCGGCTATACAGCACATCAAGCAAAAATAATCCTCGAAAAAGGATTTCACATCTCCTTCACAGGCCAGGTTACCTTCAAAAATGCTCAAAAAACCCGTGAAGCCGCCGAAATCGTCCCCGCTGAAAAGCTTATGATTGAAACCGACTGCCCCTATATGTCACCCGAGCCGATGCGAAAGCAAAAAATAAACGAGCCCGCCCTTTTAATCCACACAGCAAAATTCCTTGCCGAACTGAAAAATATCCCCTTCGAAGAATTCGCCCAAACCGTAACCAACACCAGCAGAACTTTCTTTAATCTGCCCCAGGCACAATAACTCACGGCTTTTCTCCTGTCTACCAAGCACAACATCCGCACGCTAACATCATTCTGCCTGATTTTTTGCTTCCAGGCTCATAAATTGACTCACCCGCCTTCAAAGTTATCATTTATTGACTTCCACAAAAAAAGATGATATAAATATATAATAAGCAGCACAAACGGCGGCATCGAATTCACAGCCTGTGACTATGAGGACTAATTTCAGCTTAATGCTGACCGATAAAAAAGGAGTAATCAAATGGACCCGGCAATCTTCAAGGCCTACGATATCAGGGGCATCTTCGGCGAGCAGATAAACGAAGACACAGCCTGGAAAGTCGGCTATGCATCTTCCCGGTTTCTGCGCTCAATGCTGACAGGTTACCAAAGAGGTATGGCAAACTGTCAAAGCATCTGCGTAGGGCACGATATGAGAAACCACAGCAGAATGCTCGCTGACGCGCTTATAAAAGGTATGAATTCAACCGGAGCAAATGTAATCGATATAGGGATGATTGACACTCCGCAAATGTATTTCGCAATCAACTATCTGGGCACCTGCGGCGGCGTTCAGGTCACTGCCTCGCACAATCCCGCAAAATACAATGGTTTCAAAATCTCAGGTCTGCAGGCAAAACCAATCGGTGTTGACACCGGGCTCAGGGACATCGAGCACATCGCTCTGGCCCTGCTGCACACAAAGGCAAGGCCGACCGGCTCCGTAGAAAAATTCGACCTCACGGAAGATTACAGAAAACATATCCTGAAGTTTCTAAACCCGAATCTGCGAAAACTGAAAATCGCCATCGACGCATCAAACGGAATGGCAGGTAAAATTATACCGCTGGTCTTCAAAGACTTACCCATCGAAATAATCGGGCTGAATTTCAAGCACAATGGTATCTTTAAACACGAGCCGAATCCGCTCGTAGAGGAAAATCTCGCCGAAGTGAAACAGGCCGTAAGAAAAAATAAATGCGACTTCGGCATCTGCTTCGACGGCGATGCCGACAGAATGATGATGGTGGACGAAAACGCAAAAAACATCAGCTGCGACCTCATCACAGCACTGATGGTACCGTACTTTCTTAAAATGTCACCGAAATCCGTTATCGTCTACGACCTCAGAAGCAGCCTTGTCGTCTCCGAAGAAATCCTTAAATACGGCGGAACACCCCGAAGAGAACGAGTCGGTCATGCATTTATAAAAAAAGCCCTGCGGGACTCACACGGTGTATTCGGCGGCGAGCTCTCAGGACACTTTTACTTCCAGGATAATTTCTACGCAGATTCCGCCGTCATTACCCTCATTCACATCCTAAACATCGTCAGCCGGACAGACGTGCCTCTAAGCAGGCTCATCGAACCGTTGAGAAGATACTCTAACAGCGGTGAGATAAACTTCAAAGTCGCTGAAAAAAAAGGAAAAATGGACGAACTCGAAAAAAAATATCATAACGGTCAGGTTGACCATCTCGACGGCGTAACCGTGCGTTTCAAGGAATGGTGGTTTAATTGTCGGCCGAGCAACACTGAACCACTGCTTCGGCTGAACATCGAAGCTAGAACCAAAGAGATGCTCGATGAAAAACTGTCTGAAATAACCGACCAGCTTGGCAAACCGGTATGACAAAGCCTTAACAACTAATGGAGAACAAAATATGCAAATTAATACAAAAACATTTCAAACCGAGAACGGACTTCTCGAGGGCGTCCAGGTCAAATGGTCCGGGTTTAGTATTTTACTTGTCGCAGGCCCAAAAGGCTTTCTCGCCTGCCCAGCCATAGACATCGACGCCTGTCAGAAATTTAACGTCGCCGCCGCACTCGTTGAAAGCTCACCGGAAAATCCAATCGGCACCCTTGAACAATTCAATAAACGAAAAATCTCAAAAGTAAATCAAAAAGCCGAAACAATCGGAATAAAAAAAGGTATGAACGTCGATGACGCCCTCGCTTTAACAGCGTAAATTCTTGTACATAAATTCAGGTACATAGAAAGGAGCAGTGAAATATGAAACCTAAAATAACACTTCTCCCAATTTTGATTACAGCGATTCTCTGCAGCAATCTGTTTGGTGCAAATACAATCAGCACAGGGCAGGCTTCCGTAGCCGGACTTCCCAATCCAGCTCTCGTCGGAATGGAGGCGATTCGTGTCGTGGTTATGTACCATAATGCGGTTATTGGAAGAGATGAGTGGATTTTCAGAGAGCTCGGCACAATGGTTGAACAAAGACTCGCTGCCTCCGACCCTCGTCTCGCATATCTGATTGAACGAGGTTATGCCGCCAGATACCAGAATCTCCCTATCCTCAGAATCAACATCGACAAACTCGTTCTTAACCCCACAAGACCACCGGTATTTTACGTACGCACCTCCTTCACTGCGAATGTAGCCTTCGAAAGAAACCTCTCGACTTTCTTCAGAATCGACCTCTGGACAAGAGCGGAGACTATACAAGCCGAATCTTTACAGGCCGAATTCACAGCCGTGACCACCCTCGTTAATAAACACATTGAACTATTCGCCTCGGATTTCAGACAAGCAAACTCTGCGATAATACCCCCGACGGATGTCAACGATTTTAATAACATTCTGCCGCCAGCAACGAGGCAAACACCGGCTCAAATCCCAAAAGAAACACCAAAAACACCTGTGGAAAAAGAAAAAGTTGAGCAAAAATACATCGCCTCAAAAAACAGTTCCGTCTTCCACAGGCCTGATTGCAGCTGGGTCGATAGAATACTGCCAAAAAACCGAATCGAGTACAAAACCAGAGAACAGGCTACCCAGGCCGGAAAAAAACCCTGTAAAAAATGTCAACCATAAATATAAATGCTCTTTCTTATGCCCAGTGACATCGCAACAATTATTTAGATTATGGAGCTCATTACTGTCACTATCATAGCGCTCGCTCTGGCAATGGACGCCTTCGCCGTTTCTATTGCCAGCGGCACAATCTACAAAAAATTGAAAATAAAATATGCCTTTCGAATCGCCTTGTTCTTTGGAACCTTCCAGGCGGTTATGCCGCTGATAGGCTGCTCAGCTGCCCTGACCGTCAGCAAATATATAGAAACATTCGACCATTGGCTCGCCTTTGCGCTCTTAACAGCCGTCGGAATAAAAATGATTTATGAATCCTTCAAAATAAAATCTACCAGCCAAAGCTTAGACCCCACCAAGTTCCTCGTTCTGATTATCCTCTCCGTCGCCACCAGCATCGATGCCCTTGCTGTCGGCTTTACACTCTCAATTATCACCTCTTCTGTCATAACCGCAGCGATAATTATCGGACTTATAACCTTTCTGCTTTCATACATCGGAGTCTTTGTCGGCAGCAGACTCGGCCACTTCTTCGAAAGCAGAATCGAGGCAATCGGCGGACTGGTGATTATCGCTATAGGCCTGAAAATTCTAATACAACACTTGATTTTTTTATGAAATTTCGTTAATTACTTACCTAACTGACTATTGAAATCTGAAATAATTACGCTAAAATTCAAATTATGTCGTTAGGCAAAATAATAAGACAAAAACGAGAACAGTTAAAACTGACTCTTGACGAAGTCAGCAGCAGAGTCGGTTTTTCAAAACCTTACCTGTCCACTATCGAGACCGGAAGGGTCAAAAACCCACCAGGTGACGATTTGCTCAGAAAGCTCGAGAAGCTGCTCAACTTCGAGCCGGGCCTGCTAATACACATCGCACATATGGAAAAAATGCCTTCCGATATTCGCATCGGCTACGAATCCGCTGAGGCTGAAAATAAAAAATGGCGTCAGTTCATCAAAAATCTCATCCGGAAAAAATCCAGTATCGACCAGATTGACAGGTTTCTTTCAGAAAGCAACCTGAATATCGAGCAGCAGCGCCCCGCTCTGGCTGCCGGAAAAATGGTACCTGTCATAAACAAAGTTGCAGCCGGCTACCCGAACGACTTTGATGATTTGGACTATCCTGTCGGCATAGCAGACGATTACGTCCGCTGCCCGGGCCTGCATGATCCAAATGCCTTTGCTGTACGCGTCGTAGGCGACTCTATGGAACCAAAATTCAAGGAAGGCGATATTGTTGTATTCTCGCCAGCCGCTGAAGTAAGCAATGGCAACGACTGCTTTGTCAGATTCACCACTCCGCACGAAACCACTTTCAAAAGAGTCTTTTTCGAACCCGACAACAAAGTCCGGCTTCAGCCGAGAAACGAAAATTATTCCCCGATTATTGTTGACGGGCAAAGAATAAACGGCTTATATAAAGCTGTCATTAAATATGAAAATCTTTGAGCTGCTGACTTATTTTCTATAAAAAGCGAAAAAATATAAAACGACTACCCATTTTTTTGTTTTTTGCTGGAAAATAAAAATGCGCAAGGCTATCGGATACCAACTTTACGCCTGCGGGGAAAAAAAGCTGCCCCGAACAATACTACTCGAGAAAAACACTTACCTTCTGTCAAAAATCCTGAAGCACGATTTCTTCGCTGCAACAGCCCTCTTTCAGCTCAAAAAACGTAAAAAAAGAACAGACAAAAAAACACCCTTCAAAATCGTATTAAAAATGTACAGGCAGCAGCATTTCCTTGGCCTGCCGATGGCCTGGCTCGGAAAAAACCTGTGCAATTACGAAACAGAAAATTTACGACGCCTACAGGGCATCGCTCAGGTCCCCAAACTCCTGTCAACATACGGAAACACCGGTTTTATCTATGAATATATTGAAGGCTGCTCGCTCGATGAATCGAAAAATCTGCCTGACGATTTCTTTGACCATCTGCTTGAGCTGCTCAATAGAATACACAGCCTCGGAATCGCTTATCTCGATATGAACAAACGCGGCAACATTATCGTCGGCGAAGACGGCAGAGCATTCCTTATCGATTTCCAAATCGCCCTTTATATGAACAAAAATCCCTCCTTCGGAAAATCATTCGCCCAGTATTTCTGGAACTGCTCTAAAAAAGCGGACCTCTATCATCTCTTCAAACACAAGCGAAAGCTGAAACCACAACTGTTAAATCCTGAAGAAAAAAATATATCTCATTCGAAGAACAAACTTATCTCTCTGCACCGCTCACTCACCAGGCCGTTCAGAAAATTACGAAGACAACTGCTTCGCTACCTCTATTCCAGAAACATCCTGCCTATTGACCCTGATATCAAATACAGCCCCGAAGACGACCCCGCCCGTTTCCTGCAGTAAAAAAAGTATCTCGCTGCTAATTGTCTATCGCCCCTTAAGTCAAACCACATTCTGTCCCGCAACGCCTAAAACAAGCGCAAAAACCTTCAAAACGCCGGCTTCTTTCAATACCCTCGAACACTCATTGAGTGTCGCACCTGTCGTCTTTATATCATCGACAAGACACACACTGCTGCCCCCGAGGCCGTGTCCGGTCCGCACCGCAAATGCTCCCGCAACATTCTTCTGTCGCTGTCCGGCTGTAACCATAGACGCCTGCGTCCTCGTACGGCGAATCCGGACAAGCTCTGTATTTATCTTCGCCGACGGACGTTTCAACTGCCTGGCCAAAACAAAAGACTGGTTATAACCACGCGAAAGCCTTCGAGACCAGTGCAGCGGAACTGGAACAAAAAAATCAATTCTCTCGAAAAAGTCGCTGCCCTCAAGAGCGCTGTTTGCCAGAAAACCAACCCCCTCACCAAGTTCGTCCCTGCCGCTCTTAAACGAAAGTATCATCTCTCTCAGGCTGCCATCATAAACGCCGCTGCGAGCGATACCATCGAAAAAAATTGCCTCGTTCTCACACAAAGGGCACGCTCCGTCAATCATAGCGTACCTGCTTACATCTCTGCCGCATCGTCTGCAGTAGTCACCGCCGCTCGCAGAGACAAGAGCCTCGCAGCACCTCTTACAAAGCTGCTTCTCTGCGGCACCGATAATTTGTCCGCAGTTAATACAAACGGCCGGCCAGAGAAGATGGGCAATTCCATCCCCAATTGATACAAACCATTTCGACAAGCAGCTGCCCTTTTGTCCCGAATCAAATTTATTCACAACACCGACAAAACCTCTGACAAACATTAATATTCTTTTATTATATCCCTTTTTTGCTTGTCTGATAAACCATTTTTATTACCATTACGGCAATGTACAAAAAAGATTATAAAATAAAAGCCGTCTTCTTTGACCTCGGCGAAACCCTTTTGACTTTCGGCCGGGTAAACACAGCAAGGCTTTTTCGACAAAGTGCCAGACTCTCCTACACCTTCCTGAAAAATCTCAGCCAGCCCGTCGGAAACTTCAGACGATACTGCTTCAAAAACCTCTTTCATATGAGAATTCATTACGTGCTCTCGAATATCATAAAAAAAGATTTCAATGCATTTGCCCTGCTAAAAAAAGTCAACCGCAAATTAAAGCTCACCGACTCCCAATGGCAGCACCTCGCCTGGCTCTGGTATGAGCCTTTAAGCAAACTCGCTAAAGTAGAATCCGATATAATTCAGACACTGACCGCCTTAGTAAAGCTTAACCTCAAACTTGGCATCCTCTCGAATACCTTTATTCACAGCAGCTCACTCGAAAAACACCTGAGGCAATTCAACATCCTCGATTTTTTTACTGTCCGATTATATTCCTATCAATTCAAATTCCGAAAACCAAATGTTCGTATTTTCAAATCCGCCGCTGAAAAAATCGGTGAGTTACCGCAAAATATCCTTTTCGTTGGCGACCTTATCTCCACTGATATAAAACCTGCTTTTAAGGCTGGTATGAGAACCGTCCTTAAATCCGCCCATACCAACGAAGGCAAAAAAATCCCCAAAGCAGTCCACAGAATAACCCGCCTTTCAGAGCTGCCAGCCCTTGTACAAAAAATTAACTCACAGGCAACCCGGCAGATATAATTTGTCAATTTCAAACTTGCTCAGACATATTTTCATTTAACAAAAATCAATTTTTTGTTAGAATAATTGATTGCTATTATTTAAGTAAGCTTTATATATACCCGATTTATTAAAAAGAGACGATAACTTCTTTAACTTGCGAAATTTACAAATGAAAACCCAGGTTGATAAAGCTTATCAGAAGTGTATCAATCCCGATTGCGGCGCCGAATTCGACGTTATGGAAGTGCTCTTTAAATGCCCCAAATGCGGCGAACTGCTCGATGCAAAATACAACTGGGACAAAATCCGCGTTCCAAAAAAAATGTCTGAATTCGCAAAACGCTGGGCAACCAGAAGCAACCCGCTCGACTTTTCAGGCGTCTGGCGATTCAGAGAGCTGCTGAACTTCTGCGACGACAAATACAGGGTAACAATTGGTGAAGGCCAGACAATTCTTCAGCAAAACGATGGCGTCGCAAAATACGTAAATATGAAGCCCGGCTGTCTCTTTCTCGAATATGAAGGACTCAATCCTTCCGGCTCATTCAAGGACAACGGTATGTCCGCTGCTTTCAGTCATGCTATGATGACGGCAGCAAAAACCTGCGCCTGTGCTTCAACGGGAAACACCTCGGCATCTATGACACTATACGGCCATCATTGCGGCCTGAATTCTATCGTCTTCATCGGCTCAGGAAGAATCGCTTTCGGCAAGCTAAGCCAGGCTATGGATTACGGTGCAAAGACCTTTCAGATACTCGGCGACTTCGATGATTGTATGAAACACGTTCAAAGTGTTTGCACCGAGCTCGGTCTATATCTGTTAAATTCCCTCAACCCTTTCCGCCTTGAGGGACAAAAGACAATTATGTACAGAATCATCGAAGGCCTGAACTGGGACGTGCCGGACTGGATTATCGTACCCGGCGGCAATCTGGGAAACTCAAGCGCATTCGGCAAGGCTTTCGGCGAGCTTAAAAACCTCGGACTGATTAAAAAAGTGCCCAGAATTGCAATAATCAACTCTACCGGCGCCGATACTCTCACGCATCTTGTCAATATTGAAAATCTCACCTGGAACAACGGCTCTGTTGACCGCAAAATTATTGACGATTACTATGCCGAGCTGACTGCGAAAAATTTCTCACCGCATACCATAGCCTCAGCCATCGAAATTTCTCGGCCGGTAAACCTGAAAAAATGTCTGCGCACAATCGACATCTGCAACGGCATAGTAATGGCCGTTCCCGACGAGGAAATAAAGGATGCGAAGGCAATTATCGGCAAACACGGCCTTGGCTGTGAGCCAGCCTCAGCTGCCACTATCGCTGGTCTCAGGCATCTCGTAGCCGACGGCATCATCGCAAATAACGAAAGAGTCGCTTGCGTCCTCACCGGCCATCTGCTGAAAGACCCCAACCTGACTGTAAACTATCACAAAAACAAAGAAGGCAAATTCTCTAACCCGCCAATTGAAGTGCCCAACGACCTCGAAGAAATTATTAAATTGATTGGATAAACTTAGACTCTCGTTACTTAACCCGGCTGCCTGCTAATACTTCTTCTGATTTCTCTTGCCCAATACTATATGTGAATACTTTATAACCTTCGCTGCCAGCTCATCTACATCTTCCGGCCGGTCGCCACCAGCATAGGATTCGATAAATATTCTATAAACAGACTCGTCAAAATATTTATCCAGCATGCTGTACTTAAACCTGCCAAGATTATGAATCTGTTTTTTACGTTCAGTAACATTTTGCTGCATCCTGTGCAGGTCAATAATTGAAAAATCGATTTTGCTGCTCTGCTTATCATCCTTCAAAAATATGTGCCAGATATACAAATCAGGAAAATTTATCCCTGCATCGTGTATCTTTCGAACGAACCTGCCAAGCTCAGCCATCAACTCTTCTTTCTGCTGCCGGCTTATTTTGTTCCAGTTCTCTCTGACAAAATCTGTAAGGCACTGTCCTTCTATTTTTTCACTCACAAAAAAAGATTTTCTCTCCAGCCCGAATATCCTCTTTTCGCCAAAGCAGACCGGCTTATATGTCCCTATGTTTTTACTTAAAAGAAATTTCGCATTCTCCCACTCCATAGCAGCCTGTGAAAGAATCCTGCCCAAGGTAATATATGAACTGATCGAATCTTTAAAGTGCGGATAATTAAAGCGTTTAACAAAAACCGTTGTAGTGGCTTGCCTCTTATTGATTGTCAGGCTTTGCACATTTCTCTTGCTTTTTTCATTTACTCCTTCACCGCTTTTGTATTTGAAAAAACAGTTGAAGGTTTTATATCCGTTATCAGCAAAAACCTTCTGCCAGCCTTCTGCGAAGACAATTCTTTCCAACTTATGTCCCTTTCCTTTTTCAAAGCTGGCCGTAATGCACTAACTTTATCCCCAAATCTGAAAACTGCCTCTTCGTCCTCTCATCGCAAAGGCCCTTCAGCTCCGCCTCTCTTTGCAGACCTGTTTGGCTATCGAACGTCTCGCTATTAACCGCAGGATGTGTCATCACTTCCGTCACCGGAGCATAATTATACAACGCAGCCGCCTTAAAAAAGTTCACGTCAATCCTGCCCGTATGTGCTATCCCTAAAAATGCTCCGCTTTTCAAAAAATCTAAATTCTGAAAACGATTTATCTTCGCCAGCGCACGATAAAATCTCGCCTTGCCCTTGCCTGCATCAGTCGTCATCGGCCACGGTGCTCCGCTGACCTGGCTCGGCTCATATACCCATCGTATCGCTCCTATCCTAAAACGCGATGCCAGTCTACACACTATTGAAAACAAACCGGGAAAACTATGAATATGATAATGTGAATCCAGATGCTTCGGCTGTATTCCTCTATCCACCAGCCATTGTATCTGCGCGCCCAGCTCCGCTGCAACAGCCCTTCTCACCTTATCACTGCACACCGACAAAACAAAAAGCTTCAGTTTTGACAATCCGAACTCTCCGTCTCTGTTCAAAAGACACTTCACAGCAGGCTCTTTACATATCGGCCTTGCCTTTGAAAGGTTAAGATGCACACCCACCCCCAGTCCCGGCAGCTCTTTTGCTATCTCGACCGCCTCCTCAGCCGCCGGCATATTCACCATAATCGATGCGCTTGTCAGCACACCTTCCGTATGCGCCTTGCGAACTGCCTTATTAACTTCCTTAAGCACACCGAAGTCATCACTGTTTATTATCACATACTTTTCCATCACCGATTAGTGTAACAACAAAAACCAAAAAATCAATCAGCTTCTTAATAACCCAATCGTCTCTCTAAAACAACAAAATCATAGAATCTCCTCCCTTTTCCTCTTGAGTCTTCAGAACTTTTATCTTGTGGTATTTGTATTTGCTATTTTTAACTTGCCTTCGTATTACAACAACCGGTAACAATAAAACCAATCGCAAGGGCAAGCCCGCC
>CAYLMG010000015.1:9081-11319 GCA_964384565.1 uncultured Pirellulales bacterium | reverse complement strand
AAATTCGCACCGCTGTGAAGCAGCACTATGGAAACAACCGCCAAAATAAAAAGTCCCCAATCGAATGTCCCTGTCACCGCAAATCCAGCCGAGCTTCCCACCAGAACCGGCACTACGCTCGCCGTCAAAAATGCAGGCCGTGCAGCTAAAAAATAATTTCTTAATCTCTCGGTAAAAGTATCACCCATAAAACTTCACAACAAAATTTCCCAATCGAGCCAATTTAACCAGCGGCACCGAGTTTATGTCCCGGCCCGACCGTATATAACCTCTTTTTGTCCTCCGCATTGATATGCGCCGCAACAACCTCGCCGACAAAAATTATATGGTCGCCAGCCTGTTTTTCCCATACGAGTTTGCATTCGAAATTGGCTACTGCATCGTCGAGCAGTACTGAATCTATTTCAGCAGCTTCGCTCGTCGCACATTCAAATTCGGTAAATTTATCGGTGTCCCTGCCCGAATGTTTACCGAAGAAAAGGGCAGCTTCCGACATATCAGACGCTGGAAACGCTATCGTAAAGCACTTCGAATGCCGTATCGCATGAATCGAATAATGACCCTCATAAACCGATATCGCCATCATCGCCGGCTCACCCGACGCTATCATTGTCCAGCCTAACGTAACAGGATTCGCTTTGCCTTTCTCGTCCTTTGCTATCGCTATAACCACCTGCTCAGGGTATTTTCTCTTTATCGCCTGCGAATATTCGAGACGTTTTTGCATTGCAAAACTCCTTAAATTCTTTTATATTTCTTCCCGTCGCAACAATTGCAAAAATTATATACTGAAAAAAAGCTTTAACAAGGACAAACAAATGGAAACTATCGGCTTTATCGGCGGCGGAAATATGGCAGAAGCCCTAATCAAAGGCATCATCCGGGCAAAACTCTACGAGCCGCAAAGCATTTTCGTAAGTGACATAAAACCCGGCCGCCTCGAATACCTAAAACAGCAGTACAATATTAAAACCTTCCCCGATAACAAAGCCCTTGCCGAATCAGCCAAAATAATTGTTCTCAGCGTCGAGCCTCAGCAGCTCGCAATCGTCCTCGATGACATAAAAAACAGTTTCAACAAAGACGCACTTTTCATCTCCATCGCCGCCGGCAAAAAGACAAAATTCATCACGGACATCCTCGGTGACATCAAAATAATTCGCGTGATGCCCAACACGCCCGCCCTTATAGGCTGCGGCGCCGCAGGACTCTACGCACCACAAAACGCAAAGGACAAGCTCGATAAAGCACTCGCAATATTCTCTGCCGTTGGAAAGGCCTTCGTCCTCGAAACCGAAGACCTTATCGATTCCGTCACCGCGACAAGCGGTTCAGGCCCTGCCTATTTCTTTCTGCTGATGGAGGAAATGATAAAAACCGCCGCCAAGCTCGGCCTTGACAGCGACACCGCTGCACAACTTGTCATTCAAACAGCAAAAGGTGCAGCACTGCTTGCAGAAAAAGGTGCCCATGAAGGCCTCTCACCAGCCGAGCTCCGCAAAAAAATTGTATCTCGAGGCGGAACCACTGAAGCCGCCCTTAAAACCTTCGAAAAAGCAAATTTCGCTTCCCTCGTCAAAGCCGCTATGAATAGTGCCCATAAACGAGCAAAAGAGCTTTCAAAATAATCTCAAAAGGCCGAAAAGATTATAAACGCTAACAAAATGAGGACAATTGATTTGTCATTCCCGCGAAACTTGTCCTCGCGAAAGCGGGGAGCGGGAATCCACATTCATTATCATACTAAAAATTCGTCTTGTTGGAAGTTTTTACTCAACAATAATTGCCTCTACCGGGCACTCGTCCGCCGCCTGCTGAACAGCATCTTCCAGCTCCGCTGGCACATCATCAACGACAACCTCCGCCATTTCATCGCCCATCTGAAACACATCAGGGCACGTATCCACACAAAGACCGCACGCTGTGCAGCTATCTTCAATCTTAACTTTCATAATAGATACCCCTTTTCTTATCTTTCAAAACTCCCGTCTCTTACCGAACTTAATCGAAATCCCCTTCGCTGCAATCCTATATACCGCAGGCAAAACTGTCAATTTCAATTTTTTATAGATTTTCTTATTTTCTCTGATATACTAACCTCTTGTCTCAGAGCAGAAACGATACGGATAACCTTTATGGCCGGGTCCCACGCAGGCTGGGCCCGTGAACCTGGTCAGGCGGGGAACCGAGCAGCCATAAGCGATTGCTCAGTCGTGCCTGGCAAACCCGGCCATCTTT
>CAYLMG010000015.1:0-8981 GCA_964384565.1 uncultured Pirellulales bacterium | reverse complement strand
CAGGTACTCGCACGAAAATACCGCTCGCAAACATTTGACGAGGTCATCGGCCAGGACCCCATCGCGCAAACACTCAAAAACGCCATCAAGACCAGCCGCGTCGCCCACGCATACCTGTTCACAGGCACAAGAGGAATCGGCAAAACAACTATGGCAAGAATCCTCGCAAAGTCACTCAATTGCCTCTCCGCCGACGCTCCCACGACAGAGCCCTGCTGCAAATGCGGCGCCTGCATTGCCATAAATCTCGGCGACGATATTGACGTCATCGAAATCGACGGCGCCTCAAACCGCGGCATCGACAACATCCGCGAGCTTATCCAGAACGCAATCTACAGACCCGCACGCTGCCGCTTCAAAATCTACATCATCGACGAAGTCCACATGCTCACAACTGATGCCTTCAACGCCATGCTAAAAATCCTCGAAGAGCCGCCCAGCCACGTCAAGTTCATCTTCGCAACAACCGAGCCAAACAAGGTCCTCGCCACAATCCAGTCACGCTGCCAGCGTTTCGATTTCAACAATATTTCTCCCAAGCTCATCGCCGGGCAATTAAGACAAATACTCAAAAAGGAAAAAATCAAATACGAAGACGACCTCGTTTTACCGCTCGCGAAAATGGCAAACGGCTCGATGCGCGACGGCTTAAGCCTGCTCGACAGACTCATAAGTACCGGCTCATACCCGCTCACCACGAATTTGCTTCAGGACTTTCTCGGCTGTCCCGACACCGAAAAAATCTCTCAGATTATCGAGCAGATTGCTCAAAGCTCCGCTGCCGGCACTCTGCATGCCCTCGATGCAATCATAACTTCCGGCCTCGGCGAAGTCCGGATTGTCGATGCACTCATCGATTATATGCGCGACCTTATGGTCGTAAAATCCGCCGGTAAAGATTCCGACCTCCTCATCCTGACCGAACAGCAAAAACAGAACGCCGAACATCTTGCCGAAAAATTCGACATCGCCGCCCTCATCTATAATATAACCACACTTGAAAGACTCCGCTTCTCAATCAGGAACGCCGACGCCCCACGCCCACTCCTCGAAGCTGCCCTTCTCAGATTCGCTCTAAGCGAGCACTTCCTCAACGTCGACCAGCTCCTCTCTCAACGAAACAAAACACAAAAGACAGCCGTAAAAAAAAACGAAGTAGCTGAAACAACCACCGAACCTGCTCGTTTTGCCGCCCCTCAGAAACCAGCCGCCGAACAACAGGATTCTTTGCCTCTGCTCAGTGGCATCGACTCGCTGAAAAACAACTGGAAAGCTTTATTAAATCTTCTCGCTGAAAAAATCGGCAACGGCACCTCGAGTCTTCTCTCACGAGCCGTCCCCACCGCCTTTGAAAATGACATCCTGACAATCACCTTTGACGCCTCAGCATCGCTGCAGAAGAAAATGTGCGAATCCAACGGCAGAACAGACCAGATTAAAAACGTCTTATCCGATTATTTCAAAAAAGACATCACTATAAATCTCGAGCTTGGCGATACCGACTCCTCCGCTGCAGGCCGGGCCGCCGCCAGCACTCTTACCTCAAGACAAAAGGAAAATGAAATCGTAAACCACCCCGCCGTCAAAACCATCCTCACAGAGCTCGGCGCCGCAATCACCGCCATCGAAGACCTGACAAAAAATCAATAATTCGTACAATATTATCCATCCTGCTACAGCCCTCTTTCAGAACTCCTATTAAACTGCTCCATCGTCTTTTTCACCTGCCACCGGACAAAACGCGGCGCACCGAAAATCAAATATATCCCAAAAGCCAGAAAAATAATCCAGCTCAGAAATTGATAAAAATTTAAATCCATGACTCTTTCCCCCTGCGAAGAGAAATAATAAGTTATATAAGGACCAATCCTCGATATCATCCTCGAAATAATAAAGAACACACACAATATACCTGAAAATATCGATACTAATCTGAACGCTACCGGAACCCAAAAAATTTCCGCCTCCGGCTCCTTTACCTGACCTGAGCCAACAATTTTCTCAGACCAAAAATTAGATTTATAAATTAGCAAATACACGATTAATCCTGAAAAAATCAGCCACAAACTTATTGAAATTATGATTCCACCAATTGAAATCGGAATGTCGCTATAAACACCTGTAATCATATAAACAGCTGTTATCATAAGGGAAAAACCAATATACACTAAAATATAAACTGCAAGTCCTATTAATATGATTCTTGTTAGTTTCTTTAAGTCATTCATATCCACAACCCTTAAAAAAATTAAAACTCCATTCCCTTAAGTTACCTTCATCTCACACTTCTATAATAACCATATCCTTTAATCTGCGACCTCAAAATATGTGGAGCTCCTAATATCAAATATACTCCTAAGATTACCTTAAAATAATCGACAGGATTCCGCCGATATGGATGAAATAACCAGTAAAAGAATGCCTTATCAAATATCTCCATACGTATTATCATTCCCGGCATTTCAATAATAAATGACAATACGTTGCAAATAAACTCGATATTATATGCAATTATTATAACTCCGCAAAAAAACATCGCGGCTCGAAGACCTGCAATAACCCATAAATCGCTTACTATTGGCTCACCTTCCGCTACGAAACCTTTTATCTTTCCTGCCAATCCGTCGCCTTTAAAAATCACGTAATAAACAATCAAAAGCGTACAAAAAATAAATAAGCCAAAAGTCAAAATTGTTTTATACGGATTAGATAATTCTCGATGAACAACAAAAACCAACGACAGGGAATTCATCAATAATACTAATATCTGTACACCGACAATTACAAGAATTATCCGCGCTATAAGATGATATTTCGTCATTCGGCTTCTCCGCCAAAAAATATTTCACCAGTATTATATAAACCAATCATTTTTTGTCTATACAAACTTCCCTTCTTACCAATTGACACCGACACTTTTGATGTATATAGTATTTCTGAAAACGTTTTTTCTCGAAATCGACGCAGGAAAAAATTATGGCTGATATCTATACCGAAAGTCTCAACAGGCTCATCACCGAATTCAAAAAGCTGCCCGGCATAGGCCCAAAATCCGCCGAAAGACTCGCCTTTTACATCCTTAAAGCAGATAAAGACGAAGCGATGGCACTTGCAAAAGCCGTAAGTGACGTCAAAAACAAAACCAAATCCTGCAAAATCTGTCACAATCTTTCCGAAACACCTGTCTGCCAAATCTGCTCCGACCCCGGCCGCGACAAATCTCTTATCTGCGTCGTCGAACAGCCCAAAGATATAATCGCACTCGAAAAAACAGGCTCCTGCAAATGGGTCTATCACGTCCTTGACGGCCACATCGCTCCGCTCGAGGGTATCGACGCAGAAGACCTCAACATTAACAGCCTCGTAAAAAGAGTCCGCGACGGCAATGTCAGCGAAATCATTATGGCTACAAACCCCAATATGGCCGGCGACGGCACCGCCTTTTATATAAGCTCCCTGTTAAAAAACACCTCCGTTAAAATCACACGTCTTGCTCGAGGCCTGCCTTCCGGCTCTACAATCGAATACGCAAACACCAAAATCCTTACAGATGCGATAACCGGCAGACAAAATTTCCAGTAATCCGAAAACTCTTCGTCGTAATTATTTAATTCCGAATCAAAAAACCGCAGCATTTTTTTCATAAACTTTTTTAATTCGCACCCGATTATTGCCGAAATTTTTCAACGGTTGTGATATAATAGCATATACTTGCTTAACGCGTAAAAAATCATAAGGAAGGTGTATGAAGCTTCAGATGACAGGGCAGATGAGACTTGAGCAGCGGATGAAACTCGCTCCTCATATGATTCAGTCTATGGAAATCCTTCAGCTGCCCATCCTCGCCCTGCAGGAAAGAATCGAGCAGGAGCTAAACAGCAATCCCGTCCTCGAAATCGCAGAACTATCAAGTCAACAGCCCGATGACGAAGCCGACTCCGATGATAATCCTCAGGCCGACACCGCTGCATATACTGAAACAGAAAAAAACGACGATTTCGAACGAATTAACTCACTCGACGATGATTACTCCGAATATATTTCCCAGCTCGATTATCACAGGCCAAAAATCCAAAGCCGCGAACCCGACAAAAAGCTCGAAGCAATAAAAAACACCGCCGCACCTCAACAGTCACTCCACGAATATCTGACAGACCAGTTCAGGCTCGTCGACGCTCCCGAACCCGTAAAACAGGCCGGCCTTACCATCATCGACTACATAGACAACAGAGGTTATCTCTCCGTCCCTCTCGAACAGCTCTGCGCAAAGGACAAATCACCATTCAATCTCGACCACCTCCAGCAGGCTCTTGCCCTTGTTCAGAAACTCGAGCCCGTCGGCGTCGGCGCAAGAAGCCTCAAAGAATGTCTGCTCATCCAAATTGCTCAATCCGCAGAGGATATGACCTTCGAGAAAAAACTGCTCTCCGAATATATGGACGAGCTCCTCGAAAACCGCCTTCCTGAAATCGCAAAAAAAATGAAATGCCTCATCGAGCAGTTAAACCACGCAATCGAAAGAATCAGCAGGTTCGATACTTCGCCGGGCCTGCAGATTGGACCCGACAAAAACCTGCCCATTACCGCCGACGTAATTGTCGAAGAATCCGACACCGCCGACGGTTTCTCCGTAAGATTAGCCGACTCTAACCTGCCCAATCTGAAAATTAACGACCACTACACAAAGCTCGCCAAAGACCCAAAAACAAACGAAAAAACAAAAAACTTCCTCCACAACAACATCCGCTCCGCTCAATGGATTATTGACGCAATTCAGCAGAGAAACAACACCCTCCTCAAGGTCGCCGCCGCCGTCGTCAGGTATCAGCGCCCGTTTTTCGAGAAAGGCCAGCTCTACCTGAAGCCTCTGCCGATGTCGAAGATCGCCGACGAGGTCGGTGTACATCTCGCCACCGTCTCAAGAGCCGTCGCAGGAAAATACATCCAGTACAGCCAGGGTATCCTGCCTCTGCGAAAATTCTTTTCAGGCGGAACAGAGGACGTAAACGGAAACTCGCATAGCTGGCAGGCCATCAGGGCAAAGCTTCAGCAGATTATTGATACCGAGGACAAAACAAAACCTTTAAGTGACGACAAAATCAGAAAAAAACTCGCCGATACCGGTATCAAAAACCTTGCCAGGAGAACCATCGCAAAATACAGAAAACTTCTGAACATCCCTCTCGCCAGACTCAGAAAAAAATATTAAAATCACTCACCGCCTGTCTTTAGTGGCAAAATTTCTTTTTGATTTTTTCAACATATATTTTCTTTTTTATTTTTAATATTTGATATCTCCTCGTGCCATCCGTCTTCCGCCTTCATTATTCCTTGTTCATTATTCGATATTCATTATTCACCACCCTATATCATACGCCCTGTTATCAGGCGAAAGAAAGCCCACCTTGTTTTTGTTGTCCCTGTTGTATTCTTCTATAATCTTTTTGCTCTTCGTCTCCGTATAAAGCTCTCGCACCGCCCTCACACTGCCGTCGCAGTACCCAATATTGGTTTTACCTAAATGCCGGTACCCCTGCGTCCCCGCATATCTGTAACTGTTACCAAAATCCTTATCGAGCTTGCCCGCCGAAGGAGAACGCATATATTTGTTCGCACCGAGTGTGAATTCACCGTCACCGAATATCGCACATCTCGAAGGCTTTCGTACACTGGTAATCTTACTCGAATCTTTACCTAATTTTATCCCGTTTACCTTCGTTATAAAGCCGCCTATATAGCTCGCATTATAATTATATCCCGTGTAAGGGTCACCTGCCGAATTAGAGCTGCCCCTGAAAACCGGGCACTGATGTATCTCAGGTGCACTCTTACCCTGCCACAGAAAACCACCTTTGCATTCTTTTAAACTGCCGTTCTCAAAAACCTTAAAATAGTCCCACTCACGCTGTCTCGAAAGGTTACTGAAATCTATAACTCCCGCCAGAGGATAAAAACTCTGGTTATCGGTTGCATAAATATCCGCCGCTATCACCATCTGCCTCAGGTTACTCAGGCAGACCACCGCAAGGCCTTGCTGTTTAGACCTCGAAAGGCAAGGCAGAAATATAGCCGTAAGAAGCGATATCACTGATATCACTACCAAAACCTCGACCACCGTAAACCCATGCCTTCGCATCATTTCAACCGCTCAAAAAAATTTCCTTCAAATTCTATTTACCGCTCTTGACCAACCACCCGTTCCCAAAAACCGCAAAATCAAGAAAATTTATCACATCATCTTTATACATATCCGCCGCCGCCGCCTCGCCACCTGCACCATCAACCTCCCAAAGCCAGTATCCGGCCGAAACCGCCAGGTCATCATAATCAACACTGCAATCCTTATTTATGTCACCCGCAGGAAACGGCCGCTTGTAATCGCCGCAGCAGCTCACATCCGATACCGCATCTACCTCTGGAAAGGAATGGTTAGGGTCCAGACCTGTATATTTTATCATAATATATTGAATCCACCGCCGCCCATTCTCATCGACACCTAACAGCTCAAAATCCGCAAGCCACCTCAAGTCGAATCCCGTCCCGCCTGCCGACCGACCGTAAGCCGTACACATCTCAGCAACACTCACGCCCGCAAAATCACCACCACTTAAATTCGGATCTATCGGTAGCGTCGCATCTGTTACCTCACCCCACCACAAATTCTCCCAGCCGGGATATGCATCACAGGGATTATTTGGGTCAAAAACTCTTCCAAGCGTCGGTGCGAAAGAATCTGCAAACGGCCCTTCTTCAAATTCGTAATAATCATTTCCGTCCTGACTGACCGAGACCAGGCCGTACTCGTTATTTACCTCTCCTGATGCAATTGTCATTTCACAAGGGTCACCATATAACCAGTAGCCGCCAGCGGCTATCATGGCATTACCGAAAACAATAAAATCTACTCCGTACGGATTATTCTCATCGTCAGATACTTTGTGGTTGAATTTCAATATCAAATGTCCGCCGACTCCTACTGTCACTATCTCGCTCGGCCGCCATTCCGGATATACCGGCACTACCGGCCGCATTGCTCCGTAATAGTCTGTATCCACTGACGGCTCGTCTAAAGCTTCCTCACTAAATATATAAATTCCCGCCCCCTCACCCGGCTCATAACTCACAACCTCAGCAGCAAAATCATTCGCATCAAACTCATAACCTCTCACCGCCGCCGCAGAAAAAAGACAAAGCAAAAAAATAATTACTCGCATTTCAATCTTCAATTTCTTTTCCGTTTACAAATTAACCGCCCAAAACTTAAATCTTCTAAACAGCAGAACACCTGCCCCCAAAAAACATAATGTCGCAGGCTCCGGAATCGGCATCCCACCCGGCTGCCGATATGCAACCATCCAGTCCGGCGAATAATTGGTCCAGACCCAGCTATCCCAGTCTCCATCATTCAAAATACGAAACGAAACGCCTGTACTGCTTATTGACCAGTTCTCATTATCACCTACATAGTATGCCCAGCCGATATTGGCTCCTTCGCCGTAGTCATATTCAATTCCGCCCGGATAATCAAAATCATTGACGAACATCCCCCACTCACCATAATCCGTCGCATCAACTTCAAGAGCACCCGCCCCCGCAATCACTTCCAGCGCATCCCAGCCGCTCGCATCGCCGTCCCATCGATACTCAAACACAAAATACTCCTCAAAATCAAAATCGATTACTATCCTCGCTTCGTTCTCCCCTGTCCCTGCTGAATATTCAACATCTCCCTGATACGTCAGCCCTCCGTTCGCAACTGCCGCAAAAACCAAGAACAGAAACAAGCTTAAAATCTTTTTCACCACCATTTTTCTCTCCTTCCAAAAATTAAATCCAAAATTTACCATTTAACCTGTTAAAATTTTTTCTAACCGTCTGAAAACACCCACGCAATAAAAAAGCCGCCGTTCCCGCGAAAGGAACGACGGCTTGTAACTCGCCTTACGTAATTTTTCAGCAAATCCTGCTTCTCGCTGAAAATGATATTTATGTCCCTTTTCGCGGGAACAAACTATATCTCAAACCGGCTACAGGCAGGTTTTCTGGCTCGCAACCTGCCGAAAAGCCCCTTCCCGTTCGCAACAGCGAACAGTGGTACAATGCCTTTCGGTCTTCCGAGAAAACCTCGGAACGGCTGCTCACAGCAGCGCGACTGCCCCGGATTTGCACCGGGTTCCCCTTTTAGTATCCTGAAAAATCGGAACCTGTAGTCAGATTATTTTCTTCTCAAAGAGCAATAAAAAACACTACTTATTCCTTTTATAGAGACCGACCGTACCTGTCAAACACAAAATAAAAATTTTTCACTACCGAGTCAGGTAAATAATAATACCCACCAAAGCCACTATCGCCAGCACGCTGACGCTCAAAGAAATCACAAACAGCCACATAAATCGCTTATTCTGCCGGCTTATAATATACTTCAAATACCTGTCGCTCGTTGCGAACGTCTTGGACATCTGCATAATACTGTCGGTATGGCTCACCGTATTGCGGTCGAGGTTTCCGAGTATGTCATTGAACTGCCTGAAACTCTCGGACATCCTTGAATCAATCTCGGCAGCACTCTCAAGCCGCTCCCTTATTTCATCCAGCATACCCGTCTGCCGCGCCGTCTCCTCCGGTATCTTCTCAACCGATTCGATAAACTGCTCGTTGCTCGCTGCCATCGCACTTAGCTGCTCGGCAAGCTGTGTCCTTATCTTCTCCTGGTTCTCTACTATTGTCGGAAAACTCTTTGCCAGTTCCGGCATCTCGTCTAATCGCCCAATCAATTCTTTATGCTGGCTTACCTGAAGATTCAAATTGTCATTGATGTTCGAAAGCCTCTCTATCAGCCGATTAAAACCTCTTTGCAGCTTCTCGATAGGCTCAGCCTTTTCCGAATCCTTCGAAGACGCAACCACAACCGACCCCGTCTCCTCGCGGGATACCGTCTCTTCAGGATGCTCTACCTGAACTTCTTTCTCAGCCTGCTGTCC
>CAYLMG010000014.1:19074-23527 GCA_964384565.1 uncultured Pirellulales bacterium | reverse complement strand
TTGGCGAAGATACGATCTATGGTGATGAAGGCAACGACCTGATAAATGGCAATGATGATAACGATACCATTTATGGTGGTACCGGCAATGATACTATTTATGGTGATTCTGGAAACGACCTTATATATGGTAACGAAGATGATGACCAGATATATGGCGGCTTTGGCGAAGATGAAATTTATGGCAACGAAGGCAACGACGTCATAGAAGGTAATGATGATAATGATACCATTTATGGAAACGCCGGTAACGATGAACTTCATGGTGGGGCTGGCAATGATGATATTTATGGCCATACCGGCAATGATACTATTTATGGTGATTCTGGAAACGACCTTATATATGGTAACGAAGATGATGACCAGATATATGGCGGCTCCGGCGAAGATGAAATCTACGGAGGCATTGGCGAAGATACGATCTATGGTGATGAAGACAACGATGTCATAAATGGCAATGATGATAATGATACCATTTATGGCGGCTCCGGTGATGATAGTATTAACGGTGATGCTGGAGATGATTACATAGAAGGTAACGAAGGACAGGACACTATTAATGGTGGTGCTGGCGATGATGAAATCTATGGTGATGATGGCAATGACCTGATACATGGTAATTCCGGTGACGATCTTATCTACGGCGGTAATGGTTCTGACAGAGTTTATGGTGATGAAAACAACGATATTATCTATGGTGGAAATGACGCTGATATAATATTCGGCGGGGCTCACGAAGACCATATTTACGGGCAAAATGGTGATGACATACTGCTCGGTGATGATGGCGATGCTCAACTGTCTTTGTTTGCTACAGATAGTAATATAGAGCTGGATGATGGTAATGATCATATCTATGGCGGAGCTGGAAGTGACATCATTATAGGCGGTGGAGCGGATGATACGATAATTGGAGACAACGCGGAAAATGGCACACCAAGTGGGAATCCCGGTTCAGACATACTTATCGGTGATGGTGGAAGTGTGACCTATACAGGTGGTGTGGTTTCAAATATTTCCACCATGGACCCATGTGAAGGCGGAACTGATAATATTGAGGGTAATGAAGCCGATGATGTCTGCGTAGGTGGAAGCGCCGGCGATAATATTTACGGCAATGCTGGTAATGATATCATTCTTGGTGACAATGGAAGCATTTCTTTTGTTAGCGGCCAACTGCAGGAGGTTGATACGACTGGACAAAGTTCTGGTGGTGCGGATTATATAGAGGGTAATGAGAATGACGACATCATCATAGGCGGCGTCAACGGCAGTTCAGATACTCTGTACGGCAACGATGGCAATGATATCATTCTCGGCGACAATGGATTTATAGATTTCAATGCTGATAGTGATCTTACGACGCTTGATCTTATCTGCCCTGCTACGGATGGTCTTGGCGGAGGTGACTACATATATGGCAATGCAGGTTCGGATGTGATTCTTGGCGGCACCGGCAGTGACAATATCCGTGGCAACGAGGATCCTGATATCTTAATTGGTGATAACGGCAGGGTCGAATTTATTGAAGGTGAAATAGTGCTGATCACCACAATTACCCCGGCTAACTTGACTGCTGGGCAAGAGGCTATAATCGACGGTTTCGGTGATGATACGATCACCGGTGATGAAGATGATGATATAATTTTCGGTGGCTTTGGCAATGATACCATCGACGGCAATGGAAATGACGACCTTATCTTTGGTGATAATGCCCAACTCACTACACGAGGTGGTGAAACATCCAGCCCACGATACCGTGCCTTGACCGGTTGGGCAATGTACGGTGAGACTGAAACCGACGACGGCATGGTCCTTGTGGATATGACCAGTCGGTACACCCGACCCGGCGGTGCTCCTAAGTGGGCCGACTGGTTTATCGTTCTTGAAGACGATAATTTATTTGGCAATGATTACATAGCCGGCGGTGCTGACAGCGATACGATCTTCGGCCAGGTCGGCGATGACACAATACAGGGCGATGGCTCTATTACCGGCGCTTTAGCTGGCAACCCTGTTCTGGCAGAACGCAATCTGGATGGTTCCCTCACACTAGTTCCTTCCTTTGAGTTGGCCTCCGATGGCGATGACTATATTGAAGGTAATGCAGGTAACGATGTTATCTTCGGCAACCTCGGCCAGGACGATATAATCGGCGGCAGTTCTAATCTGTTCGGCCTGACTGCACAACAGGATGGCTCTGATATTATCTTTGGTGGTGCAGGCACTCGTGCAGAACGCAACGACTTTGGTGATACGACGGGAACTGGCCATGCACGCGATGCTGATATGATTCTGGGTGATAATGGCAATATCTTCCGTCTTATCGACACTGCAACGGGGCAGTATCTAACATTTGGTTACGACAATTATTCCAGTACTTTAAGGATTATTCCGCGGGCAGCTGAGTTGTTAGATTACACGCCGGGCAACCAGGATGCTATTGTATCTGATTGCGGCACCGGTGATGAACTCCATGGCGAATCAGGCGATGATTTTATCTACGGCATGGTTGGTAACGACGTTATCTTCGGCGAAGGGCAGGATGATGATCTGATCGGCGGCTGGGGCCATGACTGGATTTCCGGCGGTACCGGCGATGATGGAGTGCTGGGTGACGATGGCAGAATATATACCAGCCGTAACGGTACAGCCGAGCCGCTCTACGGTATTGATGATCTTGTGGGCCAGCTTGACCAGCAGATCGGTACGAATGGAAAAAGTCAGCAGGCAACTATCAATATTACGGGTCAGTTAAAGAAAACTGTCAACCTGACACCATTCAACGTTGATTCTGAGCAGGACCCGCTGTACGAAGCACTGAATGCCGATGATATTATTTATGGTGGTCTGGGCAATGACTGGCTCCACGGCGGTTGTGGCGATGATGCCATTTCCGGTGCCGAAGCTCTGGAAGAATTTTATGGCAAGCCCGGCAATTCCGGCGATTACCTCGGTTACGATTCCCAGACGGCTACGTTTGCCTACTACGACTTTGACCAGATTGACCTGCTCAAGAAGATAGAAGGATTCTGTTTGAACTTTGAAGCGGGAGCTGACGACGGCAATGATGTGCTGTTCGGCGACCTTGGAAATGACTGGCTTGTGGGTGGAACCGACAATGATCATCTATACGGTGGATACGGCACTGATGTTATGAACCTCGATGACAACCTTGAGACCAACGGCGGCATGAACAATATGCCTGATGAGGATAATAACCCAGGCGGCATCGACGACACAGCATTTGGCGGGGCAGGTCGCGACATACTGATCGCCAATACGCTGGCCGACCGACTCATAGACTGGACGGGTGAATTTAACAGCTATCTTGTTCCATTCTCTATCTTTGGCAAATTTACAGTCAGCCGAGAACCGAAGAATGATTTGATGGAGTACTTATACGACCTGTCCAAAAACGATGGCGCCGACCAGAGTCTCGGCTGGGATACAGACCCAGACCGAAAGCGTAATGGCGAGCCCTTCGGCGAATTAGGCCTGGTAATGCAGAAAGATTTCGGTTGGCACGAACAGACCGGCGGGCCAAGAGGTCCTCAAGCTGGAAACACCACTGGCAACAAAAAATAATCTTATTACGATAGATTCGCTCTCAGGGAAAGTCTTGACCTGTCCCACTTCACGCCATTTCGTCACAGAACAAAAAGAACGTGCATAGAGGGCGTCTTTTTGCTATGATGCTGCTTCTATGGAGCTATGTATGAAGATTACACTTATTTCGTGACGAAATAATGGATCAAATGTGAGATAATGAATTTAAAGGACTGGCAAGGTGGAAGTTTCTGATTTGCTCGAACAGTTAGGACGATTTGGTGAAAAACCTTCATCGTTTTTGGTGAATTTGCTTGCTTAATCCATTCGTCTGATCCTGTTTGTGCGAGAGCTATCGAAGCCAAAAGACCGATAGCGACACAAAATGACAATGTCATAACTGTTTTTATATTCAAGAGGCTCCTTGTAATCTATTTTTTTTAAGTCAATATAATGACAGCAATCAAGGTAAATTACAAGCATAGAAGCTACAAAGCTATAGAGGAACCAAAGAAGCTAAATTTGAAAAAGACGTGCATCAAAAATGCGACAGTCGCCAGTAGAAAACCACTTGCAATCCTCATTTTGTGGTAACAAAACGCTTATAAGCCCTTATTTGTAAGTGGTTATAATCCACAGCCTCCGAAATTCATGTCTCAGTTCAATTTTCAGGTATCGCGGATGAAAAATGTACCTCATTTCCAGCCTAAAAACCTACTTTTTTAGAAAATTTTCGAAAAAATAGTATATATAATCTTAGGTTGTACGGAATCTTTTGGTACAGGGGATGAAGATGTCTATCTTATAAAGACAGATTCTGCAGGAAACAGCCTCTGGCAAAAGAATTTTGGCGGATTTTCATATGACTTTGGCCGGTCGATTCAGCAGACTTCTGACGGCGGATA
>CAYLMG010000014.1:2416-18974 GCA_964384565.1 uncultured Pirellulales bacterium | reverse complement strand
CGAATATTCCTTTGGCGCAGGGTCTATCGATGTCTATCTTATAAAACTATGCAGTGAGGATGTCTTGCTCGGCGACCTGAACTGCGATGGCTTCGTGAATTTTGATGATTTTGTTATTCTTGCCAGTCAATGGCTACAAGAACCTACTTTACCAGATATAGCACCGGACACTCGTGACAATTTTGTTGATTTTCTTGACCTTGCTACCTTTGTTGGATACTGGCTTGAAGGTACTGGTTCTTAGACTCGATAACTCTGTCTTTAGGGGGTGGTTATGTGGGCTTATTTGTTCAATTTGGTTACCATTGTGCTTCTTCGTATGGGCCGATAGGTGTTGTGGGGCGGTCAGAGGGGCGGGATTTGAGGATGGCTTCGGCTATTGATATGTCACCGCCTGATGTGATTTTGATATTCGATGAATCAGTCTCTATCACCGAGATTTTATGTCCCAAAGCCTCAAGGAGCATTGCGTCGTCGCTGATTTTGCTGCTGTCGAGATTCTTCAGATTTGAATAGGCATCTTTTAGAAGTTTTTTATCGAATACCTGCGGTGTCTGGCCTTCGTAAAGGTTAGCTCTGTCAACGGTCTCGACGATTGAGCCGTTTTGAACTTTTTTTAATGTTGCGACGACCGGTGCGGCAAGCATAGCCGCTCCGCTCTTTTGTGCGGCTGCGATACAATCATCAAGCCACTGCTTTTTGACACAGCAGCGTACCGCATCGTGTACGGCTACAAGGTCGATATCGTCTCTGATTAGCTCAAGCGCTTTCTGGACGGTTTCGAAGCGTTCCGTGCCGCCGAAATAGGTTTTGACATTGAAGAATTTAAGGTTTGCGCCCCATTTAATCTGCACCATTTCCTCATCTTCGGGCTGAATCGCCAGAAGAATCTGTTTGACGTCATCGCGGTTGTCGAACAGCTCGATGCTTCTTACAAAGACAGCTCTGCCCGCTACATCAACGAAGGGTTTTTTTCTTTTGCCGGGGAATCTGCTGCTGGAGCCGGCTGCACAAATAATCGCTACAATGTTTTTCGCCATATTAAACATCCCAAATTGGAATTTTAAAATTCGATACCTTGTCTGGCCGGGATTCCCTTGTCAAAAGGATGCTTTACATTTTTCATCTCCGTCACTAAATCGGCCATTTCGAGCAATTCGTCGGTGGCACCTCGGCCGGTCATCACAATCTCAACTTTCGGGTCTTTGCTGTTGATAATGTCTCTGATATCTTCAAGGTTTGCAAGGTTTTTTGAAAGGCAAAATACAATCTCATCGAGAATAATTACATCGTAAAATCTCTTTTGGGCTGTCTCTGCGATTCGTTTAAGAACGTCTGCGATTGCAGTTTTGGCCTCGGCGATTTTTTCTTTGTCGTTCAATGAATTTTCATCCCAGCTTACGTCAAGGGCCTCGACTCTTATTCTAACCGCGCCCAGCTTCAGCGCGAATCTCTCGCCGATATCGATGGATGGAGGCTTTAGGAATTGATAGATAAGTACCTTGTTGTTCTGGCCTGCGGCTCGCAGGGCAAGGCCGAAAGCAGCAGTCGTTTTGCCCTTACCTTTGCCTGTATAAATCTGTACGAGTCCTTTCTTAAGCATACAGCTATAATAAGGCTAAAAACCGGAATTTGGAATCAAAAATTACAAATGCATAATGCCCTATAAACCAAAAGCTGATTGTAACGAAAAAAACCCTTATTTTCCGGGTGGTGCAAGAATTTCCTGACAAAGACCCTTAGCAGGCAAAAAAACATAACCTACTTTATATAAGCACTTTACGCGCACTATCAGGTTTTAGTCCGGTTTTGAGAAAAAAATTTTCATATCCCGGAAACATTTATATTGACAAAAATACAGTAAAAATGGTATCGTAATAACGTATGCGAGGTAGGTAAATGCCGTATAAAAGAGTGTTTTTTGGGATTTTATCTATCCTTGTAGCTTGCAGTAAGAGTTTGGCAGAGAGGGTGAAGTGAGAAGGGTGAGTAAACTCGTACTCAAAAAGCTCTGTATAAAAATTGAGCTTCAGGAGTGAGGGTAAGAGCAAGATTCCTTCCGCTTTTCCACCTCTTAATAATAGTTTGTGAAAATTGTTTGAGACTTGTATTCATCACTGGCAAGGGCTGTTTGGTGTGTTACCAAACGGAAACTAAAAAGATGGATACTTGTCAATGACAGTTTTAAATGTTTGGTTTTTCGTAAAACCATGCAAAAGAAGAGTTAGTGAAGTAAGGAGAAGATGATGAAGAAACTGTTAATTCTTATGTTAATTATCACCTTTGCCGGTGCAGCTCAGGCAGTGGTATTCGAGGATGACTTCGACCACATCACGACAGATATTACCTCCTGGGACAGGATCAATTATCAGGGCTGGTACGATCCTACTTTATACCTCGGCAATCCTGCAGGTTGGAGCATTGGCTATTGGGATGGCTATCAGTCCTTACCCGACCCTGATACGGGCGCCTATGCAACGATGGCAGCCTACAACCATGTTGAGACGTTCAACACGGGTATGGGTGAAGAGCCTTATGATCCTTCAAAGCAATCAGGTCACCCTGGGAATTCCGGTGGTGAGGCTACTGGTGTGCTGAGAATCATCAGTGCCGGCAGTTTTTGGGAACATACCAACAACAACGGTCCGTTCCTCTATAAGATGGTTGCTGGCGATTTCGAAGCATACGTCGATGTAGTTGGGCAAAGCCACATCTATAGTAACATGGGCGGCCTGATGGCCCGTGCACCGAATGAAGAGCAGATAGGTGCAATCGAGGACTGGACGCAAATAAGTTACTTCCCGGAGTGGGGCGTTGGCAACAGGATAAATGATACCAATGATGGTTCCACCAGTTGGATTGCTCCCACGGGTTATCCGCTCGATCCGTATCTGAAACTTGTGCGTCAAGGCACAACGTTCTCGTATTATACGAGTGCGGACGGTGTTACTTATAACCCGATTTCGCTTCCGGATGCCGAAGACCCGAACATAATGGTTCCGGTCGTTATAGACCGTCCTGATATGCCCTCAGAGCTCCAGGTTGGTATTTTCCAGGCTAATTTTGCTCCGGACTGGATTGCCCCAATGGACTTTGACAACTTCGTGCTTATTCCTGAGCCGGCAACAATTGCTTTGCTTGGCCTGGGCGGACTTGCATTGATTCGCAGAAAACGCTAAGCTTTCTGTAGTTCGACTAAAGGTGAATACGAGGCCTGCACAATAGTGCAGGCCTCGTTGTTTTAAATAGAAAAATTTCCCTTGATATGAAAAGAGATTCAAGACTAAGAAAATAGTGCTGGATTCTATATAAATTTTTATATAGTTACAGCCTTGAGTCTTTGGACGATGTCGAGCTCGCTTGCGCCCTGCTCGCCGGGTTTAAAAGGTAAAGGCTCGGCAAACTGAACGGCTATCTGGCTGAGAAAATTGTTCACCTTATCAACCCGACGCACACTGCCGGAGCGCGTGAAATTTGCAAGGTTAAAGCTGCTATCCGAGCTGAAGCAGGGGACGCTGAAGCGGGCCGTTATGGGCTGGCCCGGGTACGGACAGTGCTGGTCCGGGTAACAGGTAAAGGCTGCTGCTGTGCTGCTTACGTCAACCATCTGTCCCTGAAAGAGGATTTCGTTGAAATCCTCTGCGAACCACACCGGCCAGTGATAACGAAGCCTTCTTTCCCTTCTTCGCTCGCTTTTCTGTTCCATTGTTAAATAGCCCTATAAAGACGGTCAGCTTTATATTTGAGAATCGTCAAAGAGAAGAGATTACTTTACGAAAGATTTTAAAATGAGGCACAACTGTAGCCGGCGATATTTTAAGAGGTCGGACTTTTTTTGAGATTATCCAGCATCAAAGCGGCAAATTTTTCTCAGCTTTCTTCAGTCATTTATCGCTTTGTTCCTATAATCATTTCGATTTAAATAGACAAAGCAAGATTTTAATGCAGATGGAATCGCGGTTAGAGTTAAAGGTATCTGTCGGCCTGCAAAATGTGGTGATGTTAACGTGTTTTTTTTCTGTTCTTTGCGCAGAACTCGCCCATCAGCTTCATCGCTTTGTTAAGCTTGTCGGCTGAGCCGTCCATTTTCACGAAGGCATCGACGAGTTCCAGAAGCTCCGGGTCGGGCTCAGTATAGCCATATCTGTGAGACGTATTTAAGATGGAAGCGTCAAGTCCATATTCCATAGCCTTTGCCGTATAAGCCCTGCAGATGCCGATTTTTCGGCCGGGAAGGTCTCTAACACTATTGCTGACTCCGAGTGAAAAATGTGCTTTCTTCATTCTGCGGTCAGTTTTGATTTTTTTGATGGTCTGAAAAGCGCGATACGTATAACCCGGCACACCCGGCTCCATCGGCATATCTATAGCTAATGGAAAGACGGTAGAGTCAAAGAAAATCTCATCTGGCTTAAAGCCGTATTTATCGACCGCTGACTCGAATAGACGCTTCGCAAACGAGAAAAGCTCATCAACGGAGTGCGAGCCGCCCGGGCCGCTCGGTTTTTCTTCGCTGACCAATAACCCGATGAAGCCGAAATCATAATCCTTTTTCAGTGCAAACATCTTATCCATTGTGTAGACCTTGATGGAGTTCAGGAGAGGTTTTGCAACAGGTTCGTCTGTGTTGTACCATTCCTTCAAGCCGGCTATCAGGACATCGTCATTGCTGCTGTCCACGCAGACGGGGATACCTCTGCCCCACTTACGTACCAGCTTGACGTATTCTTTTGTCATATCGACAGCAATCTGCGGGTCATCTTCACCAAAGGCGTCGAGATTGACCTCGATATAGTCGGCACCTTCATCAACCTGGGACTCAATCAGGGCGCGAATATAATTCAACGGCCCGGACTGTCTTGTATATGCGTCGTGGCCGAGCTCAGCCAGCTGCTTCATTACGCGACCGGTCTTCGGTATCGATGCGTGAATGACCTCGCCAATGTAGATTATGGGATTCTTCATCGTATGGTCGCTGGCGAATAAATAGTTCAGAACCGAAGCTGTATGTTCCAGCTCGGGTTTTCTGGGTTTATTTATGGTTGCGCGCAAACGCTCGATGCCGTTTTTTTCTGCAGCGGCCGCCTCATATACAGGCTCGCCGACGCAAATCGTCTCGAGATTGTTGCCACAGTAACCGTCAACCGTTGCATCTCCGCAGGGGACGTTATCAAGTCCCTTTTCGCATTCGCCTACCGTACAATATCCAAAGTTCTCGGGCAGGTAGCAATCGCCGCATTCCCGGCAATCAAACATCAGGTACTTAACAGCCTTCTCAGATGCATTAAATGATTTATAAAAGAAACCTGAGCCTTTCTTTGTGCCCAGGGCAGACATTACCGCCCTGAAAGCCCTAAAGCCTCTGTAACGGTTATCGAGAATCGTGCGATGCAAAAAGTTAAAGACGCAGTGTCTGAACTTTTTTCGATGCTTTTTGAGCTGTACTCTTCGGCCGGCGTCGTCATAAAGATAGAAGCCGTTTTTTTTCGGCCAGTAAAGGTTGTCCTTAAACTGCTGCCAGCCGTCGCTGATTTCGTTTGCTCTTTTAAGTATTTTTGTGAAGATAGCAAAATCGCTGACACCGCCGATATCGACGCCGGCAGCTCCGATGGCTTTATACATCGCTACCTGCTGTGCAGCACGCTCTATATGGTCGTCGAGAGTTTCCGAGTATAATTTTGAAAGCAGCTCATCACTTACGAAACAGCCCATCAGCTTGATGTCGTGCATCAATCTCGGTGCGGCTGTGGTTGTGCTCAAAAGATACACGTTGCCGATAACGGGCACATCGATTTTGTTTTCCTTCAAGTACGTGAACAGCTCTTTTGATTTTTTCCAGTCCCAGCCCATCTGTGTTATGAAAAAATCCGCACCACATTTGATTTTCTTTTCCATTTTGTAATACTGCTGCATTTGTGAAGGCTCGGTGTATTTAAAAGGCGAGACTGCGGCGCCGGTGTAAAACTGAAACACGTTGTCAATGTTCTCGGGTTTGGCTTTGATGTACTGCTGATTATTCGTGTACCTGATGAGGTTGAGCAGGCTTGGTGAGTCAAGCTCAAAAACTTTTTTTGCAGTTGTCGGTTTATCACCTGTAAGTGCTAAAACGCTTTGGGCGCCGGCATTTTTGAATCCCATAAGGGAGCTTAGAATTGAGATGCTGTTCTGGTCTTTGCAGGTGATATGCGGGACAAAATCGAGCCCGCAGAGCAAATCTCTGTTCTGCAGCTCCCGGAGCACTTCCGAAGGCTCTATATTGGCTACGCCTGACGGGTTTTGAGGACTTGTTATAGCGACGAAATCGAATCCTGGTGGTATCGCAGAGTCATCAGCTTTCTTGTAACCCTGTAAGAACTTCTCTATAGGTGTAAAATTAAAGCCCGGCCCGGCAGCCAGCTCAGCCAATACGGCAAAGCTTTGTCTGCTTTTGAGCTTCTCGCTCAGCCTTTTTTGGTCGCTTCTCAAATAATTCTCCTTTCAGGCTCTTGAAATACTAATTTTTATCTTAGCGTAAAATATACTCTGCCGCTCTAAGCGAAAGCCTGCCTGTTTTACGCTGATTGTATAATCTGAAAGCTTAAAGCTCAATATCTATTTATGGCCTTTTACGACAAAGACTTACGTGGTTTCAGTCGGCTGTTTTGCTAATACTTTGGTATATGATAGATTGAGACAATAAGTTTGATAGCTATCAAACATTGTGGATAACTTGTTGAAAACTAAAGGCAGTTTCCCTAATTTATCTTAAGAAACCTAAACGTATCTTCTTGAGCAGCTTTGTCTGCTTTTTTCAATTATCTTTCGTCTATTTCAATATTTTTTGTTAAAAACACATAAGCACTTGTGATAAAAGGGCTTACATTCAGGCAGCGAGCTGGCTTGCAAGGTCAGCTTTATAAGGAGTATGCTTAGCCGAGAAAAGCTGAGCGGTTATAAAAATATGGTTTTCAGATATAATAAAATTTTCTCTTTCGTGGATAATTTGAAAATCAGGCATAAAATTCGCTGTGAATCGTCAAAAAAATGCCCCCTCAAAGGCCAAAAAACGCTATTTTCGATAACTCACAAAAAACCTGTTATTATCATCAGAAAAAGGCATCAAAGGCCGTAAAGAGGCTTAGCTGTCTTTTTCGCGAACAATATCTACCTTATAGCTTTTAATATTAGCCGAAACAGGCAGTCTGAATATTAGTTTCAAACCATTTTCGATTTTTTTGTTCTCGATAACCTTGCCGTCCATCTTAACTGTGTACGAACCGGCGACCAATCCTGAAAGGCGTATATTCGTTGTATGATTCGAGGCGGCCCTGTTCTCAAGGATGAAATTTATCCTGTCCAGTGAATCGCTTGCCACTACAGCCTTATCTTTTGCGAAGCCGTCGCGCTCCAAAAGCATATGGAAACGCTGACCGCCTTTTATTATATGGAAGCGCTGACGCAGGCCGTCTCTCGGAATGACTTCTATTGCGTCTTTTTTCTTTGTAAGCAGGCCGCCATAGGCAAACAAACCGAAAATGGGGTCATCGGCAACAATAGCCGCAGAGGTCCTTATCGCTGCGTTATAGCCGACGTCTTCCTCGGCGCTATAATACCAGGAGCCCCTGGCGTTCGATTTGCCGAGCCAGCCTCTGGCATAACCGGCAGGTTCGAAACCGCCACCTGCACCTCCATCATTTTCCAGGCCGGGGTACCAGTAGCCGTAGTTCGATTCCGGCGTGCCCGAATTCATAAGTGCCCAGGCACTGAGATAAGAGGCATAACCCAAACGTAAGTATTTAATAGGGTCTTTGGCATAATAAAGTGCATAATCAACAATTGACCAGCCTCCCATATGCGACATATAGCTGAGGCAGTAGCTCATACTGCCCATCGCACGAAAGTCGCTGCCGAGCATATAATATGCGGTTTCGAGCCAGCCGCGAGCGGCGATATTAAGCTTGAGCTGCTTTTCGGTAAATTCGTTCGCGTCGTCGGCTTTAACCTTGAGCGTTGAATCTTTTTTATTGAGATTTTCCCGGGCGTATTGGGCAAAGGCGCCAGTTGATTCGAAGCCTGTCGAGTCAAAAGGAAACTCCGAGCCGAAAAGATACGGGTCGTCATTGATAAAATGCTCGACCTTTTTCTCCCAGTGCTTTCTAAGCTCGGCGGCTTCTTCGGTCTTGCCTTCATCGTCGAGGGCCTTTAAGAGGTCGTTTATTATGATTTCATTCATAGTGCCGGTTTCGTAGGCCGACCAGCGTCTAACGGCCAGAGGTACCGTGAAATAGGCTATTGCAGTTTTGTATGACCGCGTAAGGTACTGGTCTTTTGTCAATTCTGTTTTCATTTCAGGATAGAACTTGGCAATCTGGTACATTCTATAATAGAGCAGTACGATATGCGGATAATCATAGATTCTCCATATATGTTTTTTTCCATTTATTCCCTCATCGGAGCTGTCGCGGTTTACTTTCCAGTTCGGAATTCCGTAAATTGCGTATGGGTATTTCTCTTCTTCGGTGCACTGCATCCCTCCCCAGAGGTAGTGCTTAATGTAGTAATCGACGCTTTCGATTTCGGCCTGGTTCGGGAAGAAGACGTTCTTGGAGGCAACGAAAGCGGGGCGGGCGTTGCCGGCATCGTCGCAGGCATCTGTCAGCCAGCTCGACAGCCCGTCGCGGTCGTCGGCGCTTCGCAGGATGAGGTTTTTCATATCCCAGTCGCTGTAAACGCCGTTGTACCATTTACTTGGGTCTCGATGCTGATGTTTGTTAACGAGAAAGGCCGAGCGTTTTTTTATCAGGGTCTCAAGCGGCTCGGTTGCGAAAAATTCGAGTACCATTTTTTTGTCTTTATCGTAATTTACGGTAAGCAGATTCTCGCCGAGCTTTGAAAAAGTCAGTTTGTAAACGTGGATGTCTTTTTTCTTTTCGCCGAGGTATTCGATTTTTGTCTTATCGGGATGCTCCGGCTTTATGGAATCGATTTTGTTTTTAGTGCGCAGGGCAAGAAGGGCGAAAAGGTCGGTCGGGACGGTCATTCCGGGGACGATATTAATATCGAATTTACCTTGTTCGTAAAGCTTCTGCCGAACGCCGTCATAACCGTCGGCCCAGCGGAATCTGAAGGTATAAGTTATTTCGTCAGAGCTTTTGCCTTTCGGTGCCAGAGTGGCGGAAGTATTTTCCTGGCGCCAGTTGCCGCCTGTCTGACGCATCTGCTCTGCTCTTGCCTTCGAGTGGACATAGGGGCAGAAGACCCTTCTTCTTTCAGGGCCTGTGTCGAAATATTCGAGTTTTGCATCCTGCTCGGGTGTCATCAAAAGATAAGGCGGTGCGCCATTGGTCCGCATCCAGAAGACAAATGAGGCATTGTCCGATACGAAGTTGTGCCTAATCAGTCTCTTGTTATATGTTGTGTTTTTGTCCCAGACATAGCGTGTGTTAAAACGAAGCGGCAGACCGAGAGCACCAACTTCAAGCGGTTTGTCGGTTAAATTTTTTACCTTCACAGTCCACAGAAGGCAATCTCCCTTAAGCTCGAAGGCCGATGTTACTTTCAGTTCTTCGGCTAATTGTTCAGCCAGCCGGCGGCTTTGTTGCTGGATCTTTTCGTCTTCATCGTTCTGGACGCGCCATTCGTGAATACCGCCGAGAAAGTCTTCGTAAAGCTCGAGCTCCAGCCGAAGTGCGGAGGTCTTGACCGGCTTAAAAGTCACTCGGTTGAATTTGTCTATCGCAACTGTGTATTCATCGTGGTTTTCAACCTCCTTGAACTCATCGTCTTTTTTGTATAGAAGCCGCCAGGATTTCGGGACACGGTAGGGGCCGTCTATATTATGGTCGTCGAACCAGTAAACCTCCACCGCGCTGACTGTAACTTCTTTTGGGAAATCATATTGCGCCCATTGTTTAGTTTCACCTCTTGTTCTCCAGGCCAGAAAGCCGCTTGCCCTGTTGCTCGAATTCTCTATGTAGGCACCGTCGTTCAAGGTGTAAACAGCTCTGCTGCGTATGGAGGCGCTCGGCCTGGCCTGCGAAATAAACGAATCGATTTGGATGCCGACATCGTATGAAGCTGCATTACCCTGAACCTTTTGGAGCTTTGCCTTATGAATGCTTTTCCAATCATTGCTGTCATTAGTCTTATAGCTTACGAAAACATCGCCGATATTATTTCTGTCGAGGATGAAATCAGTGTCATAGATGTCTTTGGGGCGTTTGAGGCTTTTGAGGCCGTCATCATCGAATATGAGAATGAAATTCTCATTCGAGAACATCTCTTCTGCGGAGCATAATGCTGAAAGAACAAAAATGACGAACAGACAAACTGTAAACAATTCTTTTTTCATTACAGGTACCCACCAACTTTTTTTGAAGAAACTGTTTAAAGAATCTATTTAGATAATTGCTTTTACTTCACCCGCCACTCAAAAGTCCCTGCCGAGAAACCTGGTTGCATCTGGAGCTCGAGGCGAAGAGCATCGGTTTTGACTGTTTCAAAGAAGACGGTGTTAAATTTATCCTTTTCCGGTCTGAAACCGTGTGGTGCCCAGACATCCTTCCATTCGCCGCTTTTTCTGTATTGAATTTTCCAGCTTTCGGGGAGTCGATTCTCGTCGTCCTCGAGCCAGTAAACCTCGACACTGCTCGGCTCATAAGGCTTTGCGAAATCATACTGCAGCCACTCGGTTGAGCCTTTTTTGGGCAGGAAGCTAAAGACAGGAAATGATGTATCAGAGGAGCTTAACGGGACGAGGCCGTCATTGATTGCTTCTATGCCTATTCCTTTTTCAGATGCGCTTGCTGTGCTGGTCTCGGCAATAGAGGGAATACCTGTAGGCTCGGCCGCACTTTCTTCTCTGGCAAGCCATACGGCCATCTCGCCGGGGCCTCTGTGTGACCAGGCATAATACGGTATCGCCAGAAAATTTTTCTTTTCCTTAACGATTGTCTGCTCGTCGTCGCTTTTTTCAAGCCGGCAGGCCTGGCCTTGACCTTTTATGACGGTAACTCCATTTAGCAGGGCCGGTAGAAATTGAGCTTCAAGCCTTGCCTCATCTTCCAGCAGCAAATTCAGGACCCGGCCATCCTCTACATCAGGCGCTTCCACACAGTAAACAACAGGCCCGCGCTGCAATGCAACGCGGCCTTTATCCTCTACAACCTTCTCATTAGCCAGCAGGCGCCTGACAGACATCGGAAGGGTGAATTCAATTACGTCGCCCTTTTCCCAGCGAAGAGCAATTCGTGCGAAGCCTTTATCCATATCAAAAGCGACAGGGACACCGTTGACCTTAAGGATTACCTGCTCATCATTGTCCTGCATAAACCTGTACAAATCACTCGGCAGCGGTTTGTTCCGCGACCAGCAGGGTATTCGAATACATATTGTAAAGTTCGCTGACTTTTCAGGCTCGACCATAATCCTGACCGCACCATCCCAGGGGTAGTTTGTCAGTTGCTTTATCTGCACTTTTCTGCCGCCAAGCTCAACGGTTGTCTCGCTCGTAACAAAAAGATTGACGTAAAGCTCGTTGCCGCGCTTCGCGTAGACATAGCCCGGCAGAGACGCCATAAACCGGGTAATATTACCCGGACAGCAGGCGCAGACAAACCACGGGCTTCGAGCGTGCTGGCCCCGTGATGCGAGTGCGTTGGGATAGAAAAATAATCTGCCGTCCATTGAAACACCGGAGATTAGGGCGTTGTAAAGCGTCCGCTCAAGGACATCAATGTATTTGGCGTCGGCGTGGAGCAGAAACATCCTCTGATTCCAAAAGACGTTTGCTATGGATGCGCACGTTTCACAATATGCACTCATATTCGGTAAATCATAGTTGGGACCGAATCCTTCTATCGACGGGTCCGAACCCAGGCCGCCAGTTACGTATAGCTTTTTGCCGACGACGTTGTCCCAGAGCTGGTCCAGCGCTCTTATATAATTTCTGTCAGAAGTCAATGTCGCAATATCGGCCATTGCTGAATACATATAGCCTGCCCTGACGGCGTGACCTACAGCCTCGTCCTGGTCAACGACTTTTTTATGCGTCTGCGAATACTCCTCGCCGCCGGGTCCGCGTTTATCCAGAAAGAACTTTGCAAGATGCAGATATTTTTCCTGTCCCGTTGCCTCGTAAAGCTTGACAAGGCCAAGCTCTATCTCCTGATGTCCTGGAGTTGTTTCGTTTTTGCCGGGCCCGAAAACTTCGCACAATAACTCAGCATTTTTTATTGCAACATCAAGCAGATTGCGTTTGCCCGTAGCATAAAAATGTGCCGCTGCCGCCTCGTACAAATGCCCCATATTGTAAAGCTCATGACTGTGCCCGCTCAGGTTCACCCAGCGTTTGTCGCCCAAGCGCCATTTCAAAGTCTCTGATTTATTCGTTCTCGCAGTGTACAGGTATCCATCATCCTCCTGCGCCGCTGCGATCAATTTGATGAGACCATCAACATAGTTATCAAGTGCAGGGTCCGGCTGGACGCTCAAGGAGTAGCTCGCGCCCTCAATAATCTTATATACATCCGTATCATCAAAGGGATACACACCCTTATGCTCACCTTCTTTCAGGCCGCCCGCTATAGCAAAGTTATCAATACGGCCTGTTTCTTGGCATTTTTTGAACGCTGCAGGTATGGTGACTTTTCTGTTTGTCTCTATCCTGCGTGACCAGAAGTCATCGCTTATCTTAACATCTGTAAAAGGTATCGGTTTCATTTTTTCGTCTGCTCCGCTGACAGCCTTTTTCTTTCCGCAGCCGTTCAAAATGACAATTGAAGTAAAGGCAAAAATTCCCACCCCCAAAACTTTGAACACAATACTCGCTTTCATATTTCAATCCTTTTATCTGTCTGTGCTGCTCTGTTACTAATCTTTTTTTTATCACAAAGAATAGAAAACAACAAGCGTAAAAGCGCGCTTTGGGCGGTAAATCCGAGAAATCACTTCTGCTCAGAAGAGAGGATTTTCTCTTTTAACCGCTGACACGCAGTCTTCGGGTTCTCGGCTTCAGTAACAGCCCTGCATACCGCTATTGCTTTCGCACCGGCCTTTAATACTTCTTTGACATTGTCGATGTTGAGCCCGCCAATGGCGACGTGGCCGATGCCTGTCCCTTCAAGTATTTTAATGCTCTGCGAGACGTAATCCAGACCAACCGCCTCTGCGGTCGGCTTGGTCGGTGTCGTGTGCACAGGGCCGAGACTTACATAATTAACACCTTCATCAATAGCTGACCTTAATTGCTGCTGCGAATGTGTACTTTTGCCGATTATCAAGGGCCTGGCTGCAAGCTTTCGTGCTGCGTGAGGCGGCAGGTCGTTCTGTCCGAGATGAACGCCGTCAGCTCCTGCGGCTGCTGCAACGTCGGCCCTGTCGTTTACGATACTGAGCGTGCCACCGTCGCTGCAGATTTTGACGAACTCGGCAGCCATTGCATAGAGTTTGTCATCCTCGATGGATTTTGCCCTAAGCTGAATACAATCGGCACCGCCGGCGACGCAAACTTGCGACAGGGAAAAAACCTCAGCAGGCAGATTGCTTGTAATAATAACGTATAAACGAACTTTTCTGAATTTTTCTGCTGCATCTGCGAACAGGACTATATCTTTCTCAAGGCTGTAAGAGCCGTACCGCAAATCCTCGATTCCTGCCGCTACTACCGAATCAATCGGTGAAATTGTCTCGGCTAATACTCGCAGGGCTTCGGCAAGCCGTCTGCAGGCGGCGGTGAAACTATCTTTTAAGTCAGCTCTTCGAAGCTGCTTATCCACGACCTGGCCGATGCCGACATCACCGATTGTGTCCCTGCTCGATATAAGCCCGGTGGCATCCAAACGGCCGACGGCAGCACAAAGCTGATGACGAAGCTTCTTCGCCCTCGCAGTTAAAGGGCTGGAATTCAGATAAAATCTGCAATACTCTTCAATGAGGCGAGCCGCTTCCCTTGCCCTGTTGAAATTGGCATCAATAATTCTGTAAACAGCCCGTTCCATAACAAAAAGGATTATAATCCCTTGACATGCTGTTGAATAGTTAAAAGTTAATACTGGCAGATGATACACACATTTGGAAGGTAATACGCAAAAAAAGGCCAGTTAGAGGAGCTAAAGGGGCTGTAAGAAACGGAGTCGTTCTCCTCCGAAACGACCCCGTAAATTTTTCTAACAGAGCCGGCAAGCCGGCTCTGTTTGTTCCTGAAATCGGGCGGCATCATCCTCCTCCAAATTCGGTGCTTTTTGGACGTCCGCCCAATATCATTGACCAAAGAGCCAAAATAAGAGAATGTGCAAAAGATATGCCAACAGAGGGTTGCGCTGTCAAAACTTTCTGACAAAGTTACTTAACAGCCTTAAAATCAAATATTTATATTTATATGTATAATTGAAGCTCTAAAATGATGCAGATGACGTATTTTAACACCACGTTGCTTTTTGGCAACACAGCTGCTTTATAATCGATTTAAGTTTACTTATATAGGACTTAAAAAATAGCTATCAGTGCTTTTTCATCATCCGTTTATAAAAATCAACACTCTCGTAAATAAAAATAAACACAATTATTGTCTTACAGCTGCTTTTTACAATCCCCAGGCTTTAGCAAAGGCTTTGAAACTGCGGTCGTATGTTTTTTCAACGTCATCTGGGAAACAGCAGCCTGGAAGCTCTTTTGCAGATAAGTGATACTGCATACATTCGCAGCAGAGGCCTTTTTTGCTGCAGCCTGGATAAGAACAGTTACAATTTTTCAGATTCTTTTGCTTGTTGCATTCCATAGTATTTACTCCTTTGAGGTTACTTTATGAATTCCTGCTGACCGCTTTCGCGGGTACAAGCCCCCACTTTCGTGGGGGCAAGCTTCGCAGGAATGACGAATAAAGTCAAAAGACACTTTCAGTTAATTTATAAACTTCTGTTCCACATTCGGCACATCGGAAGTTTTTGTTCGTTTTTTTTGCTGATTTGAGCCAGAAAAAAATCCAGATACCTGCTGTCAGGACGGTTAATATTTATATAAGCTTAACATATTTGTTCGATGGCACTGAAAATTAATAAAAAATACACACGCCGATTTTATAAGGATAAGTATAACCGAATTTTAAGCGAAATGCAATTCGAGAATATCTTTGTCATTGAGGACGTGGTCTTTTGGTGCGTTTTGGCCGTCGTAAACACCTGTCCCCCATATTCTTGCTGAGCTGAATTTTTCTGCGAGCTCACGGTGAATGGCGTTGGCGAGGTCCATAACGGTAGAGCCTGCCGGCAGAGTGAAAGGCTCGGTTAAATCTGCTTTTTTGCCGGGCGGTTTGGTATAAACGCGAATGATATTCGAGAGTTTGAAGAGCTCTTGAGCAAGTGTATCGATGCCTTCGTGTGTTTCGGTTGAGGTGACAATGACAGGTAGGCGGTGTTTGGAGATTTTTTTTAGTTTTTCGAGGGCATTCGATTTTGCGATGTCAGCTTTCGTGCAGAGATAAAAAGCAGGTTTGCCCAGGCGGTTTCCGGCTGAATCAGCAGCAGGCGTATCTTCATCGATGAGCAGATTTCTCGATTCGAGAAAATCGAGCAGGATATTCAACTGCTTTTCGATGTCTTCCGAGAGGTCAATGACGATAGCGATAAGGTCGCAGTTTCGGTAAACTCCGACCTGGCCAGGTGTGACGAAGTCTGCGGTGACAGGGGGGGTGTCGATAAGCTGAATCTGGATTTCCTCGAAGCGGACCATTCCGGGGACGGGAGCGTTTGTGGCGTAGGGGAAGTCCGCGACGTTGACTTTGGCGTTGGTTAAGCTTGCGACGATTGAGCTTTTTCCGCTGTTCGGTGTCCCTATCAGGGAAATCTGGGCAGCACCTGTTTTGGGAATGTAGAAGATGTCTGTAGTTTTTGCTTTGACTGTTTTTTGGGTGGCGGCTTCTTTGAGTTTCGATAGTTTTCTTCGCAGGTCGGCCTTTAGGTGGTCGGTTCCCTTGTGCTTGGGCATAACGGCGAGCATACGCTCGAGGGCGAGGATTTTTTCCTCGGTGGTGGCCGCCTCGCGGTACCACTTTTCAGCCTTGAAATATTCCGGTGTCAGGTTCGCTGGCATAATATCAAGTAAAAAGTAAAAAGTAAAAATTAATTATATGTTTTTCTTACAGTTTACAATAATTCTGCCTAAAATTTTACAAATTTCATCTGATTCCTGAATAAGATTTTTGCCTTCAACACATCGGGGTTGAATTGCCAGTAATAATTTAAGCCAATGTTTTGTTTCTCTGGCCTCTTTTAGCGCAATGTTGTATTTATGTACAAAATCTGCTTTACTTTCGGCGGCTTGAGCCTCCTCGACATTTGCACCTATCGAAGTCCCGGCTCGCAAAAGTTGTGAACCGATGGATTTATATTCAAAGGGTAAATTTGCCTTACCGATTAACTTAATAATCTCAATGGAAAAATCAAATGTTCGTTTAGCGATATTTGATTCCTGATTCAATATGAATCCTTTTTGCCCTTTTACTTTTTCCTTTTTACCTGTTTCTTATTCAGTTACCTTTTTAGCGACCATATCTCCTACCTGTGTTGTTGAATATCCCATCTTT
>CAYLMG010000014.1:0-2406 GCA_964384565.1 uncultured Pirellulales bacterium | reverse complement strand
GGCATTTTTTTAACCGCGGATTAACGCGGATTTCACGGATTAAAATATTTATTAACCGCGGTTTCCTTCGACAAGCTCAGGACAAGTAACGCGGATTTTCACGGATTATTAATTATTCTTTTTATTTTTGTGATTTTTATTTTTTGCATAATCGGCGAAGTTTATGTTTTGAAATTATTAAGCAATTTTTTCAGCGACCATATCTCCTACCTGTGTTGTTGAATATCCCATCTTTCCTGCGGCAAGGGATTTGAGCTTATTTTCGGTTACAAATTTGACGGCTGACTCGATTTTTTGCGCAGCTCCGTCCTCGCTGAGAGTCTCGAGCATCATTTGCATAGCACAAATAGCAGCAAGGGGATTGATAACGCCCTTGCCGGTATATTTCGGAGCGGAACCGCCGATAGGCTCGAACATACTGACACCTTCCGGATTGATGTTTCCGCCTGCGGCGATGCCCATACCGCCCTGAGTTATTGCGCCGAGGTCGGTTATGATGTCACCGAACATATTGCCGGTCACCAGCACATCGAACCATTCGGGATTTTTGACCATCCACATACAGCAGGCATCGACGTGATAATAGTCCCTTCTGATATCGGGGTAATCTCTTTGTCCCATTTCGTGAAAGGCTCTTTCCCAGAGGTCGTAAACAAAGGTCAGCACATTTGTTTTTCCGACAAGGCCGAGGGTGTTTTCATTGCTTAGGCCGCGAGCTTTTTTGCCCCGTTTCTTTGCATATTCGAATGCGTACCGCAGGCAGCGGTCAACCTGAAAACGTGTATAGACCGATGTTTGTATCGCTACCTCGTTCGGTGTTCCTTTCATACTGAATCCGCCGGTTCCGGTGTATAAGTCGCCTGTATTTTCGCGGACGACGACGTAGTCGATGTGCTCGGGGCCTTTGTCCTTTAGGGGACACTCAACGCCGGGATAAAGTTTTACCGGCCTCAGATTTATATACTGGTCGAGCTCGAAGCGGGCCTTTAGCAGGATTCCCTTTTCGAGGATTCCGGGTTTTACATCGGGATGGCCGATAGCGCCGAGCAGTATCGCATCGAAGCCTCGCAGCTCTTCAATAGCACTATCGGGCAGAGTCTCGCCGGTTTTTTTGTACCTTTCTCCGCCGAAATCGAAATCGGTTATTTCGGTTTTGAAATTGAATTTGTCGGCGGCGGTTTTTAATACCTTAACAGCCTCATTGGCAACTTCGGGCCCGGTTCCGTCACCGCCTATAACCGCGATTTTGTAACTTTTCGCCACTTTTGTTCTCCTTGTCGTAGAGGTTATTTTATTTTCTTTTTTATATGTTCCAACAAGCCGCCGGCGTTTATGATGTCAAGCGCGAAGTCTGGGAGCGGATTAAAGTTTATAGTAATACCAGTATTTTTGTTTTTTACAAGTCCGTTTTTGAAGTCGATTTCCAGCTCGTCGCCGTTATTGATTTTATCCAACGCATCCTGCGATTCGATGATGTAGAAGCCGTTATTGATTGCATTGCGGTAGAAGATTCGAGCGAAGCTTTTTGCGATTACGGTTTTAACACCTGCTGCTCTTATCGCCCAGACGGCGTGCTCACGGCTTGAGCCGCAGCCGAAATCCTCGCCGGCAACTATTACGTCACCAGCCTTTGCCTTTTTGACAAAATCCGCATCCAGGTCTTCAAGGCAGTGCTTCGCAAGCTCGGCTTCGTTATCAGTATTGAGATATCTGGCTGGAATAATCTCATCGGTATTTATATGGTCGCGTTTGTAAACATGGGCTTTGGACATAATAAATCCTTATCTCTCAAATCCTAAATTCTAATCTCTAAATACTAAACAAGCACAAAATCCAAATAATAAATGTTCAAAACATTATTTACTTTTAGTTACAATTGAGCCGAAAATGTGCGTAAGCTCGCTGGCTTCATCTTCCAGTTCTTTCCTTTCCCTATCAAGCTGTTTATTTACGCCGGTGTCGACCAGTCTGAGCCAATACCGGCTTTCTTTTGCTTCCTTGCGGCATATCTTGGCCCGCATAATAAAGTCCTTCTTGCTTAGTGCTTCATTTGCCTCTATATAGTTTGCTCCGATTGAACCCGACGCTTTGACCAATTGCTTTATATCCTCTATGTTAGCCAAAGTTTTTGACAGCTTTTTCACAAACGCTCTGACCCTCTGCGCGAACAGCAATGTCCTTTCTTCCAGGTCATATCGTTTTGAATTTTGTTTTTCTGTCATTGTAGTTTGTTTAGAATTTAGAATTTAGGTATTAGGATTTCAATATATATTTTCTTGGATCAATTAATTTGCCTTCGATAGCAGTTGCGGCGGCGGTTGCGGGGCTGGCTAAGTAAACTTCGCTTTTCGGATGTCCCATTCTGCCGACAAAGTTTCTGTTTGTTGTGCTGACGCACTTTTCACC
>CAYLMG010000013.1:22446-23778 GCA_964384565.1 uncultured Pirellulales bacterium | reverse complement strand
AACGGCGGGGACGAGCTGTTGAGTATGGCGATACGCGCTTTCTGCGACGAGAGGCGGCCTGTAGCGTACCCTGTGCCGACGTACTCACTTTATCCTGTGCTTGCGAACCTGCAGAACTGCAGGGCTATCAAGGTTCCGTTCGACGATGAATTTAATCTGCCGGCAGGGCTTATTAAAAGCAAGGCAGCATTGACGATTGTGTGCAATCCCAATGCGCCGACGGGCAGCTTCATAAGCGTCGCCGAGCTGGCATCCGCGGCGGATGAAATAAAAGGTGTTTTGCTGATTGACGAGGCCTACGTTGATTTTGCGGAGGAGAGCTGCGTTGGTCTGATTAAAGATTTCGATAACGTGATAATCCTTCGCTCGCTGAGCAAAGGATATTCTCTTGCGGGTCTTCGATTCGGATATGCGATGGCAGATGAGGGATTGATAAAGGGTTTGATGAAACTTAAGGACTCTTATAATGTCGATGCAGTTGCGGTTGCAGCAGCGACTGCTGCCATCAAAGACCAGCAGTATTTTAAGAACAATATCGAAAAGATTAAAATGGAGCGGCAATTTTTAACAGAGCAGCTTCAGGCACTTGATTTTGTGGTGCCGAGAAGCTTTGCGAATTTTATACTTGCTGAGAGCAGGAAAATAAAAGCTGATATTCTATTTGAGAAATTAGAGCAGCGAAATATTTATGTGCGGTACTGGAAAGTGCCCTTACTTGAAGATAAACTGAGGATAACGATGGGCACGAGAGAGCAGAATGAAAAATTGCTTTCGGCAATTAAGGAAATTTTATCAGAATAAGGGGCTTTTTATGGCAAAGAGAAGTGCACAGATTCGAAGAAAGACAAAAGAGACGGAGGTTTTTGTCGAGCTCGACCTGGACGGTGTCGGCAGATACGAGATAGATACGCGAATCGGCTTTCTCGACCATATGCTTACGCACCTGAGCAAGCACGGCAAAATCGATTTGATTGTAAAAGCCAAAGGTGACCTGGAGGTCGATGCGCATCATACGGTCGAGGATATAGCGATATGTCTGGGTCAGGGACTGACAAAGGCGCTAGGCGACAAAAAAGGTATAGCAAGATACGGGCACAGCTCGGTGCCAATGGAGGATGCGCTGGCGAATGTAAGCGTTGATTTGTCCGGCAGGGCAAATTGCGTATATAACGCCAACTTCAGGACGGAAAGAATAGGTGACTTCGACGTCGAATGTCTTGAAGAGCTGCTGCGCAGCTTTGCCAATAACGGTGCGTTTAATCTTCACGTTAATGTACCGTACGGTACCAACAGCCATCATATTGCCGAGGCGATTTTCAAGGGATTGGGCCA
>CAYLMG010000013.1:12199-22346 GCA_964384565.1 uncultured Pirellulales bacterium | reverse complement strand
TAATATGACGAGGTGATTTTGATGGCGTTGATGCTTTATAACAGTTTGACGAGAAAGAAGGAGGAATTCAAGCCCCTGCAAAAAGGCAAAGTCGGCATTTATGTTTGCGGGCCGACGGTTTACGGCCACGCACATCTGGGACACGCAAAAAGCTACGTCAGCTTCGATATCCTCGTGCGGTATCTGCGATATCTGGGTTATGCAGTCACCTATGTTCAAAACATTACCGATGTGGGACATCTCACCGACGACGCAGACGAGGGAGAGGACAAGGTTACAGAAGCCGCCAAAAAGGAAAAGAAGCATCCGATGGCGCTGGCTGAGTATTATACGCGCAGCTACTTCGAGGACATGGACAAGCTCAATTGTGTTCGCCCCGACATAAGTCCTCGGGCGAGCGGCCATATCATCGAGCAGATAGAGCTGGTAAAGAAATTGCTTGAGAAAGGCTATGCCTACGAGGTCAATGGTTCGGTATATTTTGATGTATCGAAATTTGCCGATTACGGTAAATTATCCGGAAGGAATATCGAGGAGATGAAAGCGGGCGTTCGTGTGGAGGTCTCACCGGATAAAAAGAACGCAGTTGATTTTGCATTGTGGAAAAAGGCTGAACCGAACCATATTATGCAGTGGCCGAGCCCGTGGGGGATGGGTTATCCTGGCTGGCATCTGGAATGCTCGGTGATGAGTATGAAATATCTCGGGCAGACAATCGATATACACGGCGGCGGTATAGAGAACCAGTTCCCACATCACGACTGTGAGATTGCGCAGTCGGAGGCGGCCAACGGTGTGCGGTTTGTACGGTACTGGCTGCACAACAATATGGTGACTGTTGACGGGCAAAAGATGGGAAAGAGCCTGGATAATTTTATCACGCTCAAGCAGGCGTTTTCCGGCGTACACGAAAGACTGACCAGAAGCTATGAGCCGCTTGCAGTCAGGCAGCTGATACTGAACAGTCACTATCGCAGCCCGCTCGATTTTTCCGATGCCGCGTTGTTCGCAGCCCAAAGCGGCTATGACAAAATAACGCAAACGGTCAAGGCACTGCGAAAGGCAATCGAGTCGGCAGCGGATGGGGAAGCTGATAAGGAAATTGAGCAGCAACTCGCAGAGCTTAAGGAAAAATTCGAGGCTGCAATGAATGACGATTTGAATACCTCTGTTGCTCTTTCGGTTATCTTCGAGCTGGTTCGCTTAACAAATCCCCTGCTCGAAAAGGCAGATGCTACGAAAGCAACGCTCAATGCGATTGATGATTCATTTACGAAGCTCGGCGGTGACGTTTTAGGGGTAGTAAAAGAAGAGTATCCGCAAGCCGCAGGTGGCAGCGAAGAGCTGACCGACAACCTGATTAAGATTTTGATTGAGCAGCGCAACAATGCCAGAAGAAATAAGGATTTTGAGCTTTCGGATACCATACGAGCCGAACTGGAAAGAACCGGAATAGAGCTAAAAGATTCACCGGACGGAACTGAGTGGAGAATAAAATGAGGATACTGGGTATTGACCCGGGACTGCAGGTCTGCGGATATAGCTGTATAGAAACAGATTCCGATAAGGAAAATCTAATCGAGGCGGGAGTTCTGCGAACCGATGAGAAAGATTCGATAGAGATAAGGCTTAACAGGATAGCGGAGGACATCGAGCTTCTGTTAAAGAACTTTCAGCCTGACTTAGTGGCAGTCGAGGAGCTTTACTCACACTATGCACATCCGAGGACTGCGATATTGATGGGACACGCAAGAGGTGTTATACTACAAAAATGTGCCGAGGCCGATATCAAGGTAAAAAGTTTTTCGGCAACGCGAATAAAAAAATCGATAACGGGCAACGGCAGAGCCAAAAAAGAGCAGATTCAGCGAAGCATCCAGAGAATTCTCGGCTTGCCGCAGGTGCCGGAACCGGACGACGTGGCTGACGCAATCGCAGCGGCCTTGTGCTGTGCAAATACGAAAGTCAGTATTACTTAGAGATATGTTTTATGATAGCGGGAATTGAAGGAAGATTGGTAAGCTTAGGCAGCGAGAGCTGCCTTGTAGAGGTCGGCTCGGTTACCTATGAGGTAATGCTGCCGGCCTATTGTGTAAACGCACTGTCAGATAAGATAGGCAGTGAGATAAGGCTGTACACAATGGAATATTTCGAGGGGACACCCGGCGGCGGCTCCTTTGTGCCGAGGATGATTGGCTTTTCAAGTGCCGGCGAAAAGGAGTTTTTCACAAGATTTATCAGCGTAAAAGGTATAGGAATAAAAAAGGGGCTCCGCTGCTTAACTTTGCCGATTGCAACCGTCGCAGCAGCAATTGAAGACGGAGATGAAAAAATAATAACGTCACTTCCCACTCTCGGCAGAAGGATGGCACAGCATATTATCGCCGAGCTTAAAGGCAAGCTGAAAAGCTTCGCTGCAGGTGCTGAAATTGCAGCGGGCAGAGAGAGAAAATTCAAGGCTTTCCAGGCCCAGACGCTGGAAATCCTAATCGCCTGGGGCGAGAAAAGAAACGAGGCGATGGAGCTTATCGAGCTGGCTTGCGAAAGGCACCCGGACGTAAAAACAGCGGAAGAGCTCGTGCCGCTGGTTTACAGACTTAAACAGGGCGTGGAAGTGTGAGAAATTTAACATTGAACGTTCAAAGTTAAAAGTTAAATAATAATTATGGCGATAGACAGGGTAATTAGCAGGCAGCCGATAAATGAGCAGGAGGAAAGTTTCAACGCATCGCTTCGGCCGAGATTTCTTAACGAATGTGTAGGCCAAAACAATGTTAAGGAAAAACTTTCGATAGCGATGACCGCAGCGAAAAAACGTGGTGAGCCTCTCGAGCATATTTTACTTTACGGCCCGCCGGGACTCGGCAAGACGACGCTTGCGAACGTTGTGGCAAACGAGATGGGGGCAAGGATTCGGTGCACATCCGGGCCTGCTATGGTCAAGGCCGGTGACGTGATGGGCATGTTGAGCAATATTAATACAGGTGACATTTTATTCATAGATGAGATACACAGACTGAGCACACCGGTTGAGGAATTTATATATCCCGCGATGGAAGAATTCAGGGTGGACTTTACCGTCGACAGCGGCCTGCACGCAAAAACAATAAACTTTCCCTTGAAACGATTCACGCTGATAGGTGCGACAACACGGGCGGGACTTTTAAGCGCACCGCTTCGCGGCCGATTCGGAATGCTGTACCACATTGGTTTTTACAGCCCGGACGAGCTGAGGGACATATTAAAAAGGTCGGCGAATTTATTAAGTCTTCAAACCGAAGACGGGACTCTGGAACTGATAGCGGCACGTTCGCGTGGAACGCCGAGAATTGCAAACCGGCTGCTCAAGCGGGTCCGCGATTACGCACAGGTGAAAGGCAAAGGCCGGCTGAGTACAGAGATAGTTGAAAGTGCCCTGAAGATGGAGCGGATTGATAGTCTGGGTCTTGACGAGCTTGACAGGTCATTTTTGCGGGCGCTTGCGAAGGTCTATGACGGTGGTCCGGCAGGTATCGAGGCAATTTCCGCAACGCTGGGCGAAGAGAAAGATACGCTCGAGGACGTGGTCGAGCCGTTTCTTTTGCAGAGAGGATTTCTGCGCAGGACGAGGCGCGGCAGGGAAATTACAGCACAGGGGTGTGAGCACCTCGGATTAAAATGTAACAAAAACAAACAAGCCGAAACAGAGGCTGGCCTTTTCAAGGAAGAGGAGCAGTAAGGCCGGAAAAGGACACGACCAACAAAAAAATATGAAAATACTCTTTGGTGTTTTTGACTGGGGGCTGGGACACGCAACAAGGGACATACCTCTGATTAAAGAGCTATGTAAAAAAAACGAGGTATATTTACTATCAACGGGCATCGCTTTGAAAATTTTGAAAGATTATTTTAAGGATAAATGCTTTTATTACGACGTTCCGAGCCTGTATCCGCCCTACACAAAAACAGCTTTCTTCCGTTTGAAGTTTGTACTTTCCTGCCCCTGGATGCTCAAGACTCTCCGGCAGGCAAGAAAGCACACCGAACAGATAATTAAAAGAGAAAAGTTTGATACCGTAATTTCAGACTGCAGGTACGATGTATATGACAGTGCTGAAAATTCCTATCTGATAAATCATCAATTAAGATTCAAAACGCCCATCGGCGCCGAATGGGCTTTCGAGCTCTGGCTGGCCTCGAGAATGAGAAAGTACAGGTACGTCCTTGTTCCCGACTTTGAGAAGCAAAACCTGTCAGGACATCTTTCGCATAATCTAAGGTATATAAGCGAAGACAAAATAAGATATATCGGCATACTGTCTCATTTGCGCAAGCTGGACACGGAACAGGATATCGAATATTTCGTCTCTCTGTCGGGACCTGAGCCTCAAAGAGTGATATTAGAGAAAAAAATCATTTCACAGTTAAATCAATTGAAAGGCAGGATTGTAATTGCAGGAGGTAATCCGGAGGGGCAGGAAAAAAACTTGCCCGGCGATGTTAAATTTTACAGTTTCCTGAAAACAGCACAGCAGGAGGATATTATGAACCGCTCAAAGTTCATAATAACACGCTCAGGATATACGACGATTATGGAGCTTGCGGAGCTGGACAAGAAAAAGGCACTGCTTTTGCCAACACCGGGGCAGACGGAGCAGGAATACCTGGCAGATTACTACGAGGAGAAAAGATACTTTCATTACATCAGTCAGTATCGGCTGCAGCTTGACAGAGACATAGAAGAATCAAAACGATTTGATGGTTTTGCAGCACCGTGGAAAACTGAAGAGTCGGTAAGAAATTTTGTAAAGATTATCAACAGCTAATAATTAACATCTGTTTTTCTCAACATATACCTTCCAATTCTGTAAGAGCAATAGGTTATAAAATATGCGGAGAAGACGTCTATGCTATAGTGTATATGCATCAGCAGAACGGTAATTGCCATCAATACTGAACCTATAAGAAAAAAAAATCTTATTTTGCTTTTTCGGAACAACAAAAATCCCAAAAACGGTATTGCCGTATGTCCGGAAAAAAACATATCATTTTCAAAACTCAATCCTTTTAAAATCCACGGAAAATGGATGGGTATGGCATCCAGGGGGCTCTGAAGATGGGTAAAAATCATAAAAAGGGCTCTGAGCATAACGAGCAGGCTGAACTGACTGATTACGATATGAAGCGTTCTTATGTGAAGCGCCAAAGGGTACAAAAACAAAGCAAAGACAAGGACAAGATAGCCGTAAACACAGAGAAAGCTCATATCAAAAGGGCCGACATGGTCCAGAATCAAATCGGGGACATCAGCAACATTTGCAGAAGATACGTAAATCCCGGAGTAATAATCGAGAAATGCGGCGATTGCAACAATAATCAGGGACAACAGGATGACGTATTTATATTCAAAAAGCTCATTTTCCCACTCCTGGAATCCCTTTCTGAAGTATTCTTTTATAGTAGATAGTTTTTGTGATAACATACTCAAGCAATCAATAAAAATTAATCTGCGGTTTGCAATTACTCGTATTTTACCTTGTGTTTTCAGGTTTTCAATATATACTTTGCCATTTTTGGGGGCCTGCCAAGAATTTCGGTGAAGTGGTAAATTAAAATCCGCTCGATTTCGCCAACGACTTCAGGTTCAGAGCCGGCAATCAGTTTCAGGCTGCCCAGAGCATTTGCGGCAGCTTTGCTTATTCGGATTTTGTCAGGAAAGCTTTCTTCGCAGTCCCTGCAGATAAAACCATTTGCCGAGCTGCTGAAATAAACTTCCGGCCAACAACCGCTGAAATTGTTCCTGCAGTTAACGCAATTTTTCAGGACCGGCTGCAAGCCGGTTTCCTTAAGCAGGGATAACTGAAAAAGTATTAAGCAGGCCAGTAAAGCAGCTTTGTCTTTTGCCTGCGATGCATCTTTTAAGAACCGCAGGAAGGATTCAAAAAGATGCGGATGGGGGTCATAGTCGTCAGTGAAGCGATTTAGAAGCTCGGCTGAAAATAAAGCAGAATTCATAGCAAAATAATTTTCGACAAGGCCTTTAAGGGCCAGCTCTTGCTCAAACTCGGTGACAGTTGCAAGCTTTTCCCTCGAAGAATCGGAAAAGACGATATCACCACAAGAGAAGATTTCAACAGGACCGCCAAAGGTTGATTTGGGCCGCTTCGAGCCCTTCGCAATAGCCCTAATCTTTCCATTTGTTTTGGTAAAAAAAGTCAGTATCTGAGAAGTCTCGGAGAAATCGGCAGTATGAATACAGATAGCCAAATCTTTATTGAGCATTTTTGTCTTTGCCGGTTTTAGTAATTCGTATGATTTTCACTCTTCTGGCTTCAGCCGAGCAGATTGTGAATTTCAGGTCTTCATAATCGAACTTTACACCGGTTTTAGGAATGTAGCCGAGGTACGAAAGGACAAAACCGCCTACAGTGTCGTAGTCCTCGTCTTCCGGAATACCAAGCTCGAATTCGTCATTGAGGTCGTCAACGTAGGTTCTGGCATCGGCTTCAATGGTATTGACATCTATTTTCTTTATAGGCTCCGGTGGTTTCTTTTCATATTCATCGGTTATCTCCCCCACGAGCTCCTCGATAATATCTTCGAGTGTAACTATGCCGGCAGTGCCGCCATATTCGTCAAGAACAATGGATATATGCAACTTTTGATTCTGGAACTCGTGGAGCAGCTCTCTGATGGATTTTGTCTCGGGTACGAAGTAAGCCTGTCTGATTTTTTCGCGCAGCTTAAAATCTGTTTTAGATTTGTCTATATCACCGAGAAGGTCTTTGGCGTAGACAAGCCCGACGATTCTGTCTATATTTTCTTCATAAACAGGCAGCCTTGAATGACCCGCAGAGTTTACGGTTTCCAGAACGGTTTTCCGGTCACTGCTGACCTCGACAGCAATGATATCAGTTCTCGGAGTCATAATTTCACCTGCAGCTGTTTCGCTCAGCTCAAGAACTTTTTCAATCATCAACTGCTCCTCTTCATCGACAACGCCCTCCATTTTGCGTTGTTCGAGGCCGTCGAGAAATTCTTCCTGTTTTTCCTCCCTGTGCTCCTGTGGTGTTATTTCAATGACACCTGCCAGCCGACGGATGAGAGTATCGGTGAAGCTGTAAAGAAAAATGACCGGCCAGACAATCTTAGCCAGCACTATCTGGAGCCTATATGTACGCCTTATAACCTTTTCACCCGCATACTTGGCCCAGGCGTGAGGAACCGCAAGGCTGAATATCATAAATATCAACAAAGCAATAACAAAAACTATAACATAATCCAGGGCAAAGAGACTGCCTTGCCTGAGTTTTGCAGAGATAACCAACAAAAAAATTAATATGAGAGCATTACATACAAGAGAATACAAGCTGCTGGATAAAACAAGAATTTCACTTTTTGCCACAAGTCTCTTTACAATGGCGTTCTTGTCATCCGAGCCGAAGCACTGCTGCAATTTGGCATAAGAAAATGTTCTGAAGGCGAAAGCACATACGGAGAAAAAGAGATTGCAGCCTGCCAATAAAAAAATCAGCAGCATTAACGAGATATAATTCACTTATGTTCCTTTCAATTACCGCAAACACAAAAAGAGCAGAGACAAAATAAGCCTGACTCTGCTATTTTCCGGCCCTTTTATTATATACTAAACCGTAGCCGAGCTGCTCTAAAATCTCGTCTTCGGTTTCATGCATTCTCTGCACCTGTTTCTTACCTTTATCGTCAAAGCCAAGACAGTGCAGCAGAGAATGGATTATGTAAAGTGCCAGCTCAGCTTCGACAGGATGCCTGCGTTTTTTTGCCTGCCTTTTAGCCATTTGAGCATTGATTACAAGCTGATAAACTCTCGACGGATAACCGCTGTCGTCTGACAAGTTAAAACTGAGACAATCGGTAATGTGGCTGCGATTCAAAAACTTTTTGTTCAATTTCCGGATTTCACTGTCGCCGACGACTTCTATATCAACAGCTGCATTCGCAAGGGCAAAGCGTTTGCAAACATTCTTCACAAGTCTTCTCAGTCTTTTTTCGTTAAAACTGACTTTCTGAAATTTTTTTGAGACCTGAACAGTTATGGCCATGATAATTGATTCCGAATTATTTATCTGCTTGCTGCTGCTGTGCCGGCTCATCGGGCGGCTTCGGATATGCGATTCTGCTGTGATAATGTGCAGCAAGGGTCTTCGACATACTTGCTTCTATCTGGCTCAACTCTCGAAGGGAAAGGTCGCATTCGTCAAATTGTCCATCCTGCAGTCGCTTCATTGCCATATTGTGAATAACAGCTTCGATTTTTGTGGGAGTTACCTCTGCCAGCGACCTGACAGCACCTTCGACAGCATCGGCAAGCATTACAATTGCCGCCTCTTTTGTTCTCGGTTTTGGACCTGTGTATCTGAACTCGCTTTCTGAAGGTTCGGATTGTTTGTCCCCTTTTTTCTTTTTTGCCTCGTTGTAGAAAAACTCGACAAGAGTTGTGCCGTGATGCGTTTCGATAAACTGCCTGAGAACAGCCGGCAGAGCAAATTCTTTGGCCATCTCTGTTCCGTCTTTGACGTGACCTATGATAATCAGCTGGCTCATAGCAGGTGAAAGCTCCTTGTGTCTGCTGGCAGAGCCCATTTCATTTTCAACAAAATATCCGGGCTTATTGATTTTCCCGATATCGTGGTAATAAGCACCGACTCTGCATAAAAGGCCGTTGCGTCCGATCGCTTCGGCGGCGGCTTCGGCGACAGAGCCCACCAGCAGGCTGTGGCTGAAGGTGCCGGGAGCTTCCATAGCAAGCCTCTTTAATAACGGCTGATTGGCGTCACTATAATCGAGCAGAGTCATGCTCGTCGCTATGCGGAAATTCTTTTCAATAACGGGGAGCAGACTTTGTATCAGCATTCCGACAAGAAAAGCGGCGACCGCGTGATAGGCTGAGCTTTGAAAGACAGAGCCGATACTCCCTTTATAGTCAATAAAAAGTAAAGCTAACGCGGTTATGAAAACTACGACAGCAGTAAGAGTGCCGACCTCAAGAAGCTTCATTCTGGTACGAATCTCCCTCAGGGAAAAACAACAGGTCAAAGCCCCTGCTGTCATTATAACAAGCAAATTCATATTCGGCTGAGTTGCCTGTATGAATGATGCGAAAAGGCAATAGAATAAACTAATACCGATAGCAAACCGCCGGTCATAAGCAATCGAGAGGATAATCGCCGCGGCGACAGCAGTACCTGTTGCCCAGAAGGTTTGAGAGGTGAGGACAAAGCCAAGTTTCGCAATAATCAAAAGAAGAATAAAAACCGCTGCAAGCATAGAGATTCTAAGATGATTTTTTATGGTGCGTTTCTGATAATTATATATATACAGCACAGCTGCAAACGATGCCAGCAAAACAACTATAGCCAGCGACACAAAGTTAGGATAGCGCTGTTCCAAAATTATCTCTGATGCGGAGTCCGCCCGAGTGCTCGCCTGAAAGGAAAGGATAGGTATGCAGATAAGAACAAAAACAAGCCATATCAATATTGAGATGATAACATCAATATCAGCAAATCGCTTTAACAAAGCGAATCTATCCGCAGCTATACTTTTTCTCAGCCGGGTGCGCCTTGGACTTTTCTTTCTTAACAGACCCATTTAACAGCCCTGAAAAAAGTAACTTTCGTCTCAGTTCGGCAGAGAGCAATGCCAGGCTCCCCCACTTACCTTTCCAATTCAATCTGTCTTATCGGCTGCTTTCAGATTTTCCTTTTCTGCTATTATCCTTTTTATAAGCCCGTACGATATTCTGAACAAGCCGATGCCTTACGATATCGCGACGGGTCAATTCTGCGTAACCAATACCCTTTATTCTTCTCAGTCTTTCGATGGCTTCAATCATACCGCTTTTTTTACCGGTTTCGAGGTCTATTTGTGTTATGTCACCCGTAACAATCATTTTCGAGCTATGCCCGAGCCTGGTCAACACCATAAGCATCTGCATAGGCGAAGTATTCTGGGCTTCGTCACAGATTATAGCGGCATCGTTTAATGTTCTGCCTCTCATAAAAGCAAGCGGAATAATCTCAATGATATCGAGCTCCATAAATTTTTTCATTTGTGCGAAATCCATCATATCACCGAGAGCATCAAAAAGAGGCCTCAGATATGGATTGACCTTTGCCTGGATGTCACC
>CAYLMG010000013.1:1968-12099 GCA_964384565.1 uncultured Pirellulales bacterium | reverse complement strand
TGATGACCAGATTCGACTGCCGGGCGGCTATCTGTACGTCAAGAGATTTGCGCAATAGTCTCAGGTAGCTGTCAGCAGGTCCGAACAGCTCAAGATGGTTGTGAATTGAATCTAATTGTATATTTACTTCCAATTTTTCAATCCGTTGCACTTTTGGACAAATACAATTCAAACATTAAAAACCTACAAAAAAACCGGCTTCTATAGTCACTTTTTTTAATTCAGCGAATAATTGCAAAAAATAAATATGCAAACGCAGCTGCTGCCAAAGGCGAGTCAATCACATCGAGTATTCCGCCGAAACCCGGTACACCGAGACTCCGTGGGGCAGCCGAATCTTTCTGCTCGGCACTACGCTTTATCAAAGACTCTGCCAAATCGCCGAACTGGCCGATAAAAGCGAAACAAATGCCAAAGAGCACAGCGAGCGGCCAACTCATTATACAACAATCTGCAAAAAAAACAGCTACAATTACAGAGGCTATAATCGCGCCTGCCATCCCTTCCCACGTCTTTTTCGGGCTTATGTTTGGAGAAAAGCTGTGTTTTCCAAAAAGGCTGCCGGCAGTATAAGCGCCTATATCAGCGGCTTTTACAACAAAGACAAACATAAGCAGCGGCCAGAGGCCGAAATCGATTCTTACCGCCGGTGCAAAAGAGCTTAACAGGCCGATATAAATAATCGAAAAGACATTGGCACCGCAATTGGCAACCACCGCCGATTTGCCGTATCGAAAGTACTGATAAAAAAACAGGGCAAAGAAAGTAAAAGTCAACACGAAAAGCACATGAGTTGAAAGGGAAATTTCGAAAATTTGCGGCCAGTACCAGCTCGTAGCCAGCAGAATCGAGGCAGGTATTACAACAGGTCTGAAAATCCTCAAATTCTTCTTTTCTATAAGTTTCGACAACTCGATTTGAGAGGCCACCACAAGAAAAACAATGAGTATGCAAAATAAAGTCCCCTGAACAGTTTTATTTTGAATCGACGAAGACAGTGAGCCGTCCAGCCAGCCGTCGAAAATAACAACGGCTGTGAAAAGAACAGTCATCAGCGTACCAAAAATCAATCTGTATTTCAGCATTTTTCCATTTACAGAGGGCAGCTGTTATTCAACAGAACTGCTACAACTTCGGTTTTATATCCCCAAAGCGTCGCTCTCTCTGCGCATAATCTCTTATAGCCTGTTCAAGGTCATTTTCGGTGAAATCAGGCCACAAAACTTTCGTAACGTAGAACTCACTGTAAGAAATTTGCCAGAGCAAAAAGTTGCTGATTCTTCTTTCATTGGCGGAGCGAATCAAAAGGTCAGGGTCGGCAAGCGAGGGTGCGTAAAGATGTTGTGAAATACATCCTTCATTAATATCATCGATACTTAGCTTTCCATTTTTGCATTCCTGTGCCATTTTCCTCGCTGCATCTGTTAACTCGGCTCTTCCACTATAATTCAGGGCGAGGGCAAGTATCATTCCTGAATTATCGGCGGTCATGTTTACAGTCTCAAGCAGCTCGTTCCGGACATCTTCCGGAAGCTGCTGCAGGCGCCCGATATGCATTAGCCTGACATTGTTTTTCATTAAAGTAGAACGAATTTTAACCAGGTATTGTGTATAAAGAGACATCAGCGCATTGATTTCTGAGCTGGGCCTCTTCCAGTTTTCAATGCTGAAGGAATACAGAGTAAGAGATTCTATGCCGAGATTCACACAGTGAGTTGCGATTCTTTCGACCGTTTCACCGCCCTTATGGTGTCCTGCAACTCTGGGTAGATTTTTCTGGCGAGCCCATCGGCCGTTACCATCCATAATTATGGCGATATGCCGAGGCAGCTTTTCGACAGAGATGCCCAGGCGCTCAGCAGTGTTTTTTTGTTTTTCTTCGAAGCTATCCATTAAGAAAAGCAATTTAGAGCCGAAAGAAAACGAAATTCGATTTATATAATGCCTTTACTCAGTGCTTTTAATTATTTTTACCTGAATATCATCTGATTTCGTTTGGGCCCTACTCCAATTATTGTAACCGGTCTGGTGGTTGTCTGCTCAATCAAGGTGATATAGTTTTTGGCATTTGAAGGCAAATCATTAAAATCAGTTACATCGCTTATATCTTCGCGCCAACCATCAACGGTTTCATAAACGCATTCTACGCGTGATAGCTTATCCAGATTCGAGGGGAAGAAGCTAACCTTTATTCCACCAATCTGATAGCCTGTGCAGACATTAAGTTTCTCGAGGCCGGTCAGTGTATCGAGATGCATCAAGGCGATAGTATCGATAGCGCCTATAGTGATGGCATAAGAGACAGCGACGGCATCAAACCAACCGCACCTTCGGGGCCTGCCGGTAGTCGTGCCGTATTCATTTCCTTTGTCTCTGATATACCTGCCGATTTCGTTGTCCTGTTCGGTTGGAAACGGACCTGAACCGACCCTGGTGGTGTAAGCCTTCGCAACGCCAATAAACTTATCAACCATACCGCAGGGGACACCGCTGCCGGCTGACATACCCAATGAACTCGAATTCGAGCTGGTTACAAAGGGGAACGTGCCGTGGTCAAGGTCAAGAAGCGCCCCCTGAGCTCCCTCAAAAAGGACCGATTTCCCGTCTGAAATGGATTTATGCAGAAACTCGGTGGTATTCGCAGAAAATGGGAGAAGGCGGTCGGCATACATCCTGCATTTTTCATAGATTTGTTCCGCATCGAGACCCTGAGCGTTATAAACGGCTGAGAATAATTTGTTTTTATATTCGACGACGGCGTGGATTTTGTCTTTTAGTTTTGCCAGGTTTCTCAAGTCGGCCACTCGAATCGCATAGGACCTTCCAACCTTATCTGCGTAACAGGGCCCGATACCGCGAATTGTAGTTCCAATTTTCCCCCCGCCGAGGGCTTCTTCCCGGAGCCTGTCTTCTGCTTTATGATAATCCAGAACGATATGCGCATTTTCACTTATCCACAGTCTTCCATCCAGGTGAATATTCTTTTCAGCGAGAGTACCAATCTCTTCAATCAAAGTTTCGGGGTCAATTACTACGCCGTTTGCAATTACACAGCCGACATTCGGGCGAACCGAGCCGCTGGGCAAAAGATGTAGTGCAAATCTATCGTCACCGACAACGACGGTATGTCCTGCATTTGCCCCCCCGCTGTATCTTACAACGATGTCACTTTTCTCTGCAAGGGTGTCGACGACCTTGCCCTTTCCCTCATCGCCCCACTGCAGGCCGGTTATGCAAATGTTCATTTCTTCTTTTCTCTCAAAAAACTTACAAACATAAACCGCAACAGCTCACAAAGAAAGCATATTGCGGTTAAAAACTGAATTTCAAAATTTATTTTGACGATTTCAACTGATTTTATCGACGACCTTTTCGAGGACCGGTGCCAGGTTATCATATCTTCTGTTGCTTAATTTTAACTGTTTTTTGGTGTTGCTTGCATCCTTATAAGTTATAAGGAAAAAACCTTTCGAATCAAAATTTGTCTTATCCACCTTTTGGATGGAATCATATTTTATTTCGGCCTTGCTCTCGAGAATCAACTTGTCTTCATCAGCAATAAGTTTTTTCTTCCTAATTGCAAATAAGTACGCACCCAAAAGAACAGCAGCACCAATAAGGAATGGTGGAGCCTTTCGATTAACTACTAAGTAAGTCTTCGGTTTGCCATTAGCATCGGTGTGTTCTTCTATCCACTTATCATTAAAATAGCCATCGTAAGCACACCAAGTAGCAATGCCGACAAGGAATATAATATAAATTTTCAGATTGGTCCTCTTAAATTTGCTTATTGGAGCTTCGATAACCATTCTTTTCCCCTAAAATCTATATCATCCTCTTTTGTGCAATAACATTTATCAGAGGCTGAACAAACTTAGGCACAATCTTTTCCGCCGCCAGCTCTTCGGCAATTTGACACTGTTTGGCGAAGGATTTAACTGCATCAAATTTTCCATCAGTTGGAGGAAATTGCCGGACAGTAACCAAAAGGCTTATTGACTTGTCGGTTGTTTTTTCCCTGTCATCCGGTTCAAGAATGCTTGTTTTTGATTCAACGCTTATCCTTGCCTGCGTTCGACAATCTTCTGATATGGCAAGGACCATAGCCGGTGAAAAATCGATAGGCCTTAAAGGGATATCCAAAAGAGAGCTAAATGAGCCTGAGCCGAGCAGTGCCTCTGCAATTACCTCGTCGTGGCTGCCGTTATAATCAAAATCCATTCCAAAAGTGACATCGAGTGAATCGATATCAAGATGACTTACAGCAAGCATAAAAGGGGCAAGCTCAAGGATAAGTTTGTGCTGGTTGTAAGCATCGGCAAGGTTTACCGGATTGACCAGGCCTGAGCCTATGCGGTCCTGCTCGAGCACAATCCAGCGATATCGGCCGGCAGAAGAGTCCTCTTCGAGATAATAATTATTGTTGCGTCGATAGAAATTGCCCATAGTGGGGTACTGCTTTTGTATTCGCTCAAAAAAAGCCAGGACGGTATCCCTCTGGGTCGGCAGGTCAAGTTCCGTGTTTACGTACATATCCACGAAGAAATCATCACATAAAAGATTATAATTATTCACATCCATAGGTCACAATTCCACCACCGGGTCACAAAAACTCCGAGAGCGCAGCCGCTTCTTACAAGCATATAAAAAATTAACAGCGGTGCATCCAGCCGAACCGAGTATTATACATTTAAATATTCAGATTCCCAGATTTTTTCAGTCAATTCCTCAAGCTGCCGGTCATAATTTATCATAATCTGAAAATATTCATTAGATTCGAGGGCTTCCTGGGCCTTTTCGTCTTCGAAATTCACTTTCTGCGGCAAAACCGACTTTCGAAAGATTTCATAATGGTCCCTGATAGAGCAGGGCATAAGCCAGTTTTTCGGTTTTTTCCAGTTGTTCAGGCCATATTCATTTTGCCATTTTCTGCCATTTTTCATAAAGTCGGAAAACAGGGCATCCGAGAGTGCCCTTCCGTTATCATATAAATCATAGATGTTGTCGACATAGTAGGGTATGAAAGCACAGGGAGTTACATTACCATGCCAGTCGATGTAAGCGTAGCCTCCGCTTCGGCCGTATGCAATGCAGCCTCTGGAAAGAACGCCGCTGTTCCAGAAATCAGCCAAACAGTACTTCTTCTCGCTTATAAGTTTCTCCCATTTTCTGTAAAGAGCCAGCCTCTGCTCAGGATTAACCATTAAATCCATTTCGTCTTTGCCCCTTCCGACAGGCATCAGCTGAAACTGCCACATATAACAGGCTCCATGCTTACCAAAATAAAAGTCATAAAACTCATCGGTCAGCAAAACATCCGTGTTTTTGTTCGTAGAGGTTACAGAGATACCGAAAGGCACGCCCACTTGTCTGAGATTCTCAAATGCGGCGAGGATTTTCTCAAAGGTGCCGGCTCCTCTTCTCTGGTCGGTCTCCTTTTCAAAACCTTCAACGGAAATAGCCGGTGTTGCATTCGATATATCTGCGAGCCTGCGGCAGACTTCTTCTTTTAAAAGTGTTCCGTTTGTATACACGAGAAAAAACATATCGTTGTATTTTTCAAAAATATCAAGCAGGGTCTTACCGTCGCTTTTATACATAAACGGCTCTCCCCCGCTGATTGTTACGAATCTGCATCCCCATTTGTCGTGGATTTCAGTCATTATCTTGTCTACGTAGCTATATGGAATCGTAGCTGGTTTATTCGCCGCCGAGTTCGCATAACAGCCGATACAATTAAGATTACATACCTGCGTGGGCGAAAGCACTATAAAAGTGGGCGGCAGCTCACCATATTGCCGCTCGAAATTTTCAGCCGCCCTTGTGTATTCAGAGTCCTCCCTAATCAAATTATTCTGAACAAAAACATCGACAATTTTCCTGATGATATCAGCGGATACATAACCTTTATCCATACTTTTTAAAACACAACTGAGCATCGCCGATAAGAACTGAAATCTGCGCAATTTTACCTTTTCCAAATCTCCATCGGCTTCATTAACAATCTTCTTATAAATATAATTGTCAATTCTCTTGGAGAAAATCTTCCTGAGATGCCTGTGGTTTATCATTTTGATAAGAGCCGGCGAAATTCCTTCCGTTTTCATTTTGAGTCTCCTTACTGCCAAAACAATAAACAAGAAGTTATTTATCAGTCATCAATTTTCCCACTTTTTTAGATTATTTCAAGCAATAAATCAGCACAAAAAAAGCTAAAAAATAACAATAGACGGCAAAAAATTTAAATTTTGCCCTTCTGGAAACGGTAATCAACAATTTCAGTGCGAATACACCACCAGCAGCAGCCGTAACAAATCCAATCATAACAGGGCCGAACGACAAAGCCTGGTCAATCTGATTTAGATTCTTTACCATTTGTACTGCTGTTGCGCCTAATATGGCTGGTATTGCCAAAAGGAAGCTAAACTCAACAGCCCATCGCCGGTGCAGACCTATGAGAATCGCCGCACAAATGGTTGCTCCGCTTCGCGATATACCCGGCATAATAGCCGCTGCCTGGGCAGCGCCTACGACAACCGCTGCGATAATACTAAACCGGCGCAGTCCGATACGGGTTTTTTTTCGCCAGTCGGTAACAAATAATAATGTCCCAGTGACAAGCCACATTATGGCCACCGTCAACAAACTACCACGAGCACGGGTGAAATAGTCCTCAAACAAGAAAGCGAGAAGGGCGGTAACTGCTGTAGCGACAACAGCCAACACCAGCAAGTGAAAAGCCGGACTTCTTTTATAAACATCTACAAGGCTTCTGCCATATCTGCCGGACTTAACAAGGTTTTTGAAAAAGGCAGCTATCGATTTGTAAAAGACGATAAAGATAGCAATTACAGTGCCGGTATGCACGGCGAGGTCAAATAAAATCATTTGACTGCTTTCTACATCAAAGTCAAAAAAGTGCTCAAGCAATACCAGATGGCCGCTGGAAGATACAGGCAGAAACTCAGTCAGCCCCTGCACAATTCCCAGTACGCCGGCGGTGAACATATTCAAACGGGCAGGTTCAAACTTAAGGTATCTGCCGAAGAATTCGGCAAAGTTGAAATGGATAAAGAAAAGCAAAATTATGCCGGCATATACGGCAGCCAATAAATCGTCGGCAAGGATTCCCCAGCCCCGGGGCAGCTTTTCGGCCCTTCTGACAGGAAAGGGCTTTGCGATATCAAATAATCTGAAGAGCAGAAAACCCGCTATAGCGATAATCCATACATGCTGAGCCGCAGGCACCTTCGCGACTAAAGGACAGACGATTAAAAATGTAAGCGCCTGGCCTGCAAATTCGTCGGCTACAACCTCACCAGGGTCATCTCTGCCTGTCCTGCTTATTACGGCGGGAGAAAACTTTATGCAAATAATCGAGCCGGCTATGACCATAAAAGCTAAAACGACCGAAAGTAAAACGACAGAGACATTGAAGTAAAAAAGCGCTACAAAAATAAACATCGGCACAAGCGAAGCCCAACTGCCGGGCGCAAAAGGCAAAAGCCCTAAGCCGAAACAGGATGTCAGAAATCTTTTTATCATTTCGGAAAGATTGTAACCGATTTAAAATTTTCAAAATTTACCTGCAAGCAGTTTGTCAAGGAGCTTTTACTGCAGTTTCCGTCCCGATTCAATGTTACAAGTCGAAGAAAATTAAATTTGGTCAATCATTCTCTGCCAAAATCTGTCCGTCATACCTGCGATATAGTCACAGACAGTTCTTTGCAGACCCTCTTTGGCTATCAGCTGCTGATAGTAAGCCGGCAACTGGCCAGAGTTCCGGCAGAGACTGTCAAAAAGCTCTTCGAGCTGTTGCCGTATTTTACCGGCGGGCAGCGTTAAAGTTTGTTGCGAATAAAAATTACTCAGCAGGAAATTTTCCAGCTCTTTTAGTTTTTGTTCACTTTCTGCCGAAAGGGCAATAAGGTTATCGCTTATTGTGTAAACGTCATCAACTGATTTTATTTTAGAACTTTCTAAAAGGCTCTTACCGGCATATATACAGTCACTGACAAGGATATCGATAATGGCCTTTGCGGTTCTGGTTCTCAGGACGGCAGGGTCTTTAATTCCAAAGGCCTGTATCGCATCCTGTGCCTGCTGGAAAAGCTGAATCTCTTTTAACTTTTCGATATCAATCAGCACCGCCCTCAAACCGTCTTCAAGGTCGTGACAGTTGTACGCTATCCGGTCGGCTATATCGGCAACCTGTCCCTCGAGCGAGCAGTTTTGTTCCCTGAAGACCGGCTGCTCCGTTTTATCATATGTGGTTTTGTGCTTTGCCAGGCCGAGTCGCGTTTCATACATAAGATTCAGGCCGGCAAAACCAGGATACGGATGTTCGAGTAAATCGACGATACGCAGGCTCTGGCTGTTATGCTCGAATCCACCGATATCAGCGGTTATGGCATCGAGTATCTTTTCGCCGGTATGTCCAAAAGGAGGATGCCCAAGGTCGTGAGCGAGGCATATCGCCTCTGTCAGGTCCTCATTCAGACCGAGTGCTCTTGCAATGGTCCTTCCTATCTGGGCAACCTCAATACTGTGTGTGAGGCGGTTCCTGTAATTATCATTTATGCCCGGTGTGAACACCTGTGTCTTGCCTTCGAGTCTTCTAAAAGCCTCGCTGTGAATAATCCTGTCGCGGTCCCTTTCAAAATCGGTTCGATAAGGATGTGCTTTTTCGTGGAACTTTCGGCCTTTGCTTTTGACTTCACTGACTGCATAATCGCAAAGCTGATAAGTCATATACGGCACCTTATATTTTTATAGCAATGTATCTGCTGTATTGCCTAAAAAAGCCCGACTTATTATAGCTGCGGCAGATTCTGCTCCTTGCTGACCTTTCGCAGTTGCTCAAGCAGTTCCGTCAGGCTCTGACTGATAACATCGGTATCGCTGCAGACGTTGATAAAATTTGTATCGCCCTCCCATCTCGGAACAAGGTGGAAATGAAGATGTCCGGGCAGTCCTGCTCCGGCGACTCTTCCTATGTTAATGCCGATATTGAACCCCTGCGGCTTTATGACGGCTCTCAGGGCTTTTTGTGATTCTCTGACAAGCTTTAACATCTCCAGCAGTTCGGTTTCAGTCGCCTGCTCAAGCTCTGCTATATGGCGTAAAGGCGCTATCAGAAGATGACCGTTATTGTAGGGGAATAGATTTAATATAACGATGCTGTTATCTGTTCGCCATAAAACAAAGTTCTTGTCATCATCCTCGTATTTGTCCACACGTCGACAGATAAAACACCCGCCGCTTTCTTCGCCGAGCCGCTGAAGATATTTAATCCGCCAGGGTGCCCAGAGATTCTTGCTTTCCAATCGTCTTTACCTCCATGCTTTTTTGGTTTTAATTTTCGAGAAGCTGCATCGAGAGTTTCTGCTTCATATTTATTTTTATACGGACAGGCAACGGTAATGAAGCGCTCATATTCATTTCATAATCCTGCTCCGATTGCTCGATTCGTCCTGCATCGATATTAAACAGCTCCCTGCCCGTGCCCTGTAAACCTGAAATGCGGTACCTGCCGTAGAGACCAAAAGGCCCGCTCTGTCTGAATCTGCCTGAATATGGTACAGGCCAGCCGGAAGGCGAATCTTTGGAAAGTGAATAAGAGCTTGTTATAACCGCCACCTTGCCCCTGTCGGACTGACGAACCTCCTCGAGCTTATATGCCACCTCTCTCGCTTTGTGCATCACCATTGGCGTAGGAACCGAAAGCTGAGATTTCCAGCTATCACCAACAGTAACTCCCTGCACAGGATTATCTATGCTTGAGATTGCATCCCATAAAAACCACTGGGCAGCCAGAAAATCGCAGACCATATCAGGCTCCTTTATTCTACCATGCTGGGTGCTCGTTCTGAAAGCTTTCTCTGCAACTTCTCTGATGAGCGCTCCAAGTTCTCTGCGGTCTTCGATTTTACCCGTAGGCGCGACACGTATAGTGAAGCTTTTGCCGGCGAAAGCCTTCGCCGCATCGTTCTTTACACCTGCTGCGGGATTACGGGTGACATTAATCGACTCACATTTCGCTTTTATTGTCGAAAAGGAATATGGGTCAACATCAACTGCCGTGTAAGCAACAACCATTTCCATTCTCTCGGAGTATTTGGTGGCTTTACC
>CAYLMG010000013.1:0-1868 GCA_964384565.1 uncultured Pirellulales bacterium | reverse complement strand
GACCGCATCTGTTCCAGATATTGCGCAACTTGTCCGTTTGTTAAATCAAATCTCATCTTCCCATTGTAATCGCTGGTCTGGACAAACATCTTCGAAAGACCAGTGTCTGGTTGCGACCCCTCAGCGCCCGGCACGGCAATCATATCGACAAGTGCAACTCTTCTTCCATTTTCGTCTTTGATTTCTTTAAGGGTATATATTTTCTCATAAGAATCTGACCCCATAAGGTCAAACGAAAATGTTTTTTGGCCTTTCCACTTGTCGCCCGGATTGTAATTTTTGTCTTCGGCGTCGATAAGAGCCGGTACCTGATGACATTTTTTTACAATCTCTTCTGAAACCAGCTGAGCAGCAGCCCCTTCAGCAGGAGCATTGCCCCTGACAGATGCTTCAATCTGCACGGCGCCGGAAACTTTTACAACTTCGCCCTTCGCAGTGATAGTGATTTCATAACTTTTGCCGATTAATTGATTAAGAACATTGCTGCCGTCCTGCGGTCTGGAACTGTCAAAATCCACTACCACCTCATTTTTAACTTTCATAAGATACTTTAAGGCCTTAATCGTAATTTTTGAGACGGCATTGCCGCTGCTATCGACACTTTGAATCTGCCGGGCAAAGGTAATCTCGGCTCTGCTGCCGGTATGCCCGCTCTTGAAACTCTGGTCCTCTGCAACCTCACCGGCGAAATCAAGGCTCTTATCCCTTTCCAATATTACCTTATAACTTGCCGAGTCACCCTCTTTGAACTTCAACGCGAACATTTCGGCCTTAGGCAACTCGACTGCCGTTACCTGCTCTTCGGGCTGCGGCTTTAGAGTAACCTCTTTCTGCTTCTCAGCAGGCTCACAGCCGACGATAAAAAGCAGCGCAAAAATAAAAACAATCGATAACGCAAAAAATGTCTTTCGTAATTTCATAATCAAGTCTCCTAAAAATTATCCATAATTCGAACTGTAATTATAGCGTGTATATTTCTAAAAACAACCGAATTTCCTTTATTTATCGGCCGGCAGGGGGTAAAATTACTTTTCGTTTCTTTACTGAATTTTTACGGATTTTCGGAGAAATAAAATTATGAGAAGTGATACAGTCAAAAAAGGTTTTCAAAAGGCGCCGCACAGGGCACTTCTGCACGCCTGCGGCCTCACTGATGACGATATAAGCAAACCATTCATAGGGATTGCCAACAGTTTCTGCGAAGTCGTTCCCGGGCACGTCCATCTCAATAAGGTTGCCGAGCTTGTCAAGCAGGCTGTACGCGACGCCGGCGGAACCCCTTTCGAATTCAATACCATAGCCATCTGCGACGGAATCGCTATGGGACACACAGGTATGAAGTATTCTCTGCCCTCACGAGAAATTATTGCCGATTCAGTTGAGACGATGGTGCGAGCACACTGCTTTGACGGCCTTATCTGCATCCCGAACTGCGACAAAATCATACCCGGTATGCTGATGGCTGCAGTGAGGGTAAATATCCCGACAATCTTTGTTTCAGGCGGGCCGATGATGGCCGGTAAAACAAAGGACGGTAAAACCGTTGACCTTATCAGCGTTTTCGAAGGTGTCGCCGCTTTCAAAAATAATAAAATCACAGAACAAGATTTGAACGAGCTTGAAAGAACAGGCTGTCCCGGCTGCGGAAGCTGCTCGGGTATGTTCACCGCCAATTCGATGAATTGTCTGTGCGAGGCTGTCGGTATGGCCCTGCCGGGTAACGGAACAATCCTGGCGGTTAATCCGAAACGAAACGACCTTTATAAGCAGGCCGGCAAACAGATTATGACGCTCATTGAAAAAGATATAAAACCGCTGGATATTATAAATATAAAGTCTCTTGACAATGCCCTTGTGCTTGATATGGC
>CAYLMG010000012.1:13825-24205 GCA_964384565.1 uncultured Pirellulales bacterium | reverse complement strand
ACAGGCAAGGAATTTCAAATAACCGATAATCCGGCAAATCAGACGAATCCTGCCATAAGCGGAAATGTGGTTGTCTGGCAGGACGACCGCAATGAAAACTGGAATATTTATGCAGTGATTCTCGACGGAGCTGAGGCTGCCAAGTGTCTGACAATGCCGGACGGTGACATAGACGGTGATTGTAAAGTTGATTTTACGGATTTTGCCCTGATGGCTGCCGGCTGGCTTGACTGCAACCTCGAGCCGCAGCAGATTTGCCGGCAATAGTGCCAAGCAGTACAGGATTCGAGCAGGGCGGCGTGAAAAAATTTTAGGGATATGCAATTATAAATATACGCAGAAACTTATTAAGGAGAAATGAAAATGAAACGGGAGCTTATAAAAATTTTGGTAATCGCGGTTGTAGCTTTGAGTTTTGTTTTTGTTGTCGGCTGTGAAAGCGATGCAATGAGCGGAGCTGCTATCGGCTCTTTGGCGGGGGCGGGTATCGGCCAGCTCGCCGGAGGACATACGGAATCGACGCTCATAGGGGCGGCTGTAGGCGGCGGTGTCGGCTATCTGCTTGGTAATGAGAGCGATAAGAAAAAGGCCGAAGCACACAGGTATGAGCTCGAGGACGAGATGAATACCGTTACAGTCAATGTTACCAATAGTAACGGCTCGATTGTACCGGTAAGGCTCAGAAGACACGGTGTGGGTTATGTCGGGCCGAGAGGCGAGTATTATCCAGACCTGCCTCGAAGTGAACAATTGAGGCCGGTATATGGCTTTTAGTGTCAGATAGGCCTTCACAGCCGATATCGGATTTGATTTTGGCAGAGGCGTTATGCCAAAAGAATGAAGCTGTAAGGTTAATGTGGGCCGAGCCTTGCAGCTTCTTTTTAAGAACATTATCTTTGACAAATGTACGACATTTTGATATGCTTCATTTGTCAGGCTTGCGGATGACAATTTAATTTGATTTTTTTAAAAAAATGCTTGAAAGATATGAACAGATAGTACATAATGTATTAAGAGTATTAATACAATAGGAGACATAGCTTTTCTTACTTTTTACGATGATTCTGCTGGGTATTTTGTTAAAAAATAAATCTGAAAGGTTATTGGAAATTTATGATGTTTTTTATTTTTTTCGGTTGATTTATTAAGGCTGATTTTTTCGCGGATTTTTATGGCTTAAGTTGATTTTTACTGTAACAAAATGGGTATTGTCTGCGTCTAAAATAATAGTTGTGTTCGATTTTTTATGAGGAAAGTGTAACGATATGGCAGGAGAAGGCCTTTCTGCTTGACATAAGTCTTTTATTTATATATAATTATATCTTAAATAGAGTTTTGCTTTACACTGCGGTTTCTTTTATAAAAACAGTTATTTTTAGGATACTGTAAAGGGTGATTGTACGCAAGGACAAAAAATTAGGTCAGTTGCTTTGTGAAAACTCATACCTGGATGAGTCTGGCCTTCAATTTGCGCTGGCCCAGCAGCAGATTGAGCACAAGCGTCTCGGCCAGATATTGCTCAATTTGGGCTATATTACAAAAGCGCAGTTGAACGAGACACTCGCACATCAGGCGGGCATAGAAAAGGTAGACCTGTCAAACGTTACTGTCAGTGCTGATGTAATCTGCCTTGTACCGGCGGAGATGGTTAGCAAGTATAATATTTTGCCGTTGTGGCAGGATAACGGCCGTCTGGCTGTGGCAATGACAGACCCATTTCAGGCAGAGGTTGTTGAAGATTTGCGTTTGGTTACTAATTTTTCCGTTCAACGGTATTATGCGGACCCGGCCCAGATGGAAAAATCCATTCTGAAATTTTATGGAAGTAACGTGGCCAGGATGCTGGATAATCTTGTGCCGGTTGAAAAGGGCATAGAGGCAACGCTGGAGAATGGGGAATATACCGCAGCAAAGCTGCATGAAATGGCAAGAGAACCCTCACTGGTTAATCTTGTCAATCTGATAATTCTTGAGGCCATCGATGCCAGAGCCAGCGATATTCATATAGAGCCGTTCGAAAAAGAGGTAAAGATTAAATATCGTGTTGACGGTATGCTCGTAGAAAAAACACCTTCATCAAAGAGGCTTCAGGCTGCGATTATTTCGCGAATCAAGATTATGGCAAATATGAATATTGCCGAGCGTTTTGTTCCCCAGGATGGTCACATTGAATTTATGGGCAAAAACGGGAAGGTGGACCTTCGTGTCTCGACTGTCCCGACAATATTTGGAGAGTCGTTGACAATGAGAATTCTCGACAGGACCGCTTCATTGATGGCCCTTACCGAATTGGGTATGGACCAAAGGACTTTGAAAGGCTTTAATCGCTGTTTACATAAGGCTCACGGAATTGTACTTGTTACGGGGCCGACAGGAAGCGGAAAAACGACAACACTTTATGCCGCTCTTAATAAAATATATTCGCCGGCGTTCAAGATAATAACCATTGAGGACCCTGTTGAGTATCAGCTCGAAGGTATTATTCAGATGCCGGTTAATCCGAAGCGAGGTTTGACTTTCGCCACCGGACTTAGGCATATAGTTCGTCAGGACCCTGATATTGTTATGGTAGGGGAAATACGTGACAGGGAAACAGCAGACATTGCGATACGTGCGGCGTTGACTGGTCATCTTGTTTTCTCGACCCTTCATACAAATGATGCGCCGGGTGCGGTTACAAGATTGATTGATATGGGTGTCGAGCCGTTTTTATTGGCCAGCTCTCTTGAGGCGGTTATTGCTCAGAGACTCGTGCGGAGAATCTGCCCGAGCTGTAGGAAAGAATATCAGCCTGACAAGACTTTGCTGGAGAACCTGAATAATTCGGTTCAGTTACTGCCTGAGGTGAAATTATATAAAGGTACCGGTTGTAGTGAGTGTATGCAAACCGGAATGAAAGGAAGAACGGGTATTTTCGAGCTTCTCAGGATGACGGATAATGTTCGTGAGCTGATTGCTAAAAGACCGACAACTGAGCAGATAACGAAATCAGCCCCGTCGGACCATGTTAGTATGCGGCAGGATGGAATCCAGAAGATTCTGGCTGGAATTACAACGCCGGAGGAGGTCTTGAGAGTTACCCAGGCAGTCGGTGAGGAAGATTAAAAAAAAGAGGTATCTCAAAGGCCTGCAGGAGCGAAAGGGCGAGATACGAGATGCGGGATTTAATATGGGTCAGTTTGTATACAAAGCAGTTAATCGAACCGGGGAGCATATTTCCGGTCAGATTGAAGCGGCCGACCGCAAAAGTGCCGTTTCTACTCTCAGCCGGAGGGGACAGTTTGTAATAGAGCTGGCACAAAAAGCCAAAGCAGTACAACAGCTTCAGGCTGAAACAAAACTACCAATTGTCACCGCCGGCAGATTAAGAGTAGGAAGAGTCCGAAGCAAAGATGTCCTCGCATTTACAAACCAGCTAAGTACTGCTTTGAGAGCGGGTTTGCCTTTACTGAATGCCATTGAGATTATCAGAGACCAGCAGCGCAAAGGCGCAATGAGGCAGACTCTTTATGATATTGCAGAATCAGTCCGTGCGGGACAATCTCTTTCTGAAGCTATGAGCAGTCATCGAAATGTTTTTAATCAGCTCTATATTTCAATGATAAGGGTTGGTGAAACCGGCGGCATACTTGAAAAAACCACCGAACAACTGACCTCGCTTCTGGCCAGGGATGAAAAGATAAAGACGAATATGAAAAATGCTTCCGCTTATCCTGTTTTTGTTTTGAGCATCGGTCTTGTATCGGTTGTGATAGTGATAACCTGGATTTTGCCGACGATATTAACAACGATAGGCGGCGGTGTTGCATTGCTGCCCCTGCCGACAAGAATACTAATGGCTGTCAGTAACTTTTTAGTAGCCGCTTTTACAACAGTACAGGGCTGGCTTTTTATTATTCTTATAGCTGCAGGATTTGTTTACCTTTTTAAGTGGCTGAGAACTAATGGCAGGCTGCATTGGGACGGATTTAAGCTGAGGATTCCGGTGCTTGGGTCGGTTTTGCGAACGATATCGGTCGGCCGATTTGCGAGAACCCTTGGTGCCCTGACAAAGGGAGGTGTTACTATACTGGAATCTCTGGCTGTTGTACGTGACACTTTAGGCAATGAGGTATTGGGACGGGAGATTGACAGGGTTTCGGAAAAGGTCAAGACTGGTGCACCGCTGGCAGAGCCTCTGGATGAGTCTGGTCTTTTCCCTGCTCTGCTTGTGCAGATTACTTCGGTCGGCGAGCAGACAGGCAGGCTCGATGATTTGCTGCTGAATGCGGCTGATACGTTTGATGAAGAGGCCGATGCTGCAATAACGAGGTTTATGGCGATTTTTCCCGCTGTTTTGATATTGCTGCTGGCCTTGATTATTGGTTTTATAATCGTAGCTACACTGCTGCCGATTGTTATGGTGGAGCTTGGCGCAGGAACTTTTTAAGTCATAGTTAGGAAGGAAAAAAATGAGCAGAAAAAGAAAAGGATTTACACTTATCGAGCTGATTGTGGTCATATCGATTATATCGCTTCTGGTCGTTTTTGTTGCACCGAAGATGTTCAGGCAGCTTGGCCAGGCAAAAAAAGACCTTGTGATACCGAGGATGAAACTTGTTGAGGATGCGCTTGAAAGGTTCGCTATCAATTGCGGGCGGTATCCGGATGGCTCGGAAGGGCTTGGTGCGCTGCTTAGTGCGCCTGAAGAACTCGCAGAAAAGTGGAGAGGGCCTTATCTGAAGCGAAAGCAGCTTAATGACCCGTGGGACAATCCTTTTGTTTATGAGGCACCGGGAGAAGTTAGTTCTGACATTTATGTTTTAATCAGTTATGGTGCAGACGGAGAGCCAGGTGGTGAGGGTGACAACGAAGATATTACAAATGAGCAGGAATAGGGTTTGTTTTTCCTGTGACGCAGGCTTAATAAGAGATAAAAAATCCCTTATGCCGAGGCGGAGATACTGTGCGTCTAATGCTTATGGCTTTACCCTTGTTGAAGTGCTGGTTGTGATTGCTTTGATTGCGCTCATTGCCGGTGTCGGAGCGGGTTTATATAAAGGTACATACGAGGGACTGGTTGTTAAAAGAGCGGCCCGTGATTTTTATCTCGCTGCCAAGTACGCAAGGATGCTTGCGATTGAGCGTCAGAAGCCCTGCAGGCTGATTTTGGATGACGAAGAAAACAGATATGCACTTATGATGGATGAGATGAATGCAGATAGCGGCGAGATTGAAGAGCAGGCGGTAAGAGATTTTTACTTCAGGCCTGTACAGTTGGCAGGCAATGTTAAATTTGAAGGAATTAACATCACGTCGGCAGATGCTGGAGAGAATTATGATGAGCAAAGCCGAACAATAGTTTTTTCACCGGACGGGACGTCACAGGCAGCGGTGATTCAGATAGGTGATGGAAAGACACATTATACGGCAAGCGTGTCGCCTGCGACAGGCAGGGTGAGAGTGCAATTTGGCCAGGCTGATAATCTCGAAGCGCAAATCGTTGATTTGGATAAGATGGAACAATATTAGCTTATGTAATAGTTTGCTGTAATTATGAGGAGTGGATGAATATTAACAGGTACGGCTTAAAACTTAAAGGCGGGTTCACTCTTGTTGAGGCTGTTGTTTCCAATGTCATCCTTTGCGGAGCCGTGGTAACACTTGGGGCGATTAGCACGCGCTGTCTGAGCAGGATAAACATCGACAGGCTGTATGAAATGGCAGCGTCTATAGCCGAAAGACAGCTTACGATGATTGAATACGTAGGAGTTGAGGATTTTATTGAGCTCAGACAAATGGAGGGAGAGTTTGAAAATGACCAGGTCAGATATGTCTGGCAGGCGGCTGTAGAGGAATTGGAGATAGATGGTTTGTATGAAATAACTATTCTCGTTACTTGCAGACAGCACAATCGTCAATACAGCCTTTTAGTTTGCACGAGACTTAACGGGACCGGCAATACTATCCAGATACCGGTTACCGGCAGGTAATAGATGAGTATGAAAAGAAACGGTTTTACATTAGTGGAAGTTTTGATTGCCTCGATGATAGGAGCTTTCATTATGCTGGTAGCTGTTGGTGCGCTTAAGGCTATATCGGCAAGTGCGCAAATAGTTGACAGTAACATTGACGTTGCATCCGAGCTGCGTTTTGTTGCCGCGAGGATTGCTACGGACCTTAATAACTTCTACCGGGACGGCAACGCCGAGAATACCAAACTGGTTGGAAGAATTGTACAGGTACAGCAGGATACCTTATGCGTGCTGACTTTTTATACAGTCGGCAGAACGAAGGCGAGGGCCAATCAGCCTGAAGGCGATGTTTATGAGGCGGAGTATTTTTTAAGAAAAGACGAAGACAAGACATTTTTGATGAGGCGGTTATGGCCTAATCCGGATAAAAAGTCGCAGCCCGGCGGCATTCTAAGTGTTATTGCCGAGGATATTGACGCTTTTGTGGTCAGATATTTTGACGGCCGGGACTGGCAGATTCAGTGGCCGGAAGAGGCAACAGCCCTGCCGGAACTCGTCGAGGTAACGTTGGCTTCAAAAGCTTCGGTTGGCGCAACATCGGTGACTGAATCTTTTATTGTAAATCTTAAAAAAGCCCGTTTGAGAAGTACTGTGCAGGATTTGGGACAACGCCAACAGCAGCAGGGACTGCCGGTACCTGAGGGTGAACAAAGACAGGAGCAGCAGATTAACAGATGAGAAATGAAAGTGGCAAAAAAGGGCTTGTTCTTATAGCGGTTTTGTGGATTGTTATTATTCTTACGGTGATTATAACAAGCGTTGTCCGCAGCAGCCGGCTCAACGTTAAAGTATCGCTGGCGGCGCAGGATTCGATTTGCCGCAGATGGACAGGATTTGGAGGGATTGAGACAGCCGTAGCTGTATTGAGGGAGGATTTGACCGCAAGCGACAGCCTGTTCGATTTGTGGAACGATAACGAAGAAGACTTTAACAATATTCAGCTTGGCAATTATCTTTTTACGGTGAAAGTTGTCGATGAGGCCGGCAAGTTAAATATCAATACAGCTACAAAAGAACAGTTATTGACCCTGCCTGATATGACGGAGGAAATTACCTCTGCAATAATGGATTGGCGTGACGGCGATGAGGACCAGACTACAGGTGGTGCAGAGAGAGGTTATTATCAGAATCTGCCTTTCAAGTATCAGATTCGCAACGGGTCTTTGAGAACAATTCGTGAGCTGCTTTTGGTTAGAGGTGTCAGTGAGCGGCTGCTTTACGGTGAAGATACCAACCTGAATGGCCGACTCGATTCTAATGAAAGAGACGGCGAAAAGAGTCCGCCAGCCGACAATGAGGACGGCAGACTCGATAAAGGATGGATTGAATACCTAACCTGTTATTCGTATGACAAGAATGTCGATGCTGATGGTAATCAAAGAATCAATATCAATCAGGCTGATGCGAATGAGCTCAGGGAGTCGCTGGGTATAAAAGAGTCGCACGCTAAATGGATTGTTGAAAACCGCGGACAAAATCGATACCAGAGCATAGCTGATTTGATAAATTCAAGTTCTCCCAAAGAAAGCAGTCCAAGCAGCTCAGGCGACGATTCGCAGGTGCAGGCTGAACCGCTGGATTTGGCGACCTTTTCCAATATTGCCGACAGGATAACAGTGGATGATGCGGAGCAGGTGCCCGGCAGAATAAATGTCAATACCGCACCGGAGATTGTCCTGGCGGCTCTGCTCGGCGGCGATGATAAGGCTCATCAGCTTGCCGGTAATATTATCGCCCATAGAGAAAACCTGCCTGATGGTATGAAGAGTATCGCCGAGATGATGGACGTAAGCTCGATGGACATTGATACGTTTAAAAAGATTGCTAACTACATAACGGTACGTTCAAACGTTTTTACGATTCGCAGCTTTGCATCAGCAGAAAGTAAAATCATTAGCAGAGGCGAGCTGCAAATCGAAGCGGTAGTTGATAGAGGAAGCTCACCCTCTCAAGTGCTTTATTTTTATCAGGGTGAAACTAATTAAATGCTTTTGTGAATTTAAGGTGATATGAGCGGCAAACAAACAGATGTAATAAAGGGACATAGCGTAATTGCGATAACACAGGAAGATGATGTTTTCAAAGCGGTGTGTCTTTCTAAAAAAAGCGGCAGCTTAAATCTTGTCTGGACTAAAAGTTGTGATGTTGACCGGATGGATTGGCCCGCTTTTATAGCAGAATGTCTGCCGGAATCAGGCGACGAAGACAGGAAAGCTGCCGGCCGAAACAGAACCATAGTGGTCGGCTTTAACTCTATCGGCGTGGTTTTTTACAGGCTTGAAATCCCGGCTGTCAGAGAAGATGAAATCGAGCGGATAATCAGATTGCAAACCGAATCGAAACTGCCCTTGCCGGCTGAGCAGATAGAGATAGCCTACAGAACGGCAGTTGTTCGGAATGGTCAGGCCAAAGTTACCGTCGCCGCTGTAAAAAAAGAAAATCTTCAAAAATTTATTGAAGAGGTTGAGCTTATCGAGCCGGAAAAAATCCTGCTGGACTGTGAAGGGCTGGTGAAAACGTGGTGGAGTTTGTTTTCCGACGGTAAAAGCACAGAGCCGGCTGTCGTGGTAAGTATAGCTCGACGCTCGGCAAGGATTTGCCTCGTAGAGGCCGGCAAGTTAAGCAATGCTGCAATTGTTGATATGGGGACAGAGGACCTTACGGAGCAGAGCGGCTCGCCGATGGATTCATCAGCCGCTGATAGATTCGTGCAGGATATTCGAAGCGTGTTCGAATTGTTCGGATTTGCTGATGAAAGTAAAGTACCGGTATATGTTTTTGCAAAAAGTGTCAGTGACAAGACTGATAAAAAGGCGCTCAGGGAATTTGAGATTATAGAGAATATTGTTTCAGTTCTCGCTTCAGCAGGTTTTAATGCAACATTGTGTGATTTCAGGTTTCCGGTTTCGAATTATTTATTATCAACCGATGATAACGAATGCCTGTATGAATACCGGGTGCCGATAGGGCTTGGTCTGATGTCACTTGATTTAGACAAAGAGCTTGCTCTTTTTGATTCTTTGTATAGGCCGACGAGTGCGGAAAAGAAAAAACACTGGCTGTATTCTTTGAAAGCTGCTTGTTCTGTTACCATAATGATGCTGATATTGTCTGTTATCGCGTTTTATTTGCTTGATGCGGCCCAGTTAGCGCATCTGAACGAGCTTAAAACGCGGGTAGATTACGGCAGTCTGATGGCAAAACACAATCTGATGGAGATTGTTGCTGCTCAGAGGCCCGATGTGCTCGAACTTTTAAGCCAGCTCAGCTCGGTCGAGGCGAATGGGATTATGCTCAGCGATATAGATTTTAAGATGGGCCAGGCGGTAAAGATAAAAGGTACTGCTGGAAACGCTGAGCAGCTATATAAGTTTCAGGAAAATCTGCTGGCTGATGAAAATTTTAAAGAGGTTGGTATTCAGAGTCCGCGAGAGGATGAGAAAACTAAAAAGCTCAATTTCACTATAATTTTCAATTTCAAAAATTTATCTCAAAAGAGAGGCTGATTAATTTTTACAGGGTCGAAAAATTATGCTCGCTAAGTTAAATCAAAGAGACAGAAGGGCCATAAAGCTTGGTTTGTTTGGTTTAGCAGTTGTTGCGGCTCTTATTTTTGGGCTTGATTGGCTTGAGCGGTGGAGGCAGGTAACAAAATCACTTGCCAGGAGCAAGCAGCAGTTTATGGCTGTCAGCCTGTCGGAAATTCAGCGAGAGCAGCTTTTATCAACCGTGCCGGCTTTTGAAATGCCAAAACCTTCTGAAAAGCAAAAATTCTTATTCAGGGCCGAGCTTAACAAGCAGTTGAAAGAAGCAGGCATAAAAACTAAACCCTTGAAATTTCTGCCGACTTCAAAGTCGACTGTGCCCGGTTACAAGTTATTGTGTATTCAATGCAACGGGCAGGGTGAGCTGGATAAGATTTTTGAGTTGCTTGTGAATCTTAAAAAAAATCCTTATCTGGTTGCGGTCGAGGAATTTGTGATGAAAAAAATAGACCCTAAAGATGAGAAGTCGCGCAAATTTGAGCTTGATTTGAGGGTGTCAACGTTTGTGAAAGAATAGATATGAGACGGGATTTTCTTAAAAAAGGACAGGAGTATATATCAGTAGTACTGTTCGCCTTTTCAGCAGTTCTGGCGGTTTGTATTTTTGTCAGGCTGATAGATTTTTATGCGACCAACGCCCGGGCTGAACAGTTGGTCGGCCAAGAAGCTGCTAATGGTAAGCTCGACCCGAACGAAATGGATAAATTCGTTGCAAAAACAAAAGAATTAGCTGAAGAATTGAAGAAGAGAAACTTGTTTGCCCCTGCAAAAGAAAAGGGACATCCGGTGAAAGCGGTGACGGGCATATTCGGTGACGAAGC
>CAYLMG010000012.1:7194-13725 GCA_964384565.1 uncultured Pirellulales bacterium | reverse complement strand
TAAAATCGCAGACAGCAATGAGCCTGAAAAGGTTTCAGATGCGAATGAAGCTGAGGTCGTCAGCGATGTTAACGAGCCGAATGAGCCGGTCGACCCGAATAAAATAATGGAGGCGGTAAATCTTAAAGACGTTGAAATGAAGGACATCATCGCAAAGATAGCTGAGTGGACCGGCAAGAACATTATTCCTGATGATGAAGCGATGAAGCAAAAAATCACTATATATGCACCTGCAAAGATGCCTCGTCCGGAGGCCCTTTCGCTTATTTATGCCGCACTGCGGACAAAAGGATACGTCGCGGAGGAGGTTGATAATGTACTCTACCTGAAACCAATTAAAGAAGCCCTATTCGGTTCCGTGCCTATGGTGCCACCCGATAAACCTCTTGCGGCGTTAGAAAATAAAAACCAGATAGTAGAAAAACATTTCAAGCTTCGCAATTACAGCCCGACCAATATGAGTAATGTTATTCTGCCATTGGTAGGTGAATACGGCTATGTCAGTGCGGATGAGGATTCGGGCAGCCTGCTTGTTATCGATACGGTTGCAAATCTTATTCGATTTGAAAGAATTATAGTGCAGTTCGATGTTCCCGAAGCCGAGCAGACTGTTACCGAAGTTTTTCAGATTCAGGAGGGCGACCCTGCAGAGATAGTGCAGATTCTCAAACTCCTTCTTGGTATCGATGAGCGTACCGGCAGAAGGATAGGGCGTTCCGGTTCTCAGGCGAAGCCTGCGGCCGGACAGGCCAGCAAGGCAACCGGCGGCACGAAACCTGCCGCTTCTGTTGTAATTGCTCCTGCCGAGTCGGAGATTATTCTTATACCTGAGCCGAGACGTAAATGGATTATTGTAAAGGCTTCTGCTGATGATATGAAGCGAATAGCTGAATGGATAGAAAAGCTCGACAGGAAAGAGCAGGTTGGTGCTGAATATGAGACCGTTCCGGTTACGTATGTGGATGCTTATGAAGTGGGAGACCGGATAAACAGAGCCCTGCAGCGGCTTCCCGGTACAGAGTTGAGAAGCAGTGTTCTTGTTCAGCCTTTAAGACAGGCCAGGCAGATTATGATTTTCGGCAACAAAGAGATGCGGGATATGGTTAAGAAACTCATAAAGGATATAGATATTCCGCCTGGAGAATTAATAGAGAAGACCTTCACACTGGAATACGCCGACCCTGAGCGAATCAAGGAAAACCTGGATGAATTGTATGGTGAGGAGGTTCCAATGTATGACTATTATGCCTATGTCCGTTATGGAGCAGGAAGTCGAAGAACCCCAGCTGATATAGTTAGAGTGATAGCATTTCCGATGATGCAGCAGGTAACAGTTATCGCTTCACCCGAGAATATGGAAAAGATTACTGAGCAGATAGAGCAATGGGATGTTCCGATTGATGTTGAAGCTGTCAAGCCGGACATAATTGAACTGCGTAATACAGACCCTGTTCAGATGGCTCAGCTTTTGTCGGAACTTTTTTCGGAAGAGCAGGCCGGCGGGCTCGATTTTTTAAGGTTGTATTTCTATCCCTACAGGTCGCAGGAGGAGAGGAAAAGAATAGTCGGCCCGCTTTATGGCCAGTTAACTTTCAGGGCTGTCCCCGAAACAAAAAAAATAATTGTAATAAGCAAGATTCCTGAAGCGTATAAGGTTGTTGAGGAATTGATAAGGGAGCTGGATAAAGAGGAAATGGCTGAAGTGCCGGAGGTGATAACACTGAAGTATGCAGACCCAGAAGATCTGGCTGTTCGATTAAATGCGATATTTAATGAGCCCGGCGTGCCTGCTGTAATCTGGTTTAGTGAAACAGGTCTCTCGGAGTACTCGATGGAAGAAGAGAGCCAGCAGGGCCAGGGTCAGCGTGATTCACAGCAGCAACAGCAGGGCAGCACCAGAGGACAATACACGCCTCCCTGGTCATCACAGAGGTCTCGTGCTCAGGAGGATAGGATGCCTATCAGCAATGTCATTGGCAGAATTCGTTTTATTCCTGACCCGCACAGCAAATCGCTGCTGTTTCTTTCTCCACCGGAATTTAAGGACAGGATAATTGAGATGATTCAGAAGCTTGACCAGCCGGGCAGACAGGTGATGATAAAGGCAATCATTATGGAGGTTGACCACAGCAACCTGACTTCTCTTGGCCTACAGCTTGCGACTAATCCCCTCTCATTTGGCACTCTCGAGGAAAATGCCATTGAAGCTATTACTCAACTTTCATTTCTTGAAACCTATGGCTCGCTGACGCTTACAGCTGCAGTGGATATCTCGACTATGATTGACTTTTTGGTCAAGAGTGTCGATGCAAAGATTCTTAATCAACAAACCCTCTGGACAAAAGACAACGAGGAAGCCGAATTCTTCAAGGGTGACAGCGTTGCTTTCCAGACCAGTGCATCAACTTCAGAAACGGGAGGAAGGATTACCTCGAGTTTCGATTTCAAGAGGGTCGGTATGACGCTGCGTGCTCGGCCGAGTATCACTCCTGAGAAAAACGTTGATATGATTGTAAATGTTATTCTCTCACGGCTTACAGGTGAGATTGTAAATGGCCAGCCGGTAAGAAGTGAGATGGAAACGCAGACAAATATGATAGTTCAGGACGCCCAGACGATTATGCTCGGCGGCATACTATTTCAAACAGACAGCAAGATTGAGAGAAAACTGCCTTTAATAGGAGACATACCGGCTGTCGGCGGCCTTTTCCGACATAGTGAAACTATTTTGAGAAACAATGAACTTATAGTATTTATTACACCTTATGTAATTGATGCCGAAACCAGTCCCCAAGCACAAGAGGAGCTGGAAAAGGCACGTGAAAAGCTCAAAGAGATGCTTAAACAGCTGAATGAAACTATAGGCGGAAGAAAATAAGATTTTCTTGCTTATTAGCTTTTTGGTATAGGCCCAAAAAGACTGTTATTAGCTATCGCGGCCAGTCTGTGCCCTTTATGCCTTTTTTTGTCAGGTTGGCATCGGGTAGATTATCGTTGGCTTCTCGAATGTCAACAGCTTTAATAAAGTAGATGCTGCCATCGGCGAAAAGAAAATTTCGTCTGCCTTCCCAGCCCCACCAGCCGGGGTCTATGTCCTTTAAGCGGTAGTGATTACTCAGCCATTCGCCGACCAGAATTTTGCCTGACGGCCTTGCCACATTGCAGCTTCCCTGCCGGATTGATAGCTGAGGATTTGTGTAAGTGTCACTCGGGCTGCTCATAGAATCAATTTGCTGAGGGCTGTGGTAAAAGGCCATCGAATAAGCATAGCTTGTGGATTCGTAATTTTCTTTGCTGATTTTGTCCTGTGGACAGATAAGTACCGAAGGATTGTTTGGGTCGATTTTGCTTTGAAGATAAGGTTGAATAAATCTGCGCCAGCCGCGTCCCATCCAGAGCCAGTAGCCTTCCGGCAGGGGGTCATCGGCACATGGATAAGTGTCGTCATTTGCATTCAGGTACAATCGTAGAGCAATATCAATTTGTTTTAGATTGTTTGTGCACTTAATACGCATCGCTGCTGACTTTGCCTTTCCGAGTGAGGGTAAAGATATGCTGATTAAAAGTGCTATTATCGCGATGACGACAAGTAGCTCAATCAGTGTGAAGCCGAAATATTTTTGTGGCCGAGCATAATAATAACGGTGAGGCGGTTCGGGTGTTTTGCTTGTTAAAATCATATCAATAGTCTATTCGACTGTAACACTTTTTGCAAGGTTTCTTGGTTTATCCACGTCGTAGCCGCGAATTACAGCAGCGTGATATGCGAGCAGCTGAAGTGGTATGACAGTTACCAATGGTTGTAAAATCTCGGGCACATCCGGCACCGGGATTAGGTGGTCGGCATACTGCTTGATGTGTTCATCACCTTCGGTTGCAACCACAATTGTTTTGCCTCCCCGGGTTCTGACCTCAGCGATATTGCCCATAATCTTGTCGTATTGCTGCCCCTTTGGTGCGACGAAAACTACCGGCATGCTGTCTGCTATTAAAGCAATCGGGCCGTGTTTCATTTCAGCCGCGGGCAGGCCCTCTGCGTGAATATAGCTTATCTCCTTTAGTTTCAGGGCGCCTTCGAGGGCTATCGGATAGTTAAAACCTCTGCCCAAAAAGAGCCAATTGTCTTTCTCGATGTTGGCCTTAGCGATTTGTTTTATATGTTCGGATTGCTCAAGCACTTTGCTGATTTTCCCGGGTATTTTGGAAAGCTCTTCGATGTACTTTGTAGCCTCGGTGTTACTGATATGTTTTCTTCTGCCAAGCTCGATGGCGAGCATTGTTAAAACCGCTACCTGTGCTATAAAAGCTTTAGTGCTGGCTACCCCGATTTCCGGCCCTACGTGCAGATATATACCCGCATCGGTTTCTCTTGCAATGGATGAACCGACTACGTTAACGATGCCGAGCACGGTTGCTCCCCTTTCCTTTGCTTCTTCAACTGCTGCGAGTGTATCGAGCGTCTCGCCGGACTGGCTTATAGCGATAACTAACGTACCGTCTTCTATAATTGGATTGCGGTATCGAAATTCGCTGGCATATTCGGTCTCAGTTGGAATCCTGGCCAATTGCTCAAAGAGGTACTCGCTTACCAGAGCCGCGTGAAATGCTGTGCCGCATGCGGTCAGGATAAGTCTTTTTACACGGGTTAATTCGCGAAAGTAAGAGGCTATACCTCCGAGTTTAATCTTATTATTGTGTTGGTCGATTCTGCCGCCCATACAAGTGCTCAGAGCTTCAGGCTGCTCAAAAATCTCCTTGAGCATATGGTGCTCAAAACCTCCAAGCTCGATTTGTTCCAGCGAAAACTCTATCTGTTTCAAATCCTTGCTGATTACGATGTTGTCAATGGTTTTTGTGTTAAAACCCTCTGCTCTGATAGTTACCATCTCGTTGTCTGAGAAGTATATCGCCTGTGTGGTATGCTCCACAATAGCTGCAGCATCGGACGCCAGGATATATTCTTCGTCGCCGAGACCCAGAATCAGAGGGCTTCCTTTTTTTGCTCCTATGAGCGTATCAGGGTAGTCTGAACAAATAATAGCGAGACCGAAAGTGCCGTGGAGTTTCTGGATTGCCTGCTGAACAGCCCATTCGAATTTGTTTTGGCTGGTTGATTTGTTAGCCGATTTGTCACTTTCGCTCAATGAATAGAAATAGCCGATTAGAGATGCTATGACTTCAGAGTCGGTTTCGGTTTTGAATTCTACATGCTCATTTTGGAGCCATTTTTTTAATGTGCCGTAGTTTTCAATAATACCGTTGTGGACTAATGCAATTTTACCTGTGTGGTCTGTATGTGGATGTGCGTTAGTGGTGTTTGGTTCGCCGTGAGTTGCCCAGCGTGTATGGCCGATACCGAGTGTCTCTTTTTTATCTGGTTTTTCAAGAATTTCTTCCAGAGCACTTATTCTGCCGCTGGTTTTTTTAACTTTAATTTTGCCGTCACTAAGCAGTGCTATTCCAGCCGAGTCGTAACCGCGGTATTCCAGCCGTTTTAATCCTTCGATTAAGATTGGCTGAGCACATTTTTTGCCCAGATATGCTACTATTCCGCACATCTTTATTTCCCTTTAAGCTATCGGTTTCTCAAAGTAAATAAATCGGCCAAAAACACCGATACAATAATCGATAAATCGAGCAGATAGAAAAAACCTTTATGCCGAAAAAAATTATATTTTTCATAATGATTATAGACTGATTTTGATAATGAGGCAATTCATTTATGCTTAACTGTCTTATCAGATTTGCTTATTGTAAGATTTCTTTTGAACGTTTAATAATATAGCATATAGTATCTGTCATAAATAAGCTGAAAAAACTAAGCGCTGAAGATGATAGTAGTTATTGATTACAATGTGGGTAATGTCAGGAGCGTTTGTAAAGCTTTTCGATATCTTGGCTGTGAAGTCCGGCTCAGCAGCCGGCCTGACGAGATTGAAGCTGCTGAAGGTCTTGTTCTGCCCGGTGTAGCGGCATTTGGATACGCTGTTGGTGTTCTCGGCAGTCTCGCTGAGCTTATAAAAGAACTTGCCCTGGCTGGGAAACCTCTACTGGGTATTTGTGTTGGCCATCAATTGCTTTTCGAAAAAAGCTTCGAGCATGGCGAGCACGCAGGTCTCGGCCTTGTCAAAGGCGAGGTGGTGCGTTTGCCTGCCGGAAGAGTAATCCCGCATATGGGCTGGAACAAAGTTGTGAGACGAGAGAATATGGATTTGTTTGCAGGTCTCGGCTCAGAAAAACATTTCTATTTTGCGCACTCATACTACACTGATGTAAAAGATGGCGGAGCAGTGGTTGCTTATACTGATTATGGATTTGAGCTGCCGGCATCGGTTCAAAAAGATAACATTTACGGTGCGCAGTTTCATCCGGAAAAAAGCGGTGCTGCAGGTCTGCAGGTATTGAGAAACTTTGTCTCTGTTTGCGAAAAAGGGAAACTCTGATGCTGACTAAAAGGATAATACCCTGTCTTGATGTCAAAGACGGCCGGGTCGTCAAAGGCGTAAAGTTTCTTAATCTGCGTGACGCCGG
>CAYLMG010000012.1:0-7094 GCA_964384565.1 uncultured Pirellulales bacterium | reverse complement strand
TAGCAGCGGAAAATTAAGATAAATTCAGCTTTTTTTGCAATAACTAACGTTTTTATCGCGTCTTATAATTATGTAAGGGCTTTCTTTGTAAGGATATAGAACCATTTTATTAACGTTTTTTATAAGGAGATTTAGTATGTTTAACAAAAGAATGGCTTTAGTCTCTGTGGCTGTATGCTTGGCGGCTGTTATGTTTGTCGGCCTGTTATCGCAGGCGATAGCAGCGCCTCAGGCAGAGGATACTAATGCACAGAGAGGGCCTCGTCGAGGGCAGCGATTTGATCGCGAACAGATGCAAAGAATGATGGCTGAACGCCTCAAAGAAACTCTTGAGATTAGTGATGAAGAGTGGAAAGTTTTTGAGCCGAGGATTACCAAAGTGCTGACTCTGTCACGGCAGGGTGGTGGTTTTGGTGGCATGGGAATGATGATGAGAGGTCGGCGTGGCGGCTTCGGGCCCGGTGGTCAACCAGGTGCTCGCGGTGGAGATACTCAGGGACCGCAGCAGGAACTGACCCCCGTAGAAAAAAGTACACAGGAGCTTCAGACAGTTTTGGACAACAAGGACGCAAAACCAGAGGAAGTCAAGGTAAAGTTGACCGCATTACGGAATGCCAGGGAGAAAGCCAGGCAGGAACTGGTCAAGGCACAAAAAGAACTCCGTGAGATAGTCTCCGTTCGCCAGGAAGCTCAATTGGTGCTGATGGGATTGCTTAATTAACTTTAGCCGGCGAATTATTGATACTAATGCGTTGGGCCTTTCTTAAAGAAAGGCTGTATGATTATGATTGATGTTGTGGAAAAAATGGCAGCCGAAGGTCTGCTCGACGAGCAGACCTTCGGAAAGGTTAAGCAACGCTTATCAGAGGGTGAGACTTTGATAAGCGCACTTCTCAGCAGCGGCCTGTCCGAGGAGCAGATACTACGTTACATAGCGAAGGAGTTCGGATACAATTACATAAACCTTGAGCAGTATCGGCCGTCAAAGCAGTTTCTGTTGCAGTTTCCTGCCAAGATAATGCTTAACAGACAAATAATGCCTCTTGAGGATGGGGATGGTTCTCTTTTAGCGGTAACGAGCAATCCGTTCGATACCATTGGTTTAGACGAGCTTTCTCTGGCAACAGGAAAAGATTTTCGGTTAGCGCTTGCACCATCGGCGGAGATTGACCGCTGTATCAAGCGCTGTCTTGGATTAGGTGCCGATACAGTGCAGACGATGATATCGGAGGCGGGAGAAAATGGATTTCAGGTCATTGAGCACGAGGGTGAAGATGATATGGACCTGACGGATGCGGCTGAAGGCGCATCCATAATCAGGTTCGTCAACCAGGTCCTAACCGAGGCTATTAAGTTAAGAGCGACAGATGTGCACTTCGAGCCGTTTGAAGACGAGCTTAGAGTTCGATACAGAATCGATGGAGTGCTGCAGGAGGCTGCTGTTCCGCCTGAGGTAAAGCAGTTTCAGGCTGCCATTGTTTCTCGACTGAAGATTTTGAGCAGGCTTGATATCGCCGAGAAGCGGGTCCCGCAGGACGGAAGAATCAGAATCAAAATTGCCGACCACGAGATTGATGTTCGTGTATCTGTGATTCCAATGCTTTACGGAGAAGCGGTTGTTCTGCGTTTGCTGGACCGCAGCTCTGTACTTTTGGGTCTTGAAAAACTCGGTATGTCCGGTGATGACCTTGATACGTTTAAGGGTGTTCTTGCACAGCCCCACGGTATTATCCTTGTTACAGGGCCTACCGGCAGCGGCAAGACGACGACTCTGTACGCCGCTTTATCACGTATAAACGAGGTTGAACGAAAGATTGTTACTATTGAAGACCCTATAGAATACCAGCTGCACGGAATTAACCAGATACAGGTCTCCCGAAAGGCCGGGCTTACCTTTTCCCGCGGACTGCGTTCGATTTTGCGGCACGACCCCGATATTATTCTTGTCGGCGAGATTCGCGACCTCGAGACTGCTGAAATCGCTGTTCAGGCGTCTTTGACAGGGCATCTGGTTTTCTCGACGCTGCATACTAACGACGCTCCAAGCGCTTTGACCCGATTGGTGGATATGGGAATTGAGCCTTATCTTGTCGCATCTTCCCTTGAGGCGATAATTGCGCAGAGGCTGGTCCGGCTTATTTGTCCGCACTGTAAAGAGAAGCTTGCACAAAATGATGTTGATTTAATAAGAGCCGAGTTTGGCAGTACGCTGCCGAAGGAGCTTTATCGGGGAAAGGGATGCCGACAGTGTCAGGGAACAGGTTATTTAGGACGTGTGGGGATTTTTGAGCAAATGGTTATAACTGAGGATGTACGAGCACTGATTCTTGAGAACGCTTCGTCGCTTAAGCTTCGCGGCCAGGCTGTGCAGCATGGGATGACAAGTCTGCGGGAAGACGGCCTGCGTCATCTGGCAGAGGGGAAAACAACAATTGAAGAGGTCCTGCGTGTAACTAAGGATGACCCGTTTTTAAAAAATGGTCAGGGAAAGACTATTGAAAAACATCAGAGAGAAATTTAGCAGAACTGAGGAAGCGGAGAATGCCTGCATTTATTTATAAAGCGATTGACACGGATGGAAAGGAACTTACTGGTGCGCTTACCGCCTCTAATAGAGCAACAGTAATAGAGCAGCTTGTTGGGAAAAATCTATGCCCAGTTTCTGTGAATGAGCAGAAACAGGCGGGTACTTCGCATACACTGTTTAAGAGCTCCCGTGTTTCGAAGGCGGATGTACAGGCTTTTACGCGAGAGCTTGCGAACCTGCTTTCTGCAGGTGTGCCATTGAGCAGGGCTTTGAGTATTCTCAGCCGTGAAGCCTCCAGGGCTGCAGCGAAAAAACAGTGGGCGGAAATTCATAATCAGGTTGCAGGCGGAATGTCACTTGCCGATGCCCTGGGGCACTGGCCTCGTTCTTTTCCGAAGGTATATGTGGCGATGGTAAGGGCCGGTGAGACAGGGGGATTTCTCGACCTTGTACTGGGACAGATTGCAAGGTTTCGCTCACGTGAGCAGGATTTGATGGGGAAGGTAAAGGCTGCTGTTATTTACCCGATTATTTTAGCTGTTCTTGCTACGGGAATCTTAATCTTTTTATTGACGTATTTTATACCGCGTTTTTCCTCAATATTTGCCGAATTCGGCGGTACTCTGCCGGCACTTACACGTGCTATTGTTGGTGCCAGCAGGGTAATAACGAAATACTGGATGGTTTTGCTTGTTATTATTGCTTTGATAATTGTCGCTTTGCGGCGGGCGCTGGCCAGTGAAAAAGGACAGCTTGCAATGGAAAAAACATTATTGCGAACCCCGATGCTGGGAAAAGGAGTTGCTCATTTTGCCCTGGTTCGATTTAGCCGAATGTTGGGTACCCTTGTGGGTGCGGGTGTTCCTATTGTGACGGCTTTGCGTGTGGCGAGAGAGGCCATAGGCAACCGGATACTTGCAAACGCTGTGAGCGGTGCAATCGAGAGGGTTCAACGCGGCACACCACTCGGCAGAAGCCTGGCAGATTGTCCTCAGTTGTTTCCTGCCTCTGTAATAGAGATGATTTCCGTCGCTGAAGAAAGTGCACGGTTGGATGAGGAGCTTGTGCGGCTGGCCGGAGCTTACGAGGAAGAGCTGGACCGACATCTTAAAATGATGGTCGCAATGGCTGAGCCGGCACTTCTTTTTATTATGGCGGCACTGGTCGGCACAGTTGTTATTGGGATGCTGCTGCCGATATTTAACCTTCAGGAGCTTATTCGATAACCAAATAGTTATAGTTAGGAGAGTAATAAAAATATTATGAATGGAATTAGAAAACAAATACGGTTGGAACAGTTAAAGAAAAAAGTCGAACATGGTTTTACTCTTATTGAGCTTTTGCTGGTGCTCGTGATTCTGGCTGCGTTGGCGGCTATCGTGGTGCCGAAATTTACCAGGCGTTCGGAACAGGCCCGAATCACGGCAGCTCGCACCGATATAGCAAATCTCGAGGTTGCCCTGGATGCCTTTGAGATTGATACCGGCCGGTACCCGACTTCGAGTGAGGGACTCGGAGCATTGATTCAACAGCCGGGCAACGTGGTAGATTGGCGCGGCCCATATATAAAACGTGGCGTTCCAAGGGACCCGTGGAGAAATCCGTATGTATATAAACAACCGGGCCAGTACAACCAATATGGATATGATATATATTCCTTTGGACCCAATGGTCAGCAGGGAGGCGGGGACGATATAGATAACTGGTCTCAAAATTAATTGGTCCGTATAAATCTTTTTTCAGATGGATAAAAATGAAAATAAATCGTTATAAACTTGTTTGCGGATTAACACTGCTGGAGCTCGTTCTGGTTATGGTGATAATCTGCACTATCCTTGCGACGGCAGCTCCGTCGCTTCGCGGTTTTTTTGCGTCGCGAGAGACCAGTGATGCGGCTGCACAGATTGTTGCGCTGACTCATTTGGCGAGGTCGCAGGCCGTTGCCGAAGGCCGGGTTTACCGATTGAATCTGGATGTCCAGAACAGGACTTACTGGCTTACCGTCCAGGAGCAGGGGGGATTCAGGCGGCTTTATAACGACTTTGGGCGGGTTTTTACGTTGCCGAAGGATACAGAGATTGAGCTGGACGATATTTCCGGATACGCCTCCTCTTTTTCCTCCGGCGAGCATATTGATTTTAACGCCCAGGGACAAACGCAAACGGGAACTATTCGTCTGATTAATCGTCGAGGTGATGTGTTCGAGATAACCTGTCTTTCACCGGCTGAACTTTATCATGTGGTGATACCGGAGAAAATATAATGTCAGCCATAATATTTAATAGAATATCTGTTCGACGCACAGGCAATCTTAAAGCGTTTACGCTGATTGAGGTGCTTGCGAGTTTTGTTTTGATGGCAATTATTATTCCTGTGGCAATGAAGGGAATTTCACTGAGCACCAGGTTAACTGCAAAATCAAAGCAGCAGGTCGAGGCTGCATCCTTGGCTAGGACAAAGCTTGCCGAAATCCTGAGTTCCGAGGAATGGAAAAGCGGTAACGCATCGGGAGATTTTGGTTCCGACTGGCCGAACTATCGTTGGTCAGTGGAAATAAACGACTGGATACAGGCCTCGCTGAATCAGCTGGATTTACATGTATTTTGGTACGCACAGGGAAGGGAACAATCGATTACCTTAACGACGCTTGTATATACAGAGAGTAGCTGAAATGTTGAAAAGAAGAAGAAATAACTTTGCATTTACTTTCCTGGAATTGCTTGTGGCAATGACACTGATGAATATATTGGCGGTGTCACTTTATGCCAGCTTATATATCGGGTTCAAGGCCAGGCGAAGCTCGACTACGGCGATTCAGCCTGTTCGGGCAGCTCAAATCGCGATTGAGCTTATAAAGCAGGATATTACAGCAGCTCTGCCTCCTACCGGAATTTTGGCAGGGGAATTTCTGGGGCACAATGACAGAACAGGCGACGGTTACGATTGTGACAGTGTGTTATTTTATTCGAGCAGTAATGCCGCTGAGCTTCAGCAGGCCGGTTGTGATGTCAGAAAGGTCGAGCTTGTTTTTATTCCGTCTTCTGAGCCGGAGCGAAGTGTTCTGGTTCGAAGGACAACCACGAATTTGCTCTCTCCGAAAACAGTGCAGCCCTTCGAGGAAGTTCTGTGTCGAAGAGTTGTCTCATTCAATGTCGGGTACTTCGACGGCTATAGCTGGTGGGATGAATGGGACTCGGTTTTGCAAAACAATACTTTGCCGAAAACGATTGGAGTAAGTCTTGAAATTAAACGCGAAGAGAAAAACGAGCAGGGTGAATACGAAAACTATCAGCTTAGTTATGCCTTTATTGTCCCCTGCAGTAACATATCATCGTCGGACGGAGTAACTAGCCAGACCGGTTTTTAACCGAAAGAGGGTAATGAAATATGTTTTGTAGTAGAAACAATCAATCCATTATGAAAAACCGTAGCGTCAACGGCACTGTTTTAATCGTTACGATTTGGATTGTTCTTGCTCTTGCCGGACTGGTTCTCGTTTTTGCGCGTTACATACGAGTTGAGGCGATTGCCTCGGCAAATTACCTTGCGTCGGTGCAGGCTGAAGCCGCTGCTTACGGAGCCGTGCAGTTTATTATCGCCCAGCTTAACAGCGGCGATGACACAGTAACACTGGAATCTGATAATCCGTATGAGCAAATGCAGGTGGGTAGCGGTTACTTCTGGCTTCTGCGTTCGAATCTGGCGGATGATAAAAGTTATGACTTCGGGATATCGGACGAATCATCCAGAATAAACCTGAACACTGCCCGGTTGGATATGCTGTTGAAACTGCCGGGTATGACTGCCGAGTTGGCTGCTGCAATTGAAGATTGGCGGGATGAGGACAGCGAAATCTCGCCGGGCGGCGCCGAAAGCGAATATTATCTTCTTCTTGATGAACCCTATTACTGCAAGAATGCACCGCTCGAAACCGTCGAGGAGGTTCTGCTTCTCAGGGGTGCTTCGCCTGAGATTCTTTATGGCGAGGATATGAACAGAAATGGTGTTCTTAACTATAACGAAAACGATGCCGCCGAAAGCAAGCCTGCTGATAACAGGGACGGCCGTCTTGACCGCGGATTTTACGATTATGTAACTGTTTACAGTTCAGAAGAAAATGTCAGTCAGTCGGGCGAAGCAAGAATCAATGTGAATGAGCAGCTCAGTGAGTTATTGGATTTTATCCGGCAGATGGTCACCGAAGACCGCTACAATGAGATATCAGGCAATATATTAGCTCAGTCAAACCGTGATTTTAGAAATATTCTGGATTTTTATTTTAAAAGCCTCATGACGTATGAGGAGTTCGAACAAATAGCAGACAGGATAACCACAACTGGTGAGCAGTATATAACAGGACGTGTTAATGTGAATCTTGCGCCGCGGGAGGTGCTGCTTTGTCTGCCCGGCCTTGTTGAAAGTGATGTGGATGCTCTTATTGACAAACGCACTTCGTCTGATGTAAACCTTGAATCCATCGCCTGGGTTGCCGAGGCGCTCGAGCCCGAAAAGGCTGTAGATGTCGGCGATTATATTACTACAGCCCAATCAACGCGTTTCTCGGCTG
>CAYLMG010000011.1:0-24317 GCA_964384565.1 uncultured Pirellulales bacterium | reverse complement strand
AAAGAAAGGCAAAGGCAGAAAGGGGATGTGGTCAACAGCCGATGTGAACATGCTAAAAAAGCTTTTCGCTGAAAATCCCACCGCTATGATAGCCAAAAGATTGAGGCGCAGCGTTGATACGGTCAAGAAAAAAGCATCGAGAATGGGATTAAAGAAGTCAAAGAGATATCTGAAGAAAATCGGCAGGGCTTAAAGCAGGTAACAGGTTACTGAAAGGCTGGGAATTGTTTCGAGTCAAAGTGATACTGTTGTTACTTTGCCAGATGTTGGATGATTTAAAGTAAAGGTATACCAAGAGGTTGCCTGAGGAAGGGAGCTTTGATTTCAAAAATTGAGAAAGTTATTTTTTCTGACTTTATGTTGCATTTTTAAGTTCAGCAATAAATCAAAATAGAAATTAATTGCCGGCAAGGCTTAAAACCAATTGCTCAATAGCTATGTTGGCTTTTGTTTTGCCGGTTTTAATTTTGTAATCAATCCGGGCGAGGAGCTCTAAAAGAGAACCTATCTGCTCCAAAGTCAACTTTTGAATCTGTTCAAAAAAAGCCTGACTATTCGACCTTATCCACATCTGCCTTGCGACCTCGTCTGTCCTCAGGCCTCTCTGCAACAAAACTTTAGCGCTGAACATCCTGCGTACATGATAGGCAAAAGCGCCTACTACTTTGTACTCTGCGGAGCTGTCTGCTGTAAACATTTCCCTCAACCTGCTGACAGCTTGCTGCGAATTTCCGGCAAGACAGCTATCGATGACTTCAAAGGCATTGAAAAGCCGATTTCGTCCTATGAGTGACTCTATATGTTCAATCGTTATTTCTTTTTGTCCTTCTGAAAATATTGCCAGCTTGTCTATTTCCGTATAAAGTCTGGCAAGCTTCTCGCCGGCCAGCTCGATTATAAGCTGGGCTGCATCCCGGCTGAGCAGTTTGTTGTGTGCGTCTGATGCGTACTGAATAAGGCGTTTCTGAAGCTGACTGCCCTTAGGCTCGTTAACAGCAATCAATTTGCCATATTCAGGGAGCTTTTTGGCAAGTTTGGTGTTTGTGGGCCATTTCCCGACCGTCAGAATTAGCGCTGCTGTCCGGCAGGGATTATCAAAATAACGTTCAAGCTGCTGGCGGTTGTCCGATATGAATTTATCCGCATCTCTGATTACAACGACCCTCTTTTGAGCTAAAAATGGAAGCGTCCGCAATTCATCCAATACTTCGGTAACTGAGATTTGCTTTGGGTCGGCAGTAAAAAGTCCGGTCATTCGTTCAGCGGGGGTTAACAATTTTTCTATGAGCCTTTCACATTCTGCGCTGAGCAGTGATTTATCTTCGCTGACAATTACATAAACGGGAAAAATTTGTCTTGCTGATTTAGTCCTACTTTGAACCATCTGCCTCCAATTTTTTCAGGTAACGTGAAGAATTATCTTGATTTACGTTTTTTTTTGCCTTGTTTTTTCTTTTTTGGTTTAGCTTTTTTCCTGCCTGACTTCGTTTTCTTCTCAGAGCCGGTTCTTGATTTCTTCTTCTGCTTTGACATTTTGTGAGGACTATTTTTGACTTTCGATTCGGCTTTACTTTGCGAGTTATCTTTATCTTCTGGTTTCTTCTGCGAGTTTTTCTCACCTTCGATAACTATTTTTTCCGCAGCCACGAGTTTGTCACCGGCCTTCAGCTTGATTAAACGAACGCCCTGTGTATTTCTGCCTATTGAGCGAATCTGGTCGAGGCCTGTCCTGATAATTATACCATTCGCCGTTATCAGCATAATCTCATCCGAATACTGAACCGCCTCCAGTGCCACGACCTTGCCGTTGCGTTCGGAAGTTTTGATATTTTTCAGTCCGACTCCGCCTCTTGATTGAGACCTGTAACTATCAAAGCTGGTTCTCTTGCCGTAACCTTTCTCACATACCGTAAGCAGCGCAGCATTTTTCTCGGCAATAACCATACCTACAACGTAATCCTTCGACCTGAGCCTTATCCCCCTGACGCCGCGAGCACTTCTACCCATCGAACGAACGTGGTTCTCATCGAATCTTATCGCCATTCCTTCACGCGTCCCAAGTACGATATGGTCCTGCCCGCCGGTCATAACAACCCCGATAACCGAATCATCAGGGTCAAGATTAATAGCGATGACACCCGTCGCTCTCGGATGGCTGTAAGCATTAAGTTTGGTCTTTTTTATAGTACCGTTCTTCGTCGCCATTACAAGCTGACGGTCCTCGTCATCAAATTTGCGAACATTAATAACCTGCGCTATCTGCTGGTCGCCAAGCTTAAGAAGGTTCGCAATGCTCCTTCCCTTGCTTTGCCTGGACATACTCGGCACGTCATAGACTTTCAGCCAGTAGCACTTGCCCCTGTTGGTAAAAATCAAGAGATAATCGTGCGTCGAGGCGACAAAAAGATGCTCTATAAAATCACCTTCCTTGGTATCCGAGCCGATAATTCCCATACCGCCTCTGCCCTGCTTGTGATACGTGTCTATCGGCATTCGCTTAATATAGCCTTCGTGACTCAGTGTTACTATCACCTCTTCTTCTGCGATTAAATCTTCGACGTCAAGCTGCTCAGCTGAGCCCACAATTCTCGTCGTTCTCTTGTCGTTGTATTTTTCCCTTATCTCGTATATGTCTTCGCGAATCACATCCATCAAAATTTGCTCATCCGCCAGTATCGCTTCAAAACCTTCTATTTGCTCTACAAGGCCGACGTACTCTTTGGCGAGCTTTTCCATCTCAAGGCCTGTGAGTCTCTGAAGCTGCATCGTTAATATTGCATCGGCCTGCGGGCCTGTTAGATAATGTTTGGATTTGCTTTTTTCCTTAACAAAAGCCTTGGGCAAGATTTTTCTGAGAGTGGCCGTCTGTTCCAACCGCAGCGGTTTTTTCATCAAGTTTAGCTTTGCCGTCGGAGCGTCGGGTGATTTCTTGATAATCTCTATAATCTCATCGATGTCACTTACGGCAAGTATCAGGCCTTCAAGAATGTGTGCCCTGTTACGGCATCTTTTGAGCAAAAAGCTGCTGCGACGACGAACGACAATCCTGCGATGCTCAATAAAAAGGCTGAGCATCTGTTTGATATTTAATATTTCGGGACGGTTATTCACCAGCGCTATGTTTGCTATCGCAAATGTCGACTGCAGGGGTGTATAACGATACAGCTTATTCAAAGCTACCTGTGCATCAGCTTCTTTTTTCAGCTCAACAACTATACGCAGGCCGTGACGGTCGGACTCGTCACGCACGTCGGCAATCTCGGATATTTGATTGTTACGAACGCAGTCGGCAGTCTTGGAAACAATTGTCGTCTTGATTACCATATAAGGGATTTCTGTGATTACAATCCTTTCTTTACCGCGCTTGCTACTCTCAATCTTAGTCTCAGCGCGAATCGTTAGATGCCCCCTGCCGGTCGTGTAGGCATCGATAATGCCCTTGCTGCCGCAAATATTCGCACCGGTGGGAAAATCAGGGCCAGGCAGAACCTTCATAATATCCTTGAAGCCGCAGTCAGGGTCATTGATAACCAAAAGCAGCGCATCACAAATTTCACCTATATTATGCGGCGGTATATTCGTCGCCATACCAACCGCAATGCCGGTCGAGCCATTCACAAGAAGGTTTGGGAACTTCGACGGCAACACGACAGGCTCAGTCCTTGTCTCATCATAGTTAGGTACGAAATCGACAGTATCGTATTTAAGGTCGTCGAGCATATCCATTGCCGCGGAAGTCATCCTTGCTTCTGTATATCTCATTGCTGCAGGCGGGTCGTTATCTATACTCCCGAAATTACCCTGCGGGTCCACAAGCGTATATCTCATATTCCACGACTGCCCCAGACGTACCAGTGTTCCGTAGGTCGCCTGGTCACCGTGAGGATGGTAGTTACCACCTGTGTCGCCGACAATCTTGGCGCACTTTCTGTGCTTGCTTCTCGGGCCGAGGTTCAAATCATTCATCGCTACGAGAATACGCCGCTGTGAAGGTTTTAAACCATCGCGAACGTCAGGCAAAGCACGAGAAACAATCACGCTCATCGCGTAGTTCAGATATGAATTTTTAAGCTCATCGAGGATACGCATATCCTCGAACCGCTCCTCAATCGACTTGGACTCCTTCATAGGTCTATCGCCGTCCTCTACTGAATATTGGCTTCAATTTTAACAGCAATTAGAATAATCCCAAACGACTCAGAAGTCAAGAAAACTAAACCCGCCATAGCCTTTTTAAGAATAAAACTTTGCAGCTATTTTAGAAAAAAAGCGGGTAGTATTTACACTACCAACATGAAGCAAAAGGCTCTTAAAGCTGCTTTTTGTGTTGCCTTAAAAGCTCTGCTATCGCTTTGATATGTTCGGGCCCGGTACCGCAGCAGCCGCCGATTATATGTATACCGGCAGAGTAAATCTCTTTAATAGTCAGAGCAAAATCTTCCGGCAGGATACGATAAACGGCCCTGCCGGAATCGACCTCCGGCTCGCCGGCATTGGGTTCTGCATAAATCGCTATATCTTCTTTAAGTGCCCGTGCAACTGCGACATATTCTCTTGCCAGAAGTTCGTAATCCCCGAGCGAAACGGTGCCGCAGTTAAAGCCGACCGCATCAGCACCTGCTTCGAGCATAGCCGAAACCGCCGTCGATACATCCACTCCCATCGAGGTCCTGAAACCATCGCTAACCTTGTCAAATGCCATTGACGCAAAAACGGGCAATCTTCCGCAAACCGACCGTACCGCTTGAATTACCGCTGAATTTTCATCAGCAGCGCTCATAGTCTCAATTATAAAACCATCCACCCCTCCTATCAGCAAAGCCTCAGCCTGCTTGCTATAGGCAGCCTTTAAGTCTTCGGGCTTTACGTTTCCCAGCGGCTCGAGAAATTCACCGCTGGGACCGATGTCACCCAGCACGTACCTGTCCTCACCGGCAGCATCGCGAGCAATCTTTGCACCGGCCTTGTTAATTTCAACAACCTTGTCAGCGAGCTCATAACGATTGAGCGAAAATTCATTGGCGCCAAAAGTATTTGTAATAACAGCATCGCTACCGGCCTCAAAATAAGATTTATGAATCTCATACACTATTTTTGCAGAGTCTATGTTCGCATAAACAAGAGCCCTGCCTGCTTTAATACCCCGAGCGAGTAAATGCGAACCCATAGCACCGTCGAGCAGAAATAGTCCTTCGCGTATTTTCTCTTTCAATCTTTTTCTCGCCATAGCCTTTCTCCATTAAAAAATTTACTGCTGCTCGATTAACTCACCGTTGACGATTTTGTAAATATTCTTAAAACCCTTTGGCTGCTCGGGCCTGCTGAAAAATACAGTGCGTTTGTCTTCGGTGAACTCGAACGGCTGTAACTTCTTTACTACAATCCTGAAATTGTCGTCTTTGCCCTCTGTACCGGCAATTGTTATCTTTATCTCCTTCGGAATTACAACGTCATCAAAGAAAACCTTATATTTTGCCAACTCCAGAGCTGCTGCCGTTTTATTTTCATCATCGAAATATTCAATCTTTGCTGTTCTGTAGTCACAGGTTGATATGTATACCTTTTTTACTGCTTTTTCTCCATCTTGTTTTGTAATGACATCGAAGCCTTTCTCATTGGAAAATGACCAGTCCTGCTGCTCGCTGTAATCAACAATACCCAGGGCCTCGAGTAAGAGTTTCGGGCCCAGCATCAGCAGCGTCTTCTCTTTTTGCTCGTTCCAGCTGCCCCAGTAAAAACTGCTGCCTATCTCCTTTGGTTTGGCCCCGACCCAGAATTCATCTTCGTTTGAGCCTATATCGAGTCCTCTGGCATTGAAGGCGATGTCGCCGAACAGGCGAATCTCGCTTTCCGGATTCAACCAGAGCTTGATTGTAAACTCTTCCTTTTTCCTTTTACCGTCATCATCATAAAACCTGGCAAAACACTGACCGTTTGCCTTGAAAGATTTAATCTGCTCTGCCTGGGAAGAAAGAGTCTGCAAAGCCTCAGCCGCCGATTGTTTGCCCGGACAAATCTTCTTCGGCTTGACCGGCGGCGGCGCACAGCCGGCAAAAGAAACAACCATCAATAACAAGGTTATAAAAATCACTCTTATCATAAAAAAATTAACCACCGAAACACGAGATTCAATTACAAATCGGCCTGCAGAATTTGCCCCAATTGCGACGACAGCTGCTCAATCTGCTCCTGGTCCAGATGAGTATTGACTACATCAGCAAACTCACCGCTGCCAACTACGCGCAGCCGCCATATTTCTTTTCCGTCCTCGCTGCGAGAAGAGTCATATTTGAGTTTTCTCTTTCTCATCAGAATTAAAGCCAGTACAAATCTAAAATTCAACCTTTCCTGTTCAGTCTCTGTTGCAAGGCGTTCAAAGAAAGAGAACAGCATATCGTCATCAATAAATATTTGTCTCTTTTCATCCGAGCGGGGCATTCGGCTTTTCCAAAAGCAGAAAACTGCAGGCGTGTTTTGCTGCCAGTAATCGAGACAAAAATCCCGCCTCTGCAAACCGTCTTCTGTCTCAACCAGAGCAGCGAAATAGTCTTCACCGGCCTGTATGGCCCTTCCCGTTCCGCAGCATTGTCCAAGAGATTTACTAATCTGCCATTCTTCCATAAAAAGTTAGTGACCTTTTACAAGGTTATCAATTTATTGATTCTATCATAATATGATTGCAAATTTTTTCAACCAAAACATCATCCTCTAATGTTACATCGAGCTCGAAATCCGGCAATATGCCTCTGCCGTCGTCAAAGCCGCCCGGCCGTGTAACTTTTTCGGTAGATAAATAACATATCAGTCCACTGCTGGGCAAAATTAAAGGGACTGAACCTCCATAAAAACTTGCCCTTCCGCCTGTTTCTTTACCGGCAATAATTCCAAGCTGGTTATCCTTTACAATACTTGCAAATTCTGCTGCAGCTGAGCCTGTCAAGCCGTTAACCAGTACAACGAGCCTGCCATCCCAACTGTCGGCTAAAGGTTTAGTTAACTGCTGTTTGCTGTACCAGTATTGACCTTCTATTTCAAAATCTTTCGCTTTCAAACCATACAAATTAAAATCGATGATATTTTCCAAATGAAGAAAAGCCGGTATCCAGTTCTTCTCCAGTCCGTTAATTATGTAAGCTTTTCTGGCTGCTCTTGAATTTCGTATATGCCTTTCAGGTTTTTTGAAAGGCCTGCTCGATGTTCTTTTTAATAATTCCACGCCGTAATAAGTATCACCGCCGCCGTTATTGCGAATATCCACAATTAGTATTGAACTTTTTCTCTTTTTCATATCAGATTTAAGATTGTTAAGTATTTTTATCAATCTTTTGCGAACCCAGATATTTTCCGTCAAATCCTCATTCAACGAATTAAACGACAATGCACTGAAAAAACATACGCTGCCGTTTTTATAAAAGCGATACGCAAACATATCTTTAGCTTTAACCTTTTTCTTTTTAATCTCTATATTCGCGCTCACATTCTCGACCATTTTTGTATGAGACAGGCCTTTTTCGTCCTCCATTTTAATCCTGAAACTATCACGATGTCCCTCAAAATACCACAGATACATTGCAAAGCGCATTGCAATAAGTATATCTTTAAAATAATCTGTGTTGGCAGAGATATATCTACGATAACGCTCGATAAAAGAATTTAGCGGCTTATCATCAATTTCTACAAGCCTGACATCTGTCTTCAATGCACCCGGCTCATTGGCATCCTCAACGTTCATAACAATAAAATCGCCGTCTTTATACATCAATTGAAGCGGTAAGACTTTACCTCCTGATTTGACATATTCGACAAAATCAGGGAAAGAGCCGAGATTGGTATGGTCGTCTCTGAGCATAGCAAGCAATTCCATTATTGAAGCCGAAAAATCTTTTCGGCTGACCTGTTCGCCAAGACCTGATTTTATTCTTTCGACACAATAATCAAAATCTTTCTTTGGCACCCTGCTGAAAGGTTTGTAACTTATAGTCTCAATGCTTTCAACCAGATAACAGAGGTCCTCTGTCGCCTGCTTCCGCGTTAAAACCTTTAGATTCCGGGAATATGAGCAGCCACTTAATAAGACAACTGCGCAAAGTAAAGTTAAGAGACTTTTCTTCATAATTACAGCTTCTATCCGACACAGAATACTTATTCAAACTTTAGAAATGGTTTTATATTTTCAGCTGTCTTTTCACCGATTCCATTAACCTTCTGCAAATCCTCGGCTTTTCTAAAGGTGTCCTTGTTTGGCTCTGCTGCAAACTGCTGCCGATAAGAGACTATAGCCGCCGCTTTTGAAGGACCTATACCAGGCAGCGCCTCCAATGCAGCCTGTTCGGCAGTGTTTGGATTTATCCGCCCGTCAAGCCCTGTCATACCGTCGACACCGGTATCAAAAAAGAAAATAGCAAAAACAACACTCAGAAGCACACAAAAAATAACTGCAATCAAAAATGCAATATCAAATCCTGCTCCCCTTTTTGTATCGCTGCGCTCAAATTCTTCATCCAACATATATCGTTTTCCCCCTGATACGGTCTGACCTTAATAGTAATAATCTCATCTTGTAAAGATAATCCTATGAAGTTTTCTCAGCCTTAGAAAAGATTCCTTACTTTCAAGCTCTTTCGTCAACAAACCGCTATGCTCGATATCGCATTTGTCTGCGTCTGTAAGATTTGAATACACAATACTGTCAATAAAGGGCTTGCTGAGTGCTATCTTATAAAACTGCTCAAGCCATTGAGCCTGAAGTGTCTGGTTCCATCGGCCGTGCCATTGTCCTGCAAGTGCCCTGTCCTTCGATGACGACGGCTCGCTGGGAACCTCAACTCCTGTTATATACATCGCCCTGCTCGCTGCAGCAAATCTATCTAAATTTGCGGATATCTCCATCATATCCCGCACCTGCATTCCTGACTCATTTTTGCCGAACTGCATCTGCAAACCGAACGCATCAAAGCTTATACCACTCTGCAGTATCATATCAATATACACAAGCGGCGGTATCGTATTTGGCACAGTCGCATAGTATTCTCCCCAGCAGTTGCTAATCTCTATTATCTTCAATACCCTGTTGCTGACGGCTTTGACGGCCATCATAACCGCCCGGGTCATTTCGAGAATCTCTTCGAAATTAAAGCCGAAGTAATTGTGCAGATTCAAGCCGCCGATAACAGACCACGAACGTATCCGGTCTGCATAGCGGGCAACCATTTTTGTTACGAACTGATATGCACTCTCACGTATCTTCTCGAAGTCGGTCTTGCCTGTCATCAGCCAGCTTGGAAGATAGTCACAGGAAAAATGTATAAGCGGCCCGGCACATATAGCAAGCTTCTTCTTGCTCAAAGCCTGAATACATGCATCAATACTTGAAAAATCATAAACTTCTTTTTTCTGCTCAATCTCAGCCCACCTTATCGGCAGCATCACAAAACCGAACAACTCCATAAGCTTCTCAACATATTTTTCGCTGTGTATCTGGTCGGCATCTATTCGACAACCCAGACAGCCCCTGCTGAAACCATGACTGATGCTTTTGGCATTAAATAAAGACTCCGCACGCTGAATAGCGAGCTTTTCTGAAAATATCATTGCCTTGCGAAGCGAAGCATCCGCCTGTTTCGAAGCAACGGCCGGTGATGAGATATTCTCAATAGCCTGGATAAATAACTCCTGCGCGTCTCTTAAAATATGTGTTAGTCCCTTTACCTCGTCAAAATAAGCCCAGTCTTCACACTTTGTGATAATCTGCATAAGTCTCGCCCGGGCTATCTCTACATTCAAGATGTACGGCCTATCACGCTCAGGAAGACAAGTCGTCGGCAGAATCAGCGTCCCGAAACCATCCACCAGCCAGAGTAATGACAAGCCGGATGTCGCCTGGTGCGGCTTTTTGCATTCGATTATACCGTTTTTGAACCCAATTTTAACACGGCGGATTGCTATGCCGTCGCTGCCGAAAACATAAGCACCGCTTAAATTAAAATCTTTGGCTAATTTGCCGTCTTTGAATACCTGAAACTTCACTTGTCGCCCCAAATTACAGTTAATACAAAATCCTTAAGAAGAACCGTGCCTATTTTTATTACTTATCTTCTGTTTTACCTGGGAACAGTATTATAACGGTTATAGCTGCAAACTCAACTAAACTTTCCATCTTTTTATTCAAAGACCATTACTACCTAAAAAAGACTGAAAACTAACGCCGAATAAAAATATGGTCAAGAAGAGTTGAACACGAAATGTGAAATTATCTCATTACTTGATTTTTGTCAGTTTTGATTATGCACACCTGAGCCGGAATGCTGTCTCATTTGAAGCTCATACAAAAGGCTGTTTTTCTCAACAAGTTTCGCTATCAGATTAACCTGACTTATCAAAATCTCAAGCAAATCAATATTAATCAAGGTCGATTCAGGGCTGTATTGCGGTAATGCTATCAGAACATAACCGCAGTTGTTCTGCTTTGTGGCAAGCTGGGCACAAATTATACTCACCTCACCGAACTGCGTTATGACTGGTTCTGCTCCGTCATCAATCTTGTCGCACAGCTCTTTTAGAAATGACTCGCTAAGCTTTAATTCTGAAAACCTTTCGGAATTGCTTGGCCAGCAGTTGCCATCCCTATCAAGAATTACCATAATAGGGCCTCTATCGGGTAGAATCTCAAATAACTGGCGAGCTATTTGTTCGCTTAATACTCCTGCCGGCGAAAATGTCGAATCATACATATCCATTCTTCCAATTCCCCCCACGTTTTAATCTGTCCTAATATACGTATAATCTAATTTCGGCATATTTGCAGGTGCACTTTCTATGCTTATGCATTTGCACAGATTCTGTCTGCCTAAACCATACAAAAGACTATCAGTTTGATATATGCCTTTGTTTATGGGACGCTTATGAGTAATGGATGAATCAGCAGGGAAAAATATCAAAGCATTGACTTAAGCCCCGCCATTGGAAACATACTTCCCGGGCATTCTGTGGGACGTGCTCCCGGCGTGTTCTTATGGCCAAAAATCCGGCTTTTATCGATTCTGTAACGTTTCTGAAGAAATCTGACAAGTTTTACAAGAGACTGCATCTGACGTTCGGAAGGTTCTCTATTGTTGAAATTACCGACCAGACAAATCCCTATGGCTTCCTCGTTGGCCCAGTTATTCGGCGTGCCGCCGCAGTGGGCCCCGGTTTGCTGCTCGCGCCATCTGAATGTGACCTCAACTTTTCCATCCGGGCTGTCAGTGCCATTGCCGATAACAAAATCATAACCAATACCGTTCCAGTTATTACTTTCCTTGTGCCATTTATCAAATATAGCCGCATTGCCGTAGCTCGTCGCCGAATGATGAATTACTATCGCTGTCCAGCGTTTTTCAAGATATGTAGGCGGTACCCACTCCGCGGGTATGCTGCTGGTTTCTTTTATTACCACCTTCTTTGTTACTACCGGCTGAGTAATACTACTTTTCCAGCCTGAATCAACCTCAAGAACAGGTTCTTCCTTGTAGATACAACCTCCTAAAATGAAAACACAACTGCAGCAAATCAACACTTTGCACAACATATCTTACCTATACCTCCTTATTAGCCTAAATAAGCATAATAGCTAACCTGACAACTTTTAGTTTATCGGCTGTTTCTCCTTTGAGGCTAATGATTTTTTGTTACTGTTATATTTAACCATGCGAATGCAGTTTCCCTGCTCATTAAATTCTGTTAAATCCATATAAGAACGAATAAGAAACAGACCTCTACCCCCTACTTTATATATATTATCACCACATCGCGGGTCAGGAACCGAATCCGGGTCAAATCCCTGTCCCTGGTCTTTCATAAAAATCTCGACCTCATCCGGCCTGATGCTGTAATTAATCATCACCTTCCGAGTGGTATCATCCTTGTTACCGTGTTTTATAGCGTTGAGAAACGCTTCTTCCAATCCGAGATGAACAGCAAAAACGTCCTCCTTTGAAAAATTGTCGGCCTGTAGTTCTGAGAGGATATGCTCACATACCTGTTCAATCGCAGACGAACTGCTTTCGATAACAATTGGTACACCCAATGGTGATTTTGATAACATAAACTTTTAACTCTACAAAACCGCTGCTTGTTTATTAAGGCTGATTTTACAATATAAAACGAATCCTCTGCCGGCGCTAAGAACAATTATTTAATTCTGCCCGGGCAAAGCTTCCATAGCACTATCAAGATCGGAATATATCTCAAAAATCTTATTCAGCCTCGTTATCTTGAAAATTTCATAAATCTTCGGGTTTATATTACACAATCTTAACTGACTGTCACGCTCGTAAATCTTTTTACTGATACGCAATAACAGTCCTAAAACCGCTGAAGATAGAAACTTAACGTTTCCGAAATCAAGAATCATATTGATTTGGTCTGATTGCTCAATAACCGACATAACAGAGTCCTGCAGAGTCTTAATGTCCTTCTCTTCGAGAATTTTCTCGTTGAGGAAAGTAACGATTGTTGCATTTTCCCCATATTGAACGCTTATCCCGGGCTTAGTCGTGGCCATATCAATTTTCCTAAAATCACCAGTTTGTAAAGAATATCAATTTATACAAGACCTGCAGAAGAATGTCAAGGGTGCGATTAACAGATAAAATTACAGTTTTGCTTTGTTATTATCAACCGAAAAAATAAATTTTATTTTTTTTCAAAAAATTCTTGCAATTCAATTTAGGTCGTGAATAATATGCCCTGAATTGTTAGGGATGTTTACATAGTTACAAAATTGACATATCCTGAATAGCCACACCCGAGGGGGATATGTCATAAAGACTCTTTTTAGTTTATGGTTGGCGTCTGAACTTACGTAAGCTTTGCAGATTTGCGAAATATATAAAGTTATGTTCTGAAACGGGAGACAATAAGGCATTTTTCATTTAAAAGTAAGGAATATCCTGATACCCACTTTGGCTTTATAATCTATAATATGCGAAAAGTTTAGAAAATGTTGATTTTATTTCAAAGGAGAAAAAAATGAGAATAAGTAGGTCTACAGGTTACGGCATTCTCGCAGTCGGCTATATCGCCAAACATCAGAACCAGCCGATCATTCTTTCACAAAGTATAGCCAAAGAGTACGGCATACCTTTGGAATACCTGCTGAAAATTCTGCAGCAGATGGTCAGGGCTAACATCCTGAGAAGCAAAAGAGGGCCAAGAGGCGGATTCTCTCTGGCAAGGTCAATAAAGAAAATCAATATGCTCCAGATAATCGAAGCTGTTGAAGGGCCAATGATTAGCCAGCTCGACCTTAAGGAACTTGCACCAAAGGAAAAATTCGGTACGAAGGCCGAACAAATTTACGAAAAAGCCCTTGCTTCGGCAAGAGCGGTCTTCGAAAAAGCTAAAATTTCTGATATTTTATAAAAACTATCAGAATGGAATAACGTATAGCTGTGGCTGATAGCTATAGGGGATTATATAGCCACAGCTATATGTTATGCGCTAAAAATGGATATCAGCGAATTCCAGAAAATAATCTCAAAAAAATACGAGAAGAGAGACCGGCAAAGAGGAACTGCTCGGACCTTCTTGTGGTTTATCGAAGAAGTCGGTGAACTCGCCACTGTACTGGCCTCGGGTGACGATAAAAACAAAGCGGATGAATTCTCTGACGTTTTTGCCTGGTTATGCACACTCGCCAATATCAATGATGTGGATTTGGAAAAGGCCTGCGAAAAATATACAAAAAATAATCTAACAGGCTTCAAGCCAAAATAATGGCTTTTCTTATCTACCCCCCTGCCTTTAAATAGAGCCCCTGCGAAGAAATGTGGATAGTTAAGAAATCAAGGATTATGAATTATTGTTTGCTCTCGTCTCCAACTTCGTCCGGATGCTGTTCCGGCGCCTCCTGGCCACTAGCCATTATCGCCCGGTAAAAACACCAGGCAAGCCCTCCTATTATCACGAACAAAGCTACTGACAAGATTATATATGCCACCGCTGAGAGCTGTCCGTCATACGTTACCTCTGACAAAATACCTTCGAAAAAATCTTTAAATCCCAAAATATCGCTACTGTACATTTTGATTGCCCTCAGTGTGATAATCCGTCCTTCCTATCCTGCTCAAAACCAAAGACACTATAAAGACAAAAAACATCAGGCCGAGACCAACCACATTAGGCCAAATGATTTTTCCGCTGGCTCTGCTGATTATAAACCCATCCTTCTTCGTGAAATCATCTATCAAACTCCAAACAAATAACGTACCCAGCACTACAGGTATAACATATTTTATCAGCCATTCCCACCAGACTCCAATTTGCCAGTCACTACGGGTGTTCGCATGGCGTCGCAAAATATGCACATCATAAAGCCAGCCCACAACAAGACACTCTATAAGACCGACGAGCAATATCCCCCAGGAACCGTTAACAAAATCATCAATTGTGTAAAGCCAATTCAAACCCCCTTGAGTACTGAATATAATACCTACGGAAAAACCAACCACACTCATTGATATCAAAATGGACTGCCTTGACCAGCTTGTTTTATCATAGACACTGGCGAGCACAGACTCCGTAATTGAAAACGCCGAATTTACCCCCAGCAACACCAAGGCCGTAAAAAAGAGCACACTAAAAAACTGTACCGCAGGCAGCTGACTCAAGGCCGTCGGAAATGCCACAAACGCAAGAGCAAAACCTTGGCTGTCTTTGAGAACTTCGTGAACCGGCACATCTTTTTGAAATGCAAAAGAACCCATCGTCGTAAAAACCGCTATACCAGCGACGAAACTCGCCGCCATATTCGTTATAGAAACAACCACCGCATTGTTATTAATATCGCTTTTACGGTGTAAAAAACTTGCATACGTTATCATAACACCGAAAGCCACAGTCATTGAAAAAAATACCTGTCCAAAAGCTCGCCGCCAAACAACAACTTCGGTAAGCCTCGTCCAGTCCGGCTCAAGATAGTACTCGAGGCCCTGCACTGCACCCTGAAGAGTTAGTCCTCTTATCATTAAAAGTATCAGCATCAACAAGGGAAAAGGCACAGCCCATAAAACTATCTTGCCTATCCACTTAACACCCCTGAAAATACAAAAATACATACCTATCCAGATAGCAAGCAGTGAAAGCACTATGGGGATACGTATCTGCCCAAGTGCAAAACCTTCGTTTGACCTGAGATATTCATCGAAAAAGAACTTTTGCGCATCAGCAGACCAGGGGACCGTTGCTTTAAAACTGAAAAGTAGATAATTCAGACACCAAGCCAGAATCACTGAATAATATGTGCAGATTACAAAGCTAAGCAGTATAGGCCACCAGCCGACAAACTCAGTTCGCTTATTAATCTCCTTAAAGGCTCCGGGAGCTGCCAGTTGCGAGAAATGCCCCAGAGAAAACTCCATAATCAGCATTGGAGTGCCAACAACAACTATAGCTATAATGTACGGTACTAAAAAGGCTCCGCCTCCGTTGCTATAGGCCACGTAAGGAAACCGCCAAAAATTCCCAAGACCAACTGCCGAGCCAATCGCTGCAAGTATGAATCCTGCTCTTGAGCCCCAGCTTTCTCTTTGCTCTTCCAGAAGCACCATCCCTGCCTATCTCCTAAATCTCTTAATCTATCAACATCTTCCAAACCTACCAGCCATCACTGATGATTTAAGAAAGATAAGTTTTTTAACAAAGAATCCTGTTATTACTTGTTTATACTCAGCAGAGTCAAACTGTCACGCTCGACTATATTGCGAATATCACCCCGTGGAACGGTCGGTAAATTCGTATCCCCAAGCAGCTTATTAAACCCCAAAAGCACCTCAATACTCTCATTTGCCCTGCCAAGCGGAAATCCACTGCCGAAAAGAAGCTTGTCCATCACTTTAGCCTCATAGGCTGCGACGACAATATTATAAACCTGCCAGATGCGTTCTCTGTTGATTGTCAAATCCGCATATACATTAGGATGCTTAGCTACCATCGCCAGTGTCTGCTCGACAAAAGGGACCCCCATACTGCCGATAATTATCTTTAGAGAACTGAATCTTCTTGCTATTTCATCCAGTAAAAACGGCTGAGCATATTCAAGAACCGCATCGCAGCCCAGAACCTGCTCGTTATGAAAAAATACAGGTATACCAAGCTGCTCGGCTGCCTCGTAAAAGAGCATCGCTCTGCTGTGTGCGGGGTGGAATGCACAGGCTGAACAATAAACAACTGTCCCTGAAAGACCAATCTTATTCGTAATCAAACTTAAGTTCTTTTCGTCGATTACCTCACGGCTCGGCTCTGCAAATGCAAATCCAATGAGCTTTTCCTTATGACCGCTGACATACTCGCCGAGCTTCTTGTTCTCTTCATCGTCCGCGCTGATATTCGCAAGAACGATACATTTGTCAACCGTCTCTGCAGCTGACAAATGTTCCGATAATAAATCATCTCCTGCTGTAAAGTCAATATGGGTATGGCAATCCACTATCATAGAAAATACCTTTAACCAACCATCTAAAATCAATTATAAACGACTAATTATCAATAATCAATAAAAACCGTCAAGTGCAAATATTTGCTCTTTGGCGCCATTTTTTATAACCTAATTCTTGACGTAAGCTGTACGGGGCTGTAATATTACTCTAACTGAGCTATATATTTATGAAAGAAAGTCACTGAAGTTCTTCGACGATAAATCTGTGCTAAAAAAACCTGAAGGTAATTTTAATAAGGACGGTAAATGGATTGTCCTGTTTGCAAAAATGCAATGATTACTTTGGAACTCGCTGACGTTGAAATAGACCACTGTATTGAATGCAGCGGAATCTGGCTCGATGCTGGCGAGCTCGAAATATTGCTTGCGGATGCAGAAGCTGCCAAAAGGTTAATAGACTCTTTCAAAGTAGAGCAAGAGAGCGCCGAAAAACCCAGGCTTTGTCCCATTTGCGACAAAAAAATGCAAAAAGTGCTCGTCGGGAAATCCCCTCCTGCCCTGCTCATAGACAGATGCCCTAAAGGTCACGGCCTGTGGTTTGATAAGGGGGAATTGCAGAATATCATTGACAAAGCAGCGCTTGACAAAGAGAATAAAATACAAAAAATATTAGATGATATGTTCAGCGAAAAAAAGAATGGAAACCAAGTGTAAAAAAATATTTTTCACTGCTAATTTTTAGGAGAAAAATTATGTCGTGGTATCTGATTCTTGCTGGTGTCGGCGTTGTCCTGCTGATTATCGCTCTGGTCTTAAAGAAGATGCAGCAGTAAAAATCAAGAAAACAAACAATTTAATCTCGAAGGAGAAAACCTATGGTAGGAGCGCTTATCATTGCTGCTGTCATCGTGGGAATACTGGTTATTTCTATAATTGGTATTTATAATTCGCTGGTTCGGCTCAGGAACCAGGTTGACAATTCCTGGTCGCAGATAGATGTCCAGCTCAAAAGGAGGCACGACCTCATTCCCAATCTCGTCGAAACCGCAAAAGGATATATGAAACATGAAAGAGAAACCTTCGAGGAGATAACAAAAGCAAGAAGCCAGGCTATGGGTGCCAGGAACGTGACTGAAGCATCAAAGGCTGAGGGCGCTCTTGGCGAGGCGCTCAGCAAATTCCTGCTTGTTGTCGAAAACTACCCTGACCTCAAAGCCAATCAGAACTTTCTTGCTCTGCAGGAAGAGCTTACAAGCACTGAAAATAAAATCTCTTTTGCAAGGCAGAGCTACAACGACCAGGTTCTTTTCTTCAACAACAAAACCCAGATGTTTCCCTCGAATATAATCGCATCTACGTTCAGTTTTACTAAACGTGACTTCTTTGAACTCGAAGCCCCAGCAGAAAGAGAAGTGCCGAAAGTAAGCTTTACCTGAGAAATAAGAGCAGCAAATTTTAGTGTTGTACTTTTACATCAATCTATACTCTCTTAAGTATAGAAGGATTTTTGTACGTAAATTCTTCTTCAGAAAAAATAAAAACCAACATCTGAAAGCTCGCAACCGTATATGTGGGAACTGATTAGAGTCAACAAAAGAAACTCTGTCATATTGATAGTGACGATGGCTGTTGTCCTGCTGCTGCTCGGTTTTATTATCGGCTCTGCTTTCTTCGGACTGGATGCGGGTATTTTCGGCATTATCATAGCATCTGCAATCTGGCTGATTATCACAATAATCAGCTTCTCAAGCGGTGACCGTATCCTACTGGCCTCAAGCAAAGCTGTTCCGGTAACTCACGATGTTCACCCTCAGCTTTTTAACGTCGTCGAGGAAATGAAAATCGCTTCAGGTCTTCCAAAAATGCCAAAAATTTACATCATTAACGACCCGGCCCCCAACGCCTTCGCCACAGGCAGGAATCCTGAAAATGCTTCCGTCGCCATAACCGCAGGTCTGCTCGGAAAACTAAACCGCGACGAGCTTCAGGGTGTGATGGCCCACGAAATAAGCCACATCGTGCACCGCGACATACTTTTCGTTACGCTCGCGGGTATTATGCTCGGCTCAATCGTACTGCTTTCACAGGTTTTCCTGAGAGGGATGTTCTATAGCTCTATGGGCTCAAGAAGAAGGTATTCTTCAGGCGGTAAAGGCGGCGGTCAAGCGCAGCTAATATTATTAATTATTGCAATCGTCGCTGCAATTCTGGCACCGATTATGGCATATCTGTTATATTTCGCACTTTCAAGGAAACGAGAATATCTTGCTGATGCAGGTGCAGCCCGGCTGACCAGATACCCCGAGGGCCTGGCGAGCGCTCTCGAAAAAATTGCAGGTGACACCTCAGCCCAGCTTTCAAGCGCAAACAAAGTGACAGCACCAATGTACATTGTCAATCCCTTCAAAAAAGCAAAGGCGAGAAAGCTATCTGACCTCACAAGCACTCATCCCCCTATCTCGGAAAGAATAAGAATCCTTCGAAGTATGATGCACGGCGCATCATTCAATGATTATTCAAGAGCCTTCTCAGATATTACAAAAACAAAATCCATCATCCCGCCGACCGCCTTAACGAAGGAACAAATCGACATCAGGGAAGCTCAGGAAAAAGAGGTAAAAAAGAAACGAATAGAAAAACAAATCCACGATATTGGTGACATTATGAGAAGAGTGAACGGCTTTATGTTCCTGGCCTGCACCTGCGGCCTGAAATTAAAAATCCCCCCCAATTTTAAGCATTCCACTGTGAAATGTCCAAGGTGCCACAACACACTGACATTGCCGAAAGGTAGCTAAGCTAAAACACTGCCTGCTGCGTCGAAAAAACTAACCGGCTTTTACGCCAAACCTTATATTATCTACGAGCTTTCGCATCTTCTCGATATCTTTGCCGAGCTTGTCCATTCTCCTTCTACAGATAAAAGTGTATATGGCGTCTTCAGGCCTGCCGTCTTCGCCGTTATGACCATTGTTGCCGTTACTTGCTGAAACCTTCTGTATAATATAATCGTTTATCAACTGCCGCTGCTCTTTGAGCATCTTATGCAGAAGCTTAACCGTATCCCTTAGTACGACGATTTCCCGCTCCATGCTCGCAACTCTCTGTTCCATCGTAAACATCATCTTAACTGCCCTTAAACAAAAATTACCTAAATTCAAAGGCACATAAAAGGCAACTTCAAATTTTCTTTGTACCTATTATTAGTTACTATCTCCAAAATGATTTTGTTCACAATCATTTTACGCGTTAAGCTGACCAGTAAAAAACAACGATTATAGAACATCGACTTGATACTACTGTTAGAGGTAAGGCATTTAGAATTTAAAAATCAGCAATATCCTTATCTCACCAATATTGCCGAGGATATCGTTTATATGATAGACAGATGACAGCGAATTCTAAGAAAAGTGTTTATCCAACCAGCCACAAACAACATTATTTCGTCTATCGAAATGTTTAACGTAAGGCTTTATATCCAGCACAGGCGTCCCGTTGATAACATCAACTTCACTGAAGTGTAACTCGTCGGCTTCGATACTTTCGATTCGAACTATGGACAGGCCGATATGATTAGGCCGATGAGGGCTTCTTATCGCAAATATGCCGTGCTCCTTATCTTCCAAAAATGGTTTGCCGAGAATTTCTTCCCTTTGAGACCTATGGAAAAAGTAAAGAATAATAGCATGGCTGAAACCATTCAAGTCTTTGAGGCCCGCGGCATATTTGCTCTTTAGTTTAATATATGCTTTCACTTCAGACTTGAGTTTGCCCTGAATGGGAACGTCCTTCGTGTCTTCATATGGTGAATGTATAACGCCAATCGGAGTCATCGTAATCTTTTCCATAATCTTACACATCCTTATTATTTCCTATAAATTTACCTGGCTACCAGCAGAACAAATAAAGCATCGGCTGGGAAAAGCTGTGTTAAATTCTTCGACAGCTTTTTTCCCTGTACAATGGGCCAAACCACATTATATCGCCTGAGAGCTTCAATGGTTGTGCAAGATAACGACGACAGCGATACTTTCAGGCTGAATATTTAGTTGCCTGAGGTTGTAAAATAATTTTCTGCCGTTATCACCTGTATCAAATAGAATTTTTCCTTCTGTTTCTATTTAGCAGGAAAAACCCCATCCCGATTCTAAGCCAGCATTTGCCTCATTGTCATACACGATTGTTATTTTCATTCTGGTTCTCCCTTTGAGGGTCAAGTTCTTTCGCTTATCAACTCAGCAGCTTTCTTTCCTGATTTTAACATTCCGCCAAAAATAGGTCCCATTCTCGGCAAACCGAAGACAGCACAAACAGACATACCAGCAACGTAAAGTCCGGGGTAAATCTCGCCTGCTTTTTCTACAACAGAAGTCTCAGCATTCTCTACATCCATAAAACCTTCTTGTAATTGGCCTGGATGGAAATCCGGCTTTTTCCTTTTCAGCATATTAACTATTTCAGCTTGATGACCTGTTGCATCAATAGTGTATTTTGAAGATATGCAAAAAGGATCCACTAATAACCCGGAGGTTTTTATGTTCGTGTTATTAACAACAACACCCACAATGCAATTCTGCTTTACAACAATATCTTCAGCTTCCATCAAGTTGAATATTTCTGCTCCTGCTTTTTTGGCACTATAGCCAAGTGCGGTTGCAAATTCCACAGCATCTGCTACGTATAAGTTGTTTTTTTTCTTTGTAGCCACACCTATTTCATCTAAGATATTTTTGTCCTCAACGGTAATAACATTCCAGCCTGCAGCTCCTCCCCAGATTCCCCCACCTATTGAGAGTCTTTTTTCAAGTATCGCGGTTTTAATCCCTGATTTAGACAAATAGTAGCCGGCAATTAAACCCGCAGGGCCTGCACCAACCACGACGACATCATTTTCAAGGTGCTCTAATAGTTTTCTGCTATATTCTTCGTAAATTGTTCTGGAAATATCGATTTCTTTCATTTTTTTCTCTCACCTTTTCTGAAATTTATTACACAACCTTTGTTAAGCCCATCGTCGTGGCTTATACGACCACAACTCTTTTCCTCAAAAACAAAATCTGAATTTTGAATCTCCTGTTTAATCTCCTCTAAAGTGAAGTTTCGAAACTCCATTATTGGATTATCTTCCAAGGTATGCTTTGGGTAAACAGAAAACAGGCCATCGTGTTTCAAAACACGATATGCTTCGGTGTACAGCTTTTCTCTTTCTTTTTTTTCGTGATAATGGAGAACGTCATAGAATAAAACTATATCAATAGAGTTCTTTTTTAAGTCTATTTGTATCCGGCCTGAAGTGTTTATTATTCTTATGTTTTTTAAATTCAAGTGAATTGCTTTTTGTTGCAGCTCATTTAGTGCATGCTGTTCTTTGTCCACGCCATAAACAATTCCTTTGTTTCCGACGACCTTAGCTGCCGGAATTGTGTAATGGCCTACTCTACAGCCGAAATCAAGGACTGTCTGCCCGGTCTTGAGCCCGACCCTTTTTAGAAATTCCACACCATCGGCTGTTTCCCATTTCTCCATATCATTTTTCATCAATATTGTTTGCCGTTTTCTTCAATGTCACACGCTCTTTTTCCAAATATTGCCGTCCCGATTCTGACCATATTGGAGCCTTCCTCTATGGCGATTTTATATGAATTCGTCATACCCATAGACAGATACTTCATATCCACGTTCGGCAAATCAAGAGCTTTGATTTTTTCAAATATCCTTCTTGTCCTTCTAAAATATGGTCTGACATCTTCAGGATTCCCAAAGCGAGGCCCCATAGTCATCAAACCGGCCAGCCTTAAATGACTAAGGGCTGATATATCATGAGCCATTTTTTCCATATACTGCTCAAATGGTTCGTGTTCGGCCGGCTTTATTCCGGCTTTAGAAAATTCGCTGCCTATATTTAGCTCTACATAAACCGGAACGATTTCCTTTCCTGCTTTTTCAACTCTTTTGTCAATAGCTACTGCTTTTTCTAAGGAATCTACCGTTTGAATAACATCAAAGATTCTTAAGGCCTTATTTATTTTGTTCGTTTGCAGATGACCTATCATATGCCATTTAACTTTAGCCGCTTTCTTTTGCAAAGCGCTGTACATTTGCCCGGCTTCCTGAACATAATTTTGACCTATATCAGTAGCACCTGCATCTATAACTTCCTCTATCTGCTCAACTGTTCTTGTTTTAACAGAGAGAACTATTGTTACATCCTTCGGAATTTCCTCTCTGATTTTTATATAATTTCTTGAAATGCTCATTTTTCATTCCATCAAGTTTCTATATCCTATAAATCAATCTGTGTGCCCACAGAACACACAAAGTATTGGTTGGGGAAAGCTATATTAAATCTTTCGACAGCTTTGTTTCCAGTACAATGGGCCAAACCAATCTTTTGCACATTATATTGTTTGGTAACTTCAATGGTGCGCTTTATTCTTTCCTCAGAAGCATTCAAAAGGTGCATCCCACCCATTACAGCGTAAAACTGCTTTGTTTTGGTTAAATCTGCAATATAATGCAAAATATTGACCACGCCTGAATGTGCACAACCAAAAACGATAACCAATCCCTTTACCGTTTCCATAAATAATGTCTGGTCATCCAGCAGTTTGTCTGGCTTCCGGCAATTTTCGTCAAGAAAGAATGCTCCTCCAACATCTTCAAAATTGTTAATACGTGGTACTTGTCCGGTTACTATAACTCCGGGAAAGATTTGGGCGGGCGCCTCTGTCCAGACAACTTCGCGTCTTTGAATAGCTTTCTTCGCCGAATCAGGCATACCAATCGACCTTACTCCGGAAGCTTTTCGGCTAAACTTTGGTTCAATTGCCGCAGGGTGCAGATAAATCTTTGCTTTCGCAGCAATATCAAGTACAGCAGCCAAACCGCCGGTATGGTCATAATGGCCGTGACTTATCACAATTGCGTCAGCATCGGCTAAATTGATACCGAGTGCTTTTGAATTCTGAATAAGAATGTCACTCTGACCTGTATCGAAAAGAATCCGTTTACCCCCATACTCAAGCCAGAACGAAAGCCCATGCTCAGCCAGCAGACGAGCATTGGGTGATTTATTCTCAACTAAAGTTGTGATGTTAACATTCAGATTCATACCCATTTTCTCGTTTGGTTTTTATAATCCTGCCAATCTTTTCCAAATTGTTCTTGAAGCATCTGTTCTTCCACACAGATAAAAATTCTATCGATTAAAACAGCAAAAAGAACAGGCACAACACATCCAGACAAACATTTTGTCAGAATTGCAATGCCGAAAAGTATGCACACAAACCCAAGATACATAGGATTTCGACTTATCCGAAATACACCTGTTGTAATTAATGCAGAAGATGGCTGAAAAGATTTTACAGTTGTATTATTGTCCTTAAATGCCTTATCCGCAAGAAGATTGGCGATTATTCCAAATAGCAAAGGCACAATGCCAATTAAGTTAAAGGGAAAAGGAACAATGAACTTGACAGGAAGTAAAAAAGGTAAAACAACAATGATTATAATTGAAATGAATAGATACACGGGCGGCTGAATTGTCTTTTTGCAGCCGGTGATTTCTTTCTCTTTTTCCATGAGATCAAAAAACTTTTAGATAATCCTATACTTCATATCGATAAGGTGCTGGTTGGTCATTTTGCTTCAAACCTTGACTGCGTTACTACATTTTTCTTAACAGATATTTCCAGCACCATTAGCATCAGGGATTTCACCAGTGTTTTTTGGGTTAATAAAATGTTCACGGATCATATCTGTATCTTCCATAAGTAAAGATTTTTCTTAATGGTCACAGATGTTATCTCCTGTTTCAAGTGTGTCTTGCAAATAAGCTGATAAAAGGTCTTCCGGTGAATCGCCTGATGCACCAATAACCACTTTAATGTCATTCTGGGCAAAT